>NZ_JAWUEI010000008.1:0-189193 GCF_036663495.1 Enterobacter sp. 342
GCCGAACTCAGAAGTGAAACGCCGTAGCGCCGATGGTAGTGTGGGGTCTCCCCATGTGAGAGTAGGGAACTGCCAGGCATCAATTAAGTGAAGAGGCCATCCGTAAGGATGGCCTTTTTGCATTTATACGGCGCACAAACAAATCCCCCAACTCCTTGCTTATACGGTAAACTACCTCCGTTTTTGCATCAGGATAGCGTCTATGAACCACTCCCTTAAACCCTGGAATACCTTTGGCATTCAACGCAATGCTAATAACATTGTACGTGCCGATACTGCACAGCAATTGCTGAGTGCATGGCAAAGCGCAACAGAAAACGACGAACCCGTACTGATTCTGGGCGAAGGAAGTAATGTCCTGTTTCTCGAAGATTTTGCCGGAACGGTGATCGTCAACCGCATCATGGGAATTGATGTGGAAGAGCGCGCTGATAGCTGGCATCTGCATGTAGGGGCCGGAGAAAATTGGCATCATCTGGTGCAATTTACCCTTGAGAAGGGGATGCCAGGCCTCGAAAATCTTGCACTGATCCCAGGTTGTGCCGGATCGTCACCCATTCAAAACATCGGTGCCTACGGCATCGAACTGAAACACGTCTGCGAATATGTCGATTGTATTGAACTGGCGACCGGAACGGCTCAGCGTTTGACTGCCGAACAGTGTCATTTTGGTTACCGCGACAGTATTTTCAAACATGAATACCAGGATCGCTATGTGATTGTGGCCGTTGGTCTGCGTCTGGCGAAAAACTGGAAACCAGTCCTCACCTATGGTGATTTAACACGTCTTGACCCAGCAACTGCAACCGCACGTGAGGTGTTTGAGTCTGTTTGCCATATGCGAATGACCAAACTTCCCGATCCAAAAGTGAATGGAAATGCCGGGAGTTTCTTCAAAAACCCAGTCATTAGTGGCGAAAATGCAAAAGCATTTCTTGCTGGATGGCCTGCTGCACCACATTATCCGCAAGCTGATGGCAGCGTGAAGCTGGCTGCGGGCTGGCTTATCGATCAGTGCCAGTTAAAAGGTGCCACGAAGGGCGGGGCTGCAGTGCATCGTCAGCAGGCCCTGGTTCTGATTAACCAGGGCAATGCGACCGGCAGCGATGTTGTGCAACTGGCACACCATGTCCGTCAGTGCGTGGGCGAAAAATTTAATGTCTGGCTGGAGCCAGAAGTCCGCTTCATTGGCCGCACAGGTGAAGTGAATGCCGTGGAGACCATTGCGTGAAGGATAATACCATCCCGTTAACACTGATTGGCATTCTTGCCGACGGTGAGTTTCATTCTGGCGAGCAGTTGGGTGAGCAACTCGGCATGAGCCGTGCCGCCATTAACAAGCACATCCAGACCCTCCGTGACTGGGGAGTAGATGTCTTCACGGTTCCCGGAAAAGGATATAGCCTGCCGGAGCCAATCCAGCTACTGAATGAAGAAGCGATCCGTAACCAGATTGGATATGGCAATGTTGCGGTGCTGCCAGTGATTGATTCGACGAACCAGTATCTTCTGGATCGTCTGCCTGAGCTGAAATCCGGAGATGCCTGTGTTGCGGAGTATCAGCAGGCTGGTCGTGGTCGTCGTGGCCGTAAATGGTTCTCGCCATTTGGTGCCAATCTCTATCTGTCCATGTACTGGCGTCTGGAGCAGGGGCCTGCTGCTGCTATTGGCCTGAGTCTGGTTATTGGGATTGTCATGGCGGAAGTACTGCACGATCTGGGCGCTGATAAAGTGCGTGTTAAATGGCCTAATGATCTTTATCTGAACGATCGTAAGCTTGCAGGTATCCTGGTCGAACTGACAGGAAAAACAGGCGATGCGGCGCAAATCGTTATTGGTGCAGGCCTCAATATGGTGATGCGCAATGTACAAAATGATGTGGTGAATCAGGCCTGGACTAATCTTCAGGAAGCAGGGATCGTCATCGATCGTAACACCCTCGCCGTGCGTATGATTAAGGAATTACGCAGCTCACTCATCCTCTTTGAACAGGAGGGGCTGGCACCATTCCTGTCTCGTTGGGAAAAGCTGGATAACTTTATCAACCGCCCGGTGAAATTACTGATTGGTGATAAAGAGATCTACGGAACATCCCGTGGCATTGACGCACAGGGTGCGTTGCTTCTGGAGCAGGATGGTGTGATCAAGCCGTGGGTAGGCGGTGAAATTTCACTGCGAAGTGCTGAACAACCGGAATGAGTTAATTATGCGAAAACCCGTCTGCGCTACGCTGGCTGTGATGATGAGTTTGCTCTTCTCTCCTCTCTCTCAGGCGGGTCAGGCCTGGGAAAGCTATAAGGCACGCTTTTTCAAACCGGAAGGCCGCATTGTCGATACCGGCAATGGTGACGTTTCGCATACGGAAGGCCAGGGTTTCGCCATGCTGATGGCGGTGGCCAACAACGATAAACCCACGTTCGATAAGCTCTGGCAATGGACAGACAGTCAGCTTAAAAACAAAGATAACGGCCTGTTTTACTGGCGTTATAACCCCGCAGAATCCAACCCGGTCGCCGACAAGAACAACGCCTCCGATGGCGATGTGCTGATTGCCTGGGCACTGTTAAAAGCCGACGCGCGCTGGCATGACAAACGCTACAGCGCTGCATCGGATGCAATTACAAAAGCACTGATTGAGCACAACGTGATCCGCTATGCGGGTTACCGGGTGATGCTACCGGGTGTCCAGGGGTTTAACCTTGATGGTGAAGTGGTACTGAACCCTTCTTATTTCGTGTTTCCGGCATGGCAGGCCTTTGCCGGGCGTAGTCATTTACCGGTCTGGCGTGAATTGATTAAGGACGGGGAACGTCTGCTGGGGAAAATGGGCTCGGGTAAAGCGAATCTGCCCACTGACTGGGTCTCTCTGGCGTCGGGTGGCAAGCTGACTCCGGCCAAAGGTTGGGCACCGCGGATGAGCTACGATGCGATTCGTATTCCGCTGTATGTGGCCTGGGTTGATAAGCAAAGCCCACTGCTGACGCCGTGGCGAGCCTGGTTCGGTCAATTTCCCCGGGAACAAACTCCCGCCTGGGTTAACGTCACTACTAACGAGTATGCACCCTACATGATGGAAGGGGGTCTGCTGGCAGTACGTGATTTAACGATGGGACAGTCTTCCACAGAACCCGAAATCACCTCAAAAGATGATTACTATTCAGCAAGCCTGAAAATGCTGGTATGGATCGCCCGGCAATAATCTGAACATTCCCTCTCCCCGGAGGGAGAGGGAAGCAATGCCATTTTACTGCGGATAAGGTACCCAATCTCCGCCGTTCAGGCGAACGTAAGGTTTGTTCTGGTACTGAATCACCACCGCGTTGGCGTTCTCAGAGACTTCTGCCGTTTGCGGCAGATTGCTGGTGAGCTGATCCCAGTTCACGCTGTCTTCCACAAATAGCTTCCCGTCAACGGCACGGGCAACCAGCTCGGAGATGGCCAGATAGCTGGTTGGCTGGGTGATCTCAATCGGTGCGCCCTGATGCGGAGCCTTCATACCAAAGAATTTAATACCTGCAGGCACATTGGTAATGGACGGGCTTGGGATATCACGCAGACCAGACACCTGCATCCTGTCACCTTTCAACGCGCCACCATGCTCAGGTACCACAACCACCATCACTTTACGGCCTGATTTTTCCAGCTCCGTGAAGAATGCGTCCAGTTCGTCGAAGAACTTCTGCGCACGCACCTTGTAGTCAGCCGTTTTGCTCACACCAGGGAAGTGGTTACCATCGTGAAGCGGCAGGGTGTTAAAGAACGTTGCACTGCGAGGATTATTGTCCTTTTCGATGGTCTGCAGCCAGCGTTGCAGCACGGCGGTGTCGTCATAAACTGGTGAACCGTCGAAGCCTAACAGCGAAACCGGCAGACCCGTTTGATCCATCAGCGGTGCCTGCATACCCCCTTCCTGACGAACCTCTTTCAGGAAATCACCAAACACACCGTTATGACCCAGCATCAGATGCTGTGTAAAGCCCAGTTTTGCCAGGTTATCGAACAGATAGCACTGGTTTCCGGCAGGCTGGTACAGGTTTTTATGTGAGGGTTGGCCGCAGCTTGCGCGCAGCAAACGAATTGCCGCCGGGCCGCTGTACGAGGTTGCAGAGTTGAAATCTTTAAACTGAATGTCGAAATGTGACCACAACGGATGCGACATCAAACCTGCAGCATCCACATCTGCCCAGGAGAGTGAACAGATGTTGATCACCAGCAGTTCAAAGGGTTGAGCATCTGCCGGCAGCGCATCCGGGAACTTAGTCTGTCGCTTATCCTCCGCGGTATAGAAGCTGGAAAGCCAGGCGTTCAGGTTAGTGGAGGTCGGTGGTGCGGTCTGGGTGGGGATATCACCCACTACAGGTGTATCGCCCGCGGTCGCAACGGTTGCCGCCGCACTGCCACCGGTGGTGGTGACAGTTGTGGTCGGTTGACCCGCTGGCCACAGAGAAAAACCGGGACCTGCAAGCGTCAGTACGTTAAGCCAGATCATAATGGCGACGACAAACACCGTGACGCGGACCCACTGCGACAGAAATAGCCAGGCAACCAGCAGCACAAAGACGGCACCAATCATCTGCCAGTTAATAAAGCGCTCAGTGAGGTCAAGGACATAGCTGGCGCTAAACCCGGCAACCTGCGATCCCTGGCTCATAATGCTGTCCGGCCCCGGTAGCCAGGTATCATGCCAGAATAGTGCAAAGCCGACAGGGATGGCCACCCAGTGGCGTAAGCGATGCAGCCTGATATTTGGCAGAGGCATCAGCAGGAAGGCCATAAACACCAGGTTGAGAAGAGGATGGAAATTCAAATAGCCTGCCCAAAGCAGACCAAACTTCACCAGAAAGTAGAAGTTCCAGCCAGAAAGGCCGCGCCAGTATTGCCACAGCGGCGAGGGTGACGAAGCGGTATAGGTAGAATTAGTCATGTTTTCGGTCTGCCTTGACGTGTGATGCCCGTGTCAGTGTTCCGGCTGGTTTTACATAGCGAGGTTTTACAAACAGCACTCTGGCCGTATCACGGATACGGCGTATTGAATGGCGCGCGTAGTAGCCAAGCGGGAAAAAGATCAGCGCACAGAATACGACCAGTTGAATAATATCGCTGATACTCATGATGGTGTGTTCTCCCCATTCTCAGTTAACAGGCGAAGGGGTTCCGGAATCCGACGCCAGACATGTCCATCATATTTGGCATTGAGAATCGGTTTAACCTCACTCTTGATAGCGAGCGGTTTAACCCATTGTTCAGGCTTGAGGGCGCGCATCTGCACCAACTCTGCGCTGATAGAGTTATCTTCGAACCAGATCATACGGTTAGAGAAAATATCCCCGGTCGGCAGGGGGAAGATGTGGTTAAGCGCAGTATCGAGATCGTTTACCCGGCAGAAGGATAAAAACAGTACCAGACGATTGTCGCCAATGGTCATGATGTCCCCTGTGCGGTTCGGACGGCACAACGTGAGGGCCTGTTCAACGCGAATACCCGGTACAGGGCGCAGAGCAACCATGACCCCTTTTCCGTCTGCCGGAAGTAGCGTGTTGTTCATCATGTTGCTAACGGCGTCGCAGAAGGTATCCCATTTTTGGTATCCACGCAGTTTCATCGGTTGCGTCATGGAGAGCAATGTGGACACATCTTCCGGGACATGGCGGCTGAACTGCTGGCCCTGAACGCTCTCGATAAGCGTCAGGCAGCGCGACAACGGCGCATTCCATGGAATGACCATATTGGCACCACAGCCCAAAAGCAGGCGCTCATCGGTGGCGCGCAGGCTGGTATTGTTTTCGCGCACGATAATTTTTAACGCACTTCCGCGCTGGCGACGTAAGGTGTGGATTTGCCTTGCCAGCGTCTCAATCTGGTTATTCTGCATCAACGAGAAAACAATCGTTGCTGCCTGGGTTGTGCGGGCTTCATGAAAAAGCGCTTCGTTAGATTCAAACAGTGACCAGTTTTCCGACAGTGCAGGTGCTCCCTCTAAAACCGCAATATGGCTCAGAATCCGTTTTTCATCACTGCGCGGTTGCACCACCGTTTCTTCTTGCTTTGCCAGGTGCCACCTACCCTCGATATGTTTAAGGGTTAGCTGTTGTCTGGCGCTCACGCCTTTTTCATTGCATCAGAATGCAATGTCGTAGAGATAGCTACCGACCTGATCACGCATACTTGCCAGACCAAACAGGGAGCGATATTCACCCATTAAAAGTGAGAAGAGCTTGTCATTATTACTGCCAGGATTGACTATCAATAGCGTGCAATTTTGAAACTTTGTCCATTTATTGATTTTTTCCAGCCAGGTCAGCAGTTTTTCTGCGGGGATATTTTGCAGGACGTTATTCGCACATTTAAGGATCACCAGATGGTGATCCGGATCAATAGTGCACTGAACGTCGCGGGACAAAAAGTATAGACTATCGACTTCCGAAGACATGGAAAATAATCGCACAGACTGCGGTCCGCGGTCACTTTCGAGCGAAATAATTTTCTTCGGGTCATCGCCCATGCAAATGACGGCTACGCGGGAATCCTTATCCTGCGCGGCAATTGTCTGGTTTACCAGACTGATAGCATCTTCATTTCGGTCCGTATTAATCCACCAGACTCCTCCGACTGGCATGTGGCTCAATTCGTCCCATAATGACTGGATGCCAATAGAAAATATGGAGTCCACGGTGTCCCTCTTTTCGTCTAATTTATCTGTATCTCAGTTTACTAGCGAAAGCGTAGAAATAAACCTAACATTGAAATTAAAGAACATCAGATTTAGCATGTAAATGAAATTTGATAGGCAGGATGCCTCGCTACTTCTGAACATGCGATTTTACTCAAAGGGATGGAAGAGAATGGATAATAATGAACCCGGTACCCCAGTCGACTCAACTCTGGGTTACACATTCCAGAATGATTTTCTGGCGCTTACGCAGGCTTTTTCTTTACCTGAAATAGATTACACCGATATTTCCCAGCGGGAACAGTTGGCTGCGGCTATTAAACGTTGGCCGTTATTAGCTGAATTTGCCCATCGACAATAAGGGAGCCATTGATGGCCATACTCGGATTACAAGGCATCCGTGGCGGGGTGGGTACCACATCCGTGACTGCGGCGCTGGCGTGGTCATTACAGCTTTTAGGTGAGTCGGTGCTGGTTATTGATGCCTGCGCCGATAATTTGCTGCGTATGTCGTTTAATGTCGACTTTACGCGCGAAGAGGGCTGGGCTCGCGCGCTGCTTGATGATAAAGACTGGCGGGATGCGGGTATGCGTTATACCTCCCAGCTTGATTTACTGCCTTTTGGTCAATTGACCACTGCGGAACGCGAAAATGAGGCGGCTTATCAGCGTCTGTTTTCGCAATTCACGCTTGCGCTGCAGAGCCTGAAAGAAAAAGGGCACTATAAATGGATCCTGCTGGATCTGCCGCATGGCTCCGGCACGCTGACCCGACAGCTTATCGCGCAGTGCAATCATGTCCTCTCGGTCGTCAACGTCGATGCGAATTGCCATATCCGTTTGCATCAGCAAGGGCTGCCTCAGAATGGACATATTCTGATTAACGATTTACGCATTGGCAGCCAGATCCAGGACGATCTGTATCAGGTGTGGCTGCAAAGTCAGCGCCGCTTGCTTCCGATTGTCATCCATCGTGATGAGGGAATGGCGGAATGCCTTGCCTCTAAGCAACCGCTCGGGGAATACCGCAGCGATTCACTGGCGGCAGAAGAGATTCTGACACTGGCTAACTGGTGTCTGCTGAACTTCGCCAACGCGGCGGACCCTGCAGGGAGTTCGGTATGAGTCGTCTCGCCAGCTGGTTACTCATCCCGCCGGTTAGTTCGCGTTTGAGCGAACATTACCGGCATTTTCGCCGGCATGGTGCTTCGTCATTTAGTGCCGCGCTCGGCTGTTTCTGGATGATTCTGGCCTGGATGTTCATTCCACTCGAACACCCGCGCTGGCAGCACATACGTGCGCGGCACAGCGAGTTATATCCGCACATTAACCCAGACCGGCCACGGCCTTTGGATCCGGCGCGATACCTTATTCAGGCTATCTGGCTGGTGGCAACATCCCCCCGGTCAGAGAAAAAAGTGCCGCACTGGCGCAGCTTCTCTCGTGTTCAGCTGTTACGTGAACGCTACCATCAGTGGCTGAATAAATTGCCCGATAGCGTGACCGATAAGACCAGCCACCTGGATAACCATAAAGAGCTCGGGCATCTCCACCCGGGCTTGCGGCGTTTTATTCTCGGCGTGATCGTCGTCTTCTCGCTCATCCTGGCGCTGGTCTGTATAACGCAACCCTTTAACCCGCTGGCACAGTTCACCTTCCTGATTCTGCTGTGGGGCGTGGCATTGCTGGTTCGCCGTATTCCGGGTCGCTTCTCAGCCCTGATGCTGATTGTATTGTCGTTGACCGTCTCCTGCCGCTACATCTGGTGGCGTTATACCTCAACGCTGAACTGGGACGATCCGGTCAGTCTGGTATGCGGTCTGGTTCTGCTGTTTGCGGAAACCTACGCTTGGGTTGTACTGGTGCTGGGCTATTTCCAGGTGATCTGGCCGCTCAACCGCCAGCCGGTTCCGCTGCCAAAAGATACCTCTCAGTGGCCGTCAGTGGATCTCTTTGTCCCCACCTACAACGAAGATCTGAGCGTGGTGAAAAACACCATTTATGCCGCGCTGGGTATCGACTGGCCAAAAGATAAACTCAAAGTCTGGATCCTCGACGACGGTGATCGTCCGGCGTTTCGTCAGTTTGCGGAAGAGGTGGGAGTCGAGTACATCGCCCGTCCGACTCACGAGCATGCAAAAGCCGGGAACATCAACAACGCGCTGAAGTATGCCACTGGCGAGTTTGTCTCGATCTTTGACTGCGACCACGTACCGACGCGCTCGTTCCTGCAGATGACCATGGGCTGGTTCCTGAAAGAGAAAGAGCTGGCAATGATGCAGACGCCGCACCACTTCTTCTCGCCGGATCCGTTTGAACGTAACCTTGGCCGTTTCCGTAAAACCCCGAACGAAGGCACGCTGTTCTATGGCCTGGTGCAGGACGGGAACGACATGTGGGATGCCACCTTCTTCTGCGGCTCCTGTGCGGTTATTCGCCGCAAACCGCTGGATGAAATTGGGGGCATTGCGGTCGAAACGGTTACCGAAGATGCGCATACCTCGCTGCGTCTGCACCGTCGTGGTTATACCTCTGCCTATATGCGTATTCCCCAGGCCGCTGGTCTGGCAACGGAGTCACTGTCGGCGCACATTGGTCAGCGTATTCGCTGGGCACGCGGCATGGTGCAAATCTTCCGTCTCGATAACCCACTGATTGGGAAAGGGCTCAAGCTGGCGCAGCGTCTTTGCTACGTCAACGCCATGTTCCACTTCTTGTCCGGTATCCCGCGGCTGATCTTCCTGACTGCGCCACTGGCCTTCCTGCTTCTTCACGCTTACATCATCTACGCCCCGGCGCTGATGATTGCGCTGTTTGTTTTGCCGCATATGATCCACGCGAGCCTGACGAACTCGAAGATTCAGGGTAAATACCGCCATTCATTCTGGAGTGAAATCTACGAAACGGTGCTGGCCTGGTATATCGCCCCGCCAACGATGGTGGCGCTGATTAACCCGCACAAAGGTAAATTTAACGTCACCGCGAAGGGTGGTCTGGTGGAAGAGGAATACGTCGACTGGGTGATCTCCCGTCCGTATATCTTCCTGGTATTGCTGAACATTGTTGGCGTTATCGCGGGTATCTGGCGTTACTTCTATGGCCCGGAAAACGAGATCCTGACCGTGTTCGTGAGTATGGCATGGGTGTTCTACAACCTGATTATCCTCGGTGGCGCAGTTGCCGTGTCGGTAGAGAGCAAGCAGGTACGTCGTGCGCATCGTGTTGAAATCTGTATGCCTGCGGCACTTGCCCGTGAAGATGGACACCTCTTCTCCTGTACCGTGCACGACTTCTCTGACGGTGGTCTTGGGATCAAAATCAACGGTCAGGCGAAAGTGCTGGAAGGGCAGAAAGTTAACCTGCTGCTTAAACGTGGTCAGCAGGAGTATGTCTTCCCGACGCAAGTTGTTCGTGTGGCAGGGGATGAAGTCGGTCTGCAGCTGATGCCGTTGACCAAAAAGCAGCATATTGATTTTGTGCAGTGTACGTTTGCCCGCGCGGATACGTGGGCTCTCTGGCAGGACAGCTTCCCGGAAGATAAACCTCTGGAAAGCCTGCTGGATATTCTGAAGCTGGGGTTCCGTGGCTATCGTCACCTTGCAGAATTTGCCCCGTCGTCGGTGAAAATAATTTTCCGGTCACTTACTTCGCTGGTTTCCTGGGTCGTGTCGTTCATTCCTCGTCGTCCTGAGCGGGATGAGGCGAAGCAGGCGGACCCGGTTATGGCTCAACAATGATGATAACGCGATGAAAACAAAACTTTCCTGGTTATGTGCAGTGGCAATGGGGATGAGTGCAATCCCCGCAACAATGGCTAACGCAGCTCCTGGTAACGCAGCGGCAACGCCTGCGCCAACGGTGCCTGTCGTCGCGCAAGCAACCGATGCGGTTGTCACTGCGGCACCCGGTCAAACAGAAAACATCACTCCGAACCAGCCAACGGAGGGGAACACCCTGCCGGCAGACAGCCAGGTCATCGGGCAGGTGATGCCGGGCGTCCGGGGTGCAAATGCGCCCGTTGTCGCGGACAATGCCCCGTCACGGGATGTGAAGCTGACCTTTGCGCAAATTGCGCCCCCCCCGGGAAGTATGGTACTGCGCGGCATCAACCCTAACGGCGGTATTGAGTTTGGTATGCGCAGTGATGAGGTTATCTCTAATGCGGTGCTGAACCTTGAATACACCCCATCTCCGTCGCTGTTGCCCGTGCAGTCTCAGCTGAAGGTTTACCTGAATGACGAGCTGATGGACGTTCTGCCCGTCACGAAGGAGCAGCTGGGTAAAAAAACACAGGCTCAGGTGCCGATCAACCCGCTGTTTATCACCGACTTTAACCGTATCCGTCTGGAGTTTGTCGGTCACTACCGTGATGTCTGTGAAAACCCGGCCAGCAACACACTGTGGATGGATGTAGGGCGCAACTCCTCGCTGCAGATGACCTACCAGTCACTGGCGCTGAAAAACGATCTCTCAGCGTTCCCCATTCCGTTCTTTGATCCGCGTGACAACCGTTCGCTAACCCTGCCGATGGTCTTCGCCTCGTCCCCGGATGTGACTGAGCAACTCGCGGCCACGATTGTGGCATCCTGGTTTGGTTCTCGTTCCGGCTGGCGCGGCCAGAGCTTCCCGGTGATGTACGATAAAATGCCGGACAGAAACGCGATCGTCTTTGCGACCAATGCCAAACGACCAGCCTTCCTTCGCGATCATCCAGACGTTAAAGCGCCAACCATTGAAATGGTAAGCCACCCGGATAACCCGTACGTGAAGCTGCTGGTGGTCTTTGGTCGTGATGATAAAGATCTGGTGCAGGCCGCAAAAGCGATTGCTCAGGGCAATGTCCTGTTCCGCGGTAACAGTGTCGTTGTGGATGAAGTTAAGCCACTGCTGGCGCGTAAACCTTACGATGCGCCAAACTGGGTACGTACTGACCGTGCAGTGACATTTGGTGAACTGAAAACGTATGAAGAGCAGTTGCAGGCGACCGGGCTTGAGCCTGCACCAATTAGCCTGTCACTGAATCTGCCGCCGGATCTGTACCTGCTGCGTACCAACGGGATTGATATCAATCTGAACTATCGTTACACCTCGCCGGTAACGAAAGACAGCTCGCGCATGGATATCAGCCTGAACAACCAGTTCCTGCAATCTTTTAGCCTGCAAAGCACTCAGGATAATAGCCGACTGATGCTTCGCCTGCCGGTGTTGCAGGGGCTGCTGGACGGGAAAACGGATGTCTCTATCCCGGCGCTGAAGCTGGGTGCGGTGAACCAGTTACGCTTTGATTTCCAGTACATGAACCCGATGCCTGGCGGTTCGATAGATAACTGCGTGACCTTCCAGCCTGTACAGAACCACGTCGTGATTGGCGATGAGTCGACCATCGACTTCTCGAAGTACTATCACTTCCTGGCGATGCCAGATCTGCGTGCATTTGCTAATGCGGGCTTCCCGTTCAGCCGTATGGCCGATCTCTCTGAATCCATTGTCGTTATGCCAAAAGCGCCAAATGAAGGGCAGGTGACAACGCTGCTGGATACCATGGCGACCGTAGGAGCACAGACAGGGTTACCGGCAATTAACGTCACGTTGACTGATGATGGTAGCCAGATCCAGAACAAAGATGCTGACATCATGGTGATCGGTACCATCCCGGATAAGCTGAAGGATGACAAACGTATCGATCTGCTGGTGAAAGCGGCTCAGTCATGGGTTAACACCCCGATGCGCCAGACCGAGTTCCCGAGCATTATGCCGGATGTTAACGATCGCCAGGCCAGCGTGCAGACGACCGTAACGTCTCAGGGAGCCATGGCCGCAGTGGTGGGCTTCCAGTCACCTTACAACGAGCAACGTAGCGTTGTGGCTCTTCTTGCGGACAGCCCGCGCGGGTATGAACTGCTGAATACCGCGATGAACGACAGCGGTAAACGTGCCGCGATGTTTGGTTCGGTGTCGGTGATTCGTGAGTCTGGCGTTAACAGCCTGCGCGTGGGCGATGTGTATTACGTCGGCCATCTGCCATGGTTCGAACGTCTGTGGTATGCGCTGGCTAACCATCCGGTTCTGCTCGCCATCCTGGCTGCGGTCAGTGTGGTACTGCTGGCGTGGGTGTTGTGGCGTCTGCTGCGTATCATCAGTCGTCGTCGCCTTAATCCGGATGAGTAAGATGTGATGAAAGCCTTTCGCTGGTGTGCATTAGCAGCGTTGATGCTGGCGGCGCTTCCTCTTCGCGCCGCCTGTACCTGGCCTGCCTGGGAGCAGTTTAAAAAGGATTACATCAGTGAGAGCGGGCGTGTCATTGATCCCAGTGACACGCGCAAAATTACGACGTCGGAAGGACAAAGCTACGCCTTGTTCTTTGCCCTGGCCGCGAATGATCGCAAAGCGTTTGACCAGTTGCTGACGTGGACGCGCGATAACCTTGCCAGTGGCAATCTCAGTGACCATCTGCCGGCCTGGCTATGGGGACAGAAAGACAAAGAAAACTGGGCGGTTATTGATACCAATTCCGCCTCAGATGCCGATGTCTGGATCGCATGGTCGCTGCTTGAGGCGGGCCGGTTGTGGAAGCATCCGGAGTATACCCGCACGGGTAAGGCACTGCTGAAACGCATTGTCAGCGAGGAAGTGGTAAAAGTGCCCGGTCTCGGCGCGATGCTGCTTCCCGGCAAAGTGGGTTTTGCCGAAGAGAAAAGCTGGCGCTTCAACCCCAGTTATTTACCTCCGCAGTTAGCGAGCTATTTCACGCGCTTCGGTGCTCCGTGGACGACCCTTCGTGAAACCAATCTCCGTTTGCTGCTGGAGAGTGCGCCGAAAGGTTTTTCGCCGGACTGGGTGCAGTACCAGAAAAACAAAGGCTGGCGGTTACAACAGGATAAGACGCTGGTAGGGGGCTATGACGCCATTCGCGTCTACCTCTGGGTGGGGATGATGAGTGATAACGATCCCCAGAAAGCCCGGCTACTGACGCGCTTCCAGCCGATGGCGGCAATGACAATGAAACACGGTGTGCCGCCGGAGAAAATGGATGTGGCGAGTGGAAAACGCACGGGTAAGGGCCCGGTCGGTTTCTCTGCCGCGATGCTGCCTTTTTTACAACAGCGTGATGCCCAGGCGGTTCAGCGCCAGCGCGTTGCAGACCATTTTCCCGATAATAATGCCTATTACAGTTACGTACTGACTCTCTTTGGGCAAGGATGGGATCAGCATCGTTTTCGCTTCACCGCTAAAGGTGAATTAATACCGGATTGGGGCCAGGAATGCGCAAGTTCACAGTAAGTCTACTCAGTTTATCGCTTGGCCTGGCATTGATGCCGTTGGCTCAGGCCGCTAACTCTCCCCAGCAGAGACAACTGCTGGAACAGGTTCGGCTGGGTGAATCAACTCAGCGTGAGGATTTGGTTCGACAGTCACTTTATCGTCTTGAGTTGATTGACCCGAACAACCCTGACGTCATCGCCGCACGCTTTCGTTACCTGCTTCGTCAGGGTGATACCGCTGGTGCGCAAAAAGAGCTGGATCGACTGAAAGGGATCGCGCCGGGCTCCAGTGTGTATCAGTCATCACGTAATACGATGTTGCTCTCCACCCCTGATGGTCGCCAGCAGCTACAGCAGGCCAGATTGCTTGCTACGACGGGGCACACTCAGGAGGCAATTGCCGCCTATGACAAGCTGTTTGGCGGCAACCCACCGAGTGGCGACCTGGCGACGGAATACTGGAATGTCGTGGCGAAAGATCCTGCCCGCCGCAATGCAGCGATTAACCAGCTCAAGAAAATAAATACCAGCAACCCCGGAAATACACAGCTGCAGGCAACGCTGTCTCAACTTCTGTTCCAGAGTGGACGGCGCGATGAAGGCTTTGCGGTGTTGCAGGAGATGGCTAAATCTACCAATGGCCGCAATCAGGCGTCAGATTTGTGGTATGAGCAGATAAAAGGCCAGCCTGCCAGCAGCGCCAGCGTCAGCGCGTTGCAAAAATATCTGAGTGTGTTCAGCGACGGGGATAATGTCACGGCGGCACGCTCACAGCTTGAAGCACAACAAAAACAGCTTGCTGACCCGGCGTTCCGTGCGAAAGCGGAAGGACTGGCCGCAGTGGATGCCGGACAGGGTGGTAAGGCGGTAGCTGAACTGCAAAAAGCCGTCAGCGCCAACCATGCTGACAGCGAGGCGGTGGGGGCCCTGGGGCAGGCTTATTCCCAGAAAGGTGATCGCGCCCGCGCAGTGGCACAGTTTGAAAAGGCGATTGCCCTCGATCCCCAGAGTGATAACCGGGGAAAATGGGACAGTTTGCTGAAAGTTAACCGTTACTGGCTGCTGATCCAGCAAGGGGATGCGGCGCTGAAGGCGAATAACCCGGCGCAGGCAGAGCGTTACTATCAGCAGGCACGCAATATCGACAATACCGACAGTTATGCTGTGCTGGGGCTGGGAGATGTCGCGGCAGCGCGTAAAGATAACGACGCGGCAGAACGTTATTATCGCCAGGCGTTGCGTATGGACAGCGGCAACAGCAATGCGGTTCGTGGTCTTGCCAATATTTACCGCGCGCAGTCTCCTGAGAAAGCTTCGCAGTTTATCCAGTCGCTGTCTGCCAGCCAGCGCCGGAGCATTGATGATATTGAACGTAGTCTGACCAACGAGCAGCTATCAGCCCAGGCAGAACAGCTGGAAAATCAGGGTAAATACGCTCAGGCAGCAGAAATTCAGCGTCGCCGTCTGGCACTCTCTCCTGGCGACGTGTGGATAACATACCGACTGTCGCGCGATCTCTACAGCGCGGGCCAGCGTAGCCAGGCGGATACCCTGATGCGTCAGCTTGCCAGCCAGAAACCGTCTGACCCGGATCAGGTGTATGCCACCGGGCTGTATCTTTCCGGAAACGATCAAGACCGGGCTGCCCTGGCGCATCTGGACACGCTTCCGCGTAACCAGTGGAATAGTAACATTCAGGAGCTGGCCGACCGCCTGCAAAGCAACCAGGTGCTGGAAACCGCCAACCGTCTGCGCGACAGCGGCAAAGAGCAGGAAGCAGAAAATCTCCTCCGCCAGCAACCGACCTCCACTCGAATTGACTTAACTCTGGCAGACTGGGCACAGCAGCGTGGTGATCTTAATGAGGCAAAAACGGCTTACAGTGCCGTGTTGCAGCGTGAGCCGCAGAACGAAGATGCGATCCTCGGTCTGACTGAAATTTACAGTGCACAAGGTGACAAGGATGCCGCGCGCGCCGAACTGGCTAAATTGCCAGCCGCGCAAAATGGTCAGCCGTTGTCGCTCAATATGCAACGCCGGATTGCGATGGCGCAGGCCGGTCTGGGCGATTCCGCAGCCGCAGAACAAACATTCAACAAAATCATCCCGCAGGCCAAATCGCAACCCGGTTCCATGGAAAACGCGCTGGTGTTACGTGATGCTGCGCGTTTCCAGGCGCAAAACGGCCAACCTCAGCAGGCGCTGGATACCTATAAAGATGCGATGGTCTCGTCTGGTATCACGACGACGCGCCCGACCGACAACGACAGCTTCACCCGTTTGACGCGTAATGATGAAAAAGACGACTGGCTGAAACGTGGTGTGCGCAGTGATGCCGGTGATTTGTACCGCCAGCAGGATGTTAACGTCACACTGCAACATGATTACTGGGGATCTAGCGGTACGGGTGGTTATTCTGACCTGAAGGCGCATACCACCATGCTGCAGGTTGATGCCCCGCTCTCTGATGGACGTATGTTCTTCCGCAGCGACCTGGTCAATATGGACGCCGGATCGTTTGACACGAATGACGGGAAGTACGATCCAAACTGGGGTACCTGTTCAGCGACACCGTGTAGCGGCAACACCCATCAGTCAGACAATGGCGCGAGCGTCGCCGTTGGCTGGCAGAATAAAACCTGGGCGATGGATATTGGTACCACGCCAATGGGCTTTGATGTCGTCGACGTGGTCGGCGGTATCAGTTACAGCAGCGATCTGGGGCCAATCGGCTATACCGTTAACGCCCACCGCCGACCAATATCCAGCTCTCTGCTCGCCTTCGCCGGGCAAAAAGACACCAATACCGGCACCACCTGGGGTGGCGTACGCGCTACGGGTGGTGGTGTGAGTGTCAGCTATGACAAAGGCGAGGCGAATGGTGTCTGGTCGAGCCTGAATGCAGAAACGCTGACGGGTAAAAATGTGGAAGATAACTGGCGCGTCCGCTGGATGACGGGTTACTACTACAAGCTGATTAATAAAAACAATGAGCGCCTGACGGTCGGCGTCTCCAATATGTTGTGGCACTACGACAAAGATCTGAGCGGGTATTCTCTGGGTCAGGGTGGTTACTATAGCCCGCAGGAGTATGTCTCCTTCGCTTTGCCAGTGACCTGGCGTAAACGCACAGAGAACTGGTCCTGGGAGTTGGGTGGCTCGGTATCCTGGTCTCATTCAAAAACCAAAGACGAGTTGCGCTACCCGATCCAGAGCCTGATCCCGACCGATGAGCCAGGCCGCTATACTGACCGGGGCGCGATGGAAACCGGCAGTAGCTCCTCAGGCACAGGTTATACCGCGCGGGCTATTATCGAACGTCGTGTAACGTCCAACTGGTTTGTGGGCATGGGCGTGGATATTCAGGAAGCGAAAGACTATACCCCAAGCCATGCGTTGCTGTATGTACGCTACTCTGCTGCAGGCTGGCAGGGCGATATGGACTTACCGCCGCAGCCGCTCATCCCTTACGCGGACTGGTAATCGGATTTTCCTTAATCCATTTGTAAGTCTCTCTTAATAGCGTAGCAATCGGGTATACTCAGGCGCGCCAGGTTTACACCCTGGTGCGCCCTGCGCTTCGAGTTTTGTGGAGAGTCATTTTGCGTGTCAGCCGTTCTTTAACGATCAAGCAGATGGCGATGGTTTCTGCCGTCACCATGCTGTTTGTCCTGCTCTTTTGCGTAATTTTGCTGTTTCATTCCGTACAGCAGAATCGCTATAACACGGCTTCGCAGTTAGAAAGTATCGCCCGCTCGGTGCGAGGCCCACTCTCTGCCTCTATCCTGAAAGGGGATATTCCCGAAGCGGAAACCATTTTGAAACGCATTCAGCCGGCTGGTGTCGTAAGCCGGGCGGATGTTGTGCTGCCTAACCAGTTTCAGGCGTTGCGGATGAGCTTTATCCCGGAACGCCCCGTCCCGATGATGGTGATGCGCCTGTTTGAACTGCCGGTGCAGATTTCACTGCCGGTTTATTCGCTTGAACGGCCTGCTAATCCACAGCCATTGGCCTACCTGGTGTTACAGGCGGATTCCTATCGCATGTATAAGTTCGTCATGAGCTGGGTGGTTACGTTAGTGACCACTTGCTTACTTATGACACTGATCCTCAGCGTGGCGTTAACCTGGTGCATTAACCGACTGATTGTACATCCATTGCGCCGTATCGCCCGCGAGCTGAATGCGCTTGCGCCGCAGGATCAGATGGGGCATCAGCTTGAGCTGCCGCGTCTGCATCATGACGATGAAATTGGTATGCTGGTGCGCAGTTATAACCTCAATCAGCAGCGTATTCAGCGTCAACAGGATGAGTTAAGCAACAGCGCCACTCGATTCCCGGTGTCCGAGCTTCCCAATAAAGCCTTTTTGATGGCGATGCTGGAGCAGACTGTTGCGCGCCAGCAAACCACGGCGCTGATGGTCATCGCCTGCGAGACCTTGCAGGACACGGCTGGCGTGCTCAAGGAGAGCCAGCGCGAAATGTTACTCCTGACGCTGGTGGAAAAAGTGAAGTCTGTCCTTGCCCCGCGGATGGTACTGACTCAGGTCAGTGGTTATGACCTGGTTGTTATTGCCAACGGTGTGAAAGAGCCCTGGCATGCGATCACATTAGGTCAGCAAGTACTCACTGTCATTAATGAACGCTTGCCTGTTCAGGGTATCCAGCTTCGTCCAAGCGCCAGCATCGGTATCGCGATGTACTATGGCGACTTGACGGCGGAACAGCTATATCGGCGCGCGTTCTCGGCGGCCTTTACCGCCCGGCGCAAAGGGAAAAATCAGATCCAGTTCTTCGACCCGGAACAGATGGAAAAGGCGCAACAGCGCCTGACCGAAGAGAGCGATATCCTGACCGCGCTGGATAACCGTCAGTTTGCCCTCTGGTTACAGCCGCAGGTGAACTTGCTGACGGGAGAAGTGAAAAGTGCTGAGGCGCTACTGCGTGTACAGCAGCCGGATGGCTCATGGGAGTTGCCGGAGGGGCTGATTGAGCGCATCGAATCCTGTGGTCTGATGGTCACTGTCGGTTACTGGGTGCTTGAAGAGTCCTGTCGTCAGCTAGCCGCCTGGCAGGAGCGGGGCGTGACGCTGCCGTTATCGGTCAATTTGTCAGCCCTGCAGCTTATGCACCCGACCATGGTTTCAGAGATGCTGGAGCTGATCCATCGTTACCGAATCAAGCCTGATACGTTAACTCTGGAAGTGACCGAGAGCCGACGTATTGACGACCCTAATGAGGCGGTGGCGATTCTGAAGCCGCTGCGTAATGCTGGCATTCGCATTGCACTGGACGATTTTGGCATGGGGTACGCCGGGTTGCGCCAGCTTCAGCACATGAAAACCCTTCCGGTGGATGTGCTCAAAATTGACAAAGCGTTTGTCGACGGCCTGCCGGACGACAGCAGTATGGTGCAGGCCATTATCCAGATGGCACGCAGTCTGAACCTGCATCTTATTGCCGAGGGGATTGAGACCGAAGCGCAACGCGCCTGGCTGGCAGAGGCGGGCGTGGAGAGCGGACAAGGCTTCCTTTTTGCCCGTGCTGTTCCTTCGGATGTCTTTGAACAACGATACCTTTCTGGTCCTGACAATAACGCAAAAGTGTAATTTTGTTGCTGGCTTGTGCGAGTCAGCTCAAAGTTCTTAACATTTGTGTTTCAAATTTGAACTGAGTTTATTTCTGTCCTGTTATGTGGGTGTTATTTTAAAGCCGCAGGTTAACCATAACCTTACAAAGCCTGTGGTTTTTCTTCCCAAGGACACCCTATGAAAACCTCACTCTTCAAAAGTCTTTATTTCCAGGTCCTGACAGCCATCGCCATCGGTATTCTGCTGGGTCACTATTACCCAGAACTGGGCGCACAAATGAAACCGCTTGGCGACGCGTTCGTTAAGCTCATCAAAATGGTCATCGCCCCGGTGATCTTCTGTACGGTAGTGACGGGCATCGCGGGCATGGAAAGCATGAAAGCGGTAGGTCGCACCGGCGCTGTGGCACTTCTGTATTTCGAAGTGGTCAGTACCCTCGCGCTGATTATCGGTCTTATCATCGTTAACGTGGTGCAGCCAGGTGCGGGTATGAACGTTGACCCGTCAACACTGGATGCTAAAGCGGTCGCGGTTTATGCCGATCAAGCGAAGGATCAGGGCGTCGTCGCTTTCCTGCTGGACGTAATACCTGGCAGTGTCATCGGCGCGTTCGCCAGCGGAAACATCCTGCAGGTGCTGCTGTTTGCGGTCATGTTTGGCTTCGCCCTGCACCGTCTGGGTAGCAAAGGTCAGCTGATTTTCAATGTGATTGAAAGCTTCTCGCAGGTGATCTTCGGTATCATCAATATGATCATGCGCCTGGCGCCGATCGGTGCTTTCGGTGCGATGGCCTTTACCATCGGTAAATATGGTGTCGGTACGCTGGTGCAGTTGGGTCAGCTGATTATCTGCTTCTATATCACCTGTATCCTTTTCGTGGTTGTGGTACTGGGCTCCATCGCCCGTGCGACAGGTTTCAATATTTTCAAATTTATCCGTTACATCCGTGAAGAGCTGCTGATTGTACTGGGGACGTCTTCTTCAGAGTCGGCGCTGCCGCGTATGCTCGATAAGATGGAGAAACTGGGGTGCCGCAAATCGGTGGTTGGGCTGGTGATCCCGACGGGTTACTCTTTCAACCTTGATGGGACCTCGATATACCTGACAATGGCGGCTGTGTTTATCGCTCAGGCGACCAACAGTCATATGGATATTTTCCATCAGATTACCCTGCTGGTGGTGCTCCTGCTCTCTTCTAAAGGTGCGGCGGGCGTGACAGGCAGTGGCTTTATCGTGCTGGCGGCCACCATTTCCGCAGTGGGTCACCTGCCAGTGGCGGGTCTGGCGTTGATTCTGGGTATTGACCGCTTCATGTCTGAGGCGCGTGCGTTAACCAACCTGGTGGGTAACGGCGTAGCAACTGTAGTGGTGGCGAAACTGGTGAAAGAACTGGATCACAAAAAGCTCGACGACACGCTGAATAACCGTTCAACTGACAGCAAAAATCCTGGCTTAACCTCTTAAACTTGTCACAAATGCCCGTATTCCCTTGTCGGGATGCGGGCTCCTGCGCATAATAACTGTTCATACCTGTCATAATTCGACAAGATTTTTTTTGGGTATATTTCACTTCTGACCGTGACGTTTTGCCGAACGCGCGGTCTAATTGACGTATTTTCATCGTCATCTTTAAGAGTGAGGCGCGTCGCGAGACACTCTTTTTTTAACCAGGAATGTTGATCAGGGGTTCACATGCAGGGCACAAAAATTCGACTCTTAACCGGCGGTTTGCTGATGATGGCAGCAGCCAGTTATGTGCAGGCAGATGCGCTCCAGCCAGACCCGGCCTGGCAACAAGGGACATTAGCGAACGGTTTTCAGTGGCAGGTTTTAGCCACCCCACAACGTCCCAGCGACCGTATTGAAATCCGTCTGTCTGTGAATACCGGCTCTCTCACGGAAAGCACCCAGCAAACTGGGTTTAGCCATTTTATTCCCCGGCTGGCGCTCACTCAGAGCGGCAGTCTGCAAGCGGTTCAGGTGCGTTCGCTTTGGCAACAGGCCATCGATCCGAAACGCCCACTTCCTCCGGCTGTGGTCTCGTATGACTACACCATGTTTAACCTGAGCCTGCCAAATAACCGTAACGATTTGCTCAAAGAAGCCCTGACGTATCTCTCTGATGCCGCTGGCAATCTGGCGATTACGCCGGATACCGTTAACTATGCCCTGAGCAACAGTGACATGGTGGCGACCTGGCCTGCGGATACCAAAGAGGGCTGGTGGCGTTACCGCCTGAAAGGCTCCACGTTACTTGGGCATGACCCGGCCGAAACATTGAAACAACCGGTGGATGCTGAGCAGGTAAAATCGTTCTACCAGAATTGGTACACCCCGGACGCGATGACGCTGATTGTGGTGGGCAACGTGGACAGCCGCGCGGTGGTTGAGCAGATCAACAAAGCGTTTGGCGAGTTGAAAGGTAAACGTGAAACACCCGCTCCCGTCCCGACGCTCTCTCCACTGCGTACAGAGCCCGTCAGCATTATGACGGACACCGTGCGTCAGGACCGACTTTCCGTCATGTGGGATAACGCCTGGCAGCCTATTCGTGAGTCCGCGGCGCTGCTGCGCTACTGGCGTGCGGATCTGGCGCGTGAAGCGTTGTTCTGGCACGTTCAGCAGACGCTCAATAAGAACAGTGTGAAGAATATCGGTCTTGGTTTTGACTGCCGTGTGCTGTTCCAGCGCGCACAGTGTGCCATTAACGTTGAATCACCGGGTGATAAGCTGAATGCGAATTTAGGTGTGGTCGCGAAAGAGCTGGCGAAAGTGCGCAAAGAGGGGCTGTCCGAAGAGGAATTCAACGCTCTCGTGGCGCAGAAAAAACTCGAGTTGCAGAAGCTGTTTGCGACCTACGCGCGCGCTGATACCGACATTCTGATCAGCCAGCGTATTCGCTCCCTGCAGAATCAGGTGGTGGATATTGCACCGGAACAGTACCAGAAGCTTCGTCAGGACTTCCTGAACGATCTGACCGTCGATATGTTAAATCAGGACTTGCGTCAGCAGCTGTCGCAGGAAATGGCGTTGATCCTGCTGCAGCCAAAAGGCGAGCCGGAATATGACATGAAGGAACTTCAGTCGACCTGGAATTCCATTATGGCTACCGCGCCGCAGCCGGTGCAGGCCACGACAACTGATGATTTACATCCGGACACGACGGATACTCCTCAGGGGCAGTAATGCGTAAATATCCCCTCTCCCAACGGGAGAGGGGATCAGCCCACACCTTACTTAAACAGGCATCGCCTCACGCGGAATAATCGCCCCGCGATACTGAATCACGGTGCTGGCCGTCAGATGCCCGCGCTGTGCCGCTGCTTCCGGCGTTCCACCCGTCAGACGTACCGCCAGATAGCCCGCGCTGAATGAATCCCCTGCCGCCGTGGTATCAATCACTTTCTCTTTGGCCAGCTTCACGGCCGGAACCTCAACCGACGCTTCACCTGCAATAGCGACCAGGCACGAATCTGCACCTCGCTTAATCACCACTTCGCTCACGCCAGCGGCCTGTGTGCGCGCAATCACCTCCTCTACCGGTTTCTCACCCCAGAGGGCGTCCTCATCATCAAGGGTCAGGAAGGCGATATCGGTGCATTGCAGCATCTGCAGATAAACCTGCTGCGTTTCTTCACGGCTGGCCCACAGGCGGGGGCGGTAGTTGTTATCGAAAATAACCTTACCGCCGTTGGCACGGCATTCGCGCAGCAGAGAGAGCAGTTTTTCGCGACTGTCCTGGCTTAAGATTGCCAGGCTGATCCCGCTCAGATAGAGATAATCAAACGTGGCCAGTTTTTCACAGATGTCGGCGGCAGCATCACTCTCAAGCCAGAACTTAGCTGCGGCTTCGTTACGCCAGTAATAAAATGTGCGCTCGCCGGTGCTGTCGGTTTCGATGTAGTAGAGCCCCGGGAGACGGTTTTCCATACGCTGGATCAGCGAGGTTTCAACGTGTTCACTCTGCCAGGCGTCCAGCATTTGCTGGCTGAAATTATCGGTACCCAGTGCGGTGACATAGTTCACGGTGAGCGCCTCAGGTGCAACCTGACGGGCAATATAAACGGACGTGTTTAACGTATCGCCACCAAATCCGCGGCTGACTTCCGCGCCTTTTTGTGACAGTTCAATCATGCATTCGCCAATCACGGCAATTTTTTTGGACATAGTCGTGAACCTGAACAGAAGAATTATCAGCAGTGTGCGCTGAGTGAATTAACTGGTCAACTATATTAAAACAACGTTCCATTATTTTATTTGAGCCAGCGCGTGTTCCTGCTCACTTATGTCATCTTAATTTCATTTTCCCCATGAATTGAACATAAAGTTCTCAATTGTTGCGCCGATAATCCTGTGACGAGTCCAGAAAGGCTATCCCAACAACAGGACATCTGAAATGAAGTCAGAGCAGGTTATCCAGCGGCTGAGCACTACGCCTGAGGCAAGTATTGAGAACTTGCAGGAGCATCGCTACTGGCTGCAATGTGAGCGCGCGTACACCTATCAGCCCATCTACCGGACTGATGGTCGACTGATGGCAATTGAAATTTTGACCGTCGTCACGCATCCATCAAACCCTTCTCAGCGTATCGCACCGGATCGCTATTTTGCTGAAGTTGCCGTTCGCCAGCGCCTGGATGTGCTGGAAGAACAGCTCCGTATGCTGGCGACGAAGCAGGCCTTTTTCGAGCAGAATGATATCCTCGCCTCGGTGAACGTTGATGGCCCAACTCTGCTGGCGCTGCGTCAGAATGCGAAATTGCAGGAATTGATCGCCACCCTGCCATGGATGCGCTTTGAGCTGGTCGAGCATGTCCGACTGCCGCAGGACTCTTCGTTTGCTTCAATATGTGAGTATGGCCCGCTGTGGCTGGATGATTTTGGCACTGGCATGGCGAACTTCTCTGCCCTGAGTGAAGTGCATTATGACTACATTAAAGTGGCCCGCGAGCTGTTCATTATGCTGCGCCAGACCTCTGAAGGGCGGAATCTGTTTACGCTGTTATTACAGCTGATGAACCGCTATTGTCAGGGGGTGATTGTCGAAGGCGTGGAAACGCTGGAAGAGTGGCGTGATGTGCAAAACTCTCCTGCAGCGGCGGCGCAAGGCTATTTCCTCTCTCGCCCGGTCCCCATGGATCACCTCGATAACGTGATAACGACCCTCTGATAAGCCCGCTTCCCTTTGTCTGAACTATAGTTTTACAGGACAGGTCATCAGGAAAGGGGAAAACAATGACAAAAACAGCCAGGGTAATCTCCTGGGTTGCAGGGATTTTCTTGTTGTTGATCGTGGTTTTCGTCGTCATTGTTGCGACGTTTGACTGGAACCGTCTTAAGCCGACCATCAACCAGAAAGTCTCAACCGAGCTGAACCGTCCCTTCGCCATACGTGGTGATTTAGGGGTGGTTTGGGAACGTCAGAAAGAGGAGACAGGCTGGCGAAGCTGGATCCCCTGGCCACATGTTCACGCTGACGACATCATCCTCGGCAACCCGCCAGATATCCCGGATGTCACCATGGTGCATCTGCCCCGCGTTGAAGCCACGCTAGCCCCGTTAGCGCTATTGTCCAAAACGGTCTATCTGCCGTGGATCAAGCTTCAGCAGCCCGATGCACGGCTGATTCGCCTCTCTGAAAAAAACAACAACTGGACGTTCAACCTTGCCAGCGACAGCGAAAAAGATCCGAATGCCCAGCCTTCTTCCTGGTCATTCCGTCTCGACAATATTCTTTTCGATCGTGGGCGGATCGCCATAGACGATAAGGTCAGCAGGGCGGAGGTGGAGATCCTGGTTGATCCGCTGGGCAAACCATTACCATTTAGCGAATTGACTGGCAGCAAAGCGAAAGGTGACAACACCAACGTGGGTGATTACGTATTCGGCCTGACAGCAAAGGGACGCTACAACGATCAACCTCTCAGCGGTAAAGGGAAAATAGGCGGCATGCTGGCGCTCAGGAGCGAAGGCACGCCGTTCCCGGTGCAGGCGGATTTCCGTTCCGGAAATACCCGTGTGGCGTTCGTGGGGACGGTCAACGATCCGATGAACATGGGGGGTGTCGATCTACAGCTGAAATTTGCCGGTGATTCGCTGGGCGAATTGTATCAGCTCACTGGCGTGCTACTGCCGGATACACCGCCGTTTGAGACCGACGGCCATCTGGTGGCGAAAATCAATGCAGAAAAATCGTCGGTATTTGATTACCGGGGTTTCAACGGTCGTATTGGTGACAGTGATATCCACGGCTCACTGACTTACACCACCGGGAAACCGCGCCCGAAACTGGAAGGGGATGTCGAGTCCCGCCAGCTGCGTCTGGCTGACTTAGGCCCGCTGATAGGTATTGATTCCGGTAAAGGTACGAAGACAAAAGAGGTGAAGAAAGACCTCCAGCCCGCGGGGAAAGTGCTGCCCTACGACCGCTTTGAGACCGACAAGTGGAATGCAATGGATGCGGATGTACGCTTCAAAGGCGGCAAAATTGAACACGGCAGCACGTTGCCAATCAGCAATCTTTCGACCCATATTCTCCTCCAGAATGCCGACCTGCGCCTGCAGCCGCTAAAATTTGGCATGGCAGGCGGGACAATTTCCTCGAACATTCACCTGGAAGGCGATAAAAAGCCGATGCAGGGACGAGCCGATATTCAGGCCCGCAGGCTGAAGCTGAAAGCGCTGATGCCGAACGTGGAGCTAATGCAGAAAACCCTCGGCGAAATGAACGGTGATGCCGACATTCGCGGCGTAGGGAACTCCGTGGCGGCGCTGCTGGGAAGCAGTAATGGCAACCTGAAGCTTCTGATGAACGACGGACTGGTGAGCCGCAACCTGATGGAGATCCTGGGGTTGAACGTCGGTAACTACGTTATCGGGCAAATCTTCGGTGATGACGAGGTACGGGTGAACTGCGCAGCGGCCAATCTGGATCTGGTTAATGGCGTGGCACGCCCGCAGATTTTTGCCTTTGACACTGAAAACGCAGTCATTAACGTGACCGGTACCGCCAGTATGGCCTCCGAGCAGCTTGATTTGACGATCGATCCGGAAAGTAAGGGGATTCGTATCATCACCCTGCGCTCGCCGCTTTATGTGCGCGGCACCTTCAAAAACCCCCAGGCGGGTGTGAAGCCCGGGCCTCTGATTGCGCGTGGTGCGGTGGCAGCAGCCCTCGCGACGCTGGTTACCCCGGCAGCAGCGCTGCTGGCGTTGATTTCACCTTCAGAAGGAGAAGCGAATCAGTGCCGGACGATTTTGTCACAGATGAAGAAGTAGCTCCCTTTCTCCCTCTCCCTGTGGGAGAGGGTCGGAGTGAGGGCATCAGCCCGCAGTGAATTACAGGGACTGATGCTTAGTCTCATGCGTCAGCAGCAGTGCAATCAGCGTCAGCGCTGCCATCGCTGCCAGATAGACACCGACATAGAACAGACCATAGTTTGCCTGTAACCAGGTCGCGATGTACGGAGCAACAGACGCGCCCAGAATGGAGGAGACGTTGTAAGAGAACGACGCACCGGTATAACGCACTTCCGTCGGGAACAGCTCCGGCAGCAGCGCGCCCATTGGGCCGAAGGTCAACCCCATCAGGCTCAGGCCAATGAGCAGGTACGCCATCACCAGCGCCGGGCTACCGGAACTCAGCAGTGGTGGGAAGACAAACAGGGCAAACAGAATGATCAGCGTGGTGATCACAATCATGCTTGCGCGGCGACCAAATTTATCCGCCAGCAGACCTGCAATCGGTACCATCACACCAAACCCAATCACTGCCATCATCAGCATCCACAGCACTTCGTTACGCGGCAGGCCCAACCCAACCGGCGCGGCGGCGGTACTGAATGTCATGGAGTAAACGGTCATGATGTAGAACAGGGTATAGGTCGCCAGCATGATAAACGTGCCCAGCACGGTCACGCGGACGTGTTTGGTCAGCAGCGTGCCCAGCGGTACTTTCACCTGTTTTTTCTCGGCGGCAACTTTCGCGAAAACAGGGGTTTCATGCAGAGAAACACGGACATACAGACCAATCAGCACCAGCACGGCAGAGAACACAAACGGGATACGCCAGCCCCAGCTCATGAACTGTTCATCTGTCAGCAACCAGGAGAGCAGCAGGAACGTCCCGTTGGCAAAGAAGAAGCCAATGGGGGCGCCAAGCTGCGGGAATGAACCATACAGCGCACGTTTACGCGCCGGTGCGTTCTCGGTCGCCAGCAGCGCTGCGCCACCCCATTCACCACCCAGCCCCAGACCCTGACCAAAACGCGCCAGCGCCAGCAGAACGGGAGCCAGAATGCCGATAGTTTCGTAAGTTGGCAGCAGACCGATGGCCACGGTGGAGATCCCCATCGTCAGCAATGAGGCCACCAGGGTGACTTTACGCCCAATGCGATCGCCAAAATGTCCAAACAGCGCAGAGCCAATCGGACGGGCAACAAACGCGATAGCAAAGGTGGCCAGAGATTGTAGCGTGGCTGCCGTCGGGTCTCCCTGCGGGAAGAAAATATGCGGGAAGACGATGACCGCAGCGGTGGCATAAATGTAAAAGTCGAAGAACTCGATGGCGGTGCCAATCAGCGATGCGACGACAACTTTATTGCGCGAATTTACCGGAACGTTTTCTGCACCAGAGTCGAGTGTTGTGGCTGTTGCTTGCATAATATTTTCTTATTTTTTGTCGAACGAAAGGCCATATTACGCACAGCAAAAGCGACATTTCAATCTGTAACAAAGCTGTTGGTTGGTGATAAAAGCAACAAAAAGCGGATAATTTTCAGTCCAGCCAAAACACGTCTATGAAATGCTTCACAGATTTCAAATATTAGTCAATAAAACTGGTTTTTGGTTAAATAAAAGTTACAGGCTGGATTTATATGCTGAAATGATGGATCGGGCTGAAATTTCAGCCCGGAAGAGGCATTACCGATGCGTTTTCCCCGGCATCCTCGGGTCATCTTTGTACTGAGCGGTGGCAATCCACGCTGCGCAGAACAAGGTCAGGCGGGCGAAAAAGTAGAAGAACGCCATCAGTCCCAGTACTGAGCCAAACGCTGCGCCAGAAGGGGACTTAACCAGTGCCGGCAGGGTCCAGGTCATCACAATTTTGATTACCTCAAAGCCTATCGCCGCAATCAAGGTTCCACGGATCAGCGCCTTTTTACGCGGACGATGGCGAGGCAGACGCCAGAAGATCCAGAAGAACAGCAGGTAGTTAGCGAAGATGGAAATCACCAGACCAATGCCGCGCCAGGCGGGTTTCAGCCACTCGATATAATCGAGATAGAGCGCAGAGATAATCATCTGCTGCGCGGAGCCTGCCACGGAGGTAATAGAGAGTGTTATGACGAGCGCGACGAGAAGGCCAATCAGCGAAACAAAGTCACGAATATACTTAACCCAAATCTTTTCCTGATCCTGAGGTTTGCGCTCCCACGCCTCGCGCGATTGGGCGCGAATGGCCTCACGCAGGTTGCCCATCCAGTTAACGCCAGAGTAAAGGGCAATCAGCAAACCCGCGATGCCGACCGTGGTACGCTGTTGGACGGCTGTATTGATGGTGCTTTTGAGCGTACTGGCAAGAGTCGGGTCGCTGACATTATTCAGGATCTTAGCGAAGATATCCTGAAGCAGCGTTGGGTGCGACGCGAGCACAAAACCGGCCGCCGCAAACGACACCATCAGGATCGGGATCATCGACAGGAAAGAAAAATAGGTGATGGCGGCACCAAACTGGTTTCCCATGCGGTCATTGAAGCGCTCGGCCGCACGTATCAAATGCGCCACCATGGGAAACTGCTGAATTCTCGCGACGATGCCAGTGACGGTTCCCAGCGCTTTGCTGGCGGCGCCTGGCGATTTGGCCTCTTCGGGCCCGGTTTCCATCTTTTTGATGGGATCATAATCTAACTGTTGGGTGGGTCGTTGCGGGTTGTTTTCCGGCGTCACGCGTCTTTTCCTTTTCGTTTGGCTGGATGTGATTGAATTATAGCTTGCGACTAATCCACATAAGCTTTTGTGAGTTCGGTAAGCCACTCCATAAACAGATGTACCCGGCGGGAGAGGTTACGGCGATGGGGATAAATCAGAGAGACAGGCATCGGTTCGGCCTTGTATTGCGGGAGGATCTCAATCAGCTTCTTCGCGCGCAGTAAATCGCGTACCCCAACCCGTGGAACCTGAATAATGCCCAACCCGGCGAGGCAGGCAGCCTGGTAAGTTTCCGTGCTATTGACGGTTAACACCCCGCCCGTTTTTATCCACTGTGTTGAGCTGCCGTTATAAAACTCAAAGCCCTGGGGACGGTTGCCCAGCATGGCAGCGTAATGAATGACGGCATGTGAGCCTAAATCGTCCAGCGTTTCCGGGTAACCAAAACGTGCCAGATAATCCGGGCTGGCACAGTTAATCACCGACAGTTTACCTAGTGGACGCGCGATAAGCCCTGAATCCTTCAGTGTGCCGACGCGGACGACACAATCAAACCCTTCGCGGATCACATCCACCAGACGATCGCTGCTGCTGAGTTCCAGTTCGATACCGGGATACTGCTGCAGAAAAACAGGCAGTTTGGGGATGACTAAATTTCGTGCAACGGCAACGGGCATATCCACCCGTAACCGCCCGCTGATGCTGGAGGGGTCGTGCTGAAACATTCCATCGAGTTCATCAAGGTTTGCCAGCAGATCTTTTGCTCGTTCGTAATAGACCATGCCGTCCTGCGTCAGGCTGACGCGACGCGTGGTACGGTGCAGCAGCTGGGTGCCAAGTCGGTTTTCCAGCGCCTGAATCTGCCGTGACACGCTGCCTTTCGGCAGCGTTAATGTTTCTGCCGCGCGGGTAAAACTCTCCAGTTCCGCGACGCGGACAAACAACTGCATTGCGTGAATTTTATCCATAGATGAAGCTCATTGTTGTTGTCGTTGAAACAGTGAAGCGTTTTATCCCATCTTTATTGATTTTCTATCACCTAATAAGCTCTTTCTCAATCTCCATAACAGCCAAAACGAGGTTTATGATGACTGAACGTATCGCATTAGTGACGGGTGGTAGCCGTGGACTGGGTAAAAACGCGGCTTTGAAGCTGGCGGCAGAGGGGACGGGAATTATCCTGACATATCACCGCAGTGAGCAGGAAGCACAGGATGTTGTACGCGAAATTCAGGGAAAAGGTGTCAGAGCGGCAGCATTACAGCTCAACGTCGGGGATATCGCCAGTTTCGACCATTTTGCCCAACAGCTTCAGGAAACCCTTAACACCGTCTGGCAGCGTGACACCTTTGATTATTTATTAAACAATGCCGGAACGGGGTTATACGCGCCCTATACCGACACGACGGAAGCTCAGTTTGATGAGGCGTTAAACATCCATTTCAAAGGGCCGTTTTTCCTGACACAGCGCCTGCTGCCATTGCTTAATGACGGGGGACGGATCCTCAATGTTTCCAGTGGACTGGCTCGTTTTACTCAGCCAGGTTCAGGGACCTATGCGGCCATGAAAGGGGCAATGGAAGTGCTGACCCGTTATCAGGCAAAAGAGCTGGGCGCTCGCGGGATCGCCGTCAACATCATTGCTCCCGGCGCGATAGAAACGGACTTTGGCGGTGGACATGTGCGTGACAACGCGCAGTTGAATCAGATGCTGGCTTCACAGACCGCCCTGGGTCGGGTGGGGCTACCGGATGATATTGGCGATGCCATTGCGGCCCTGCTTAGCGATAAACTGGGCTGGATGAACGCGCAACGTATTGAAGTATCAGGTGGAATGTTCCTGTGATGCCTATTCTTAAGGGGAAGGAACCTCTTAAGGAAATCCTCAACATTAATGTGTCCAAATACTGACAGATATAAAGAACACGGGTGGATTTGTAACGTCCCCATTCATTGAGTTTTTTCTTAAATACCGCCTCTGTAGAATCCCCCTTCGCTATTCTCAGAGGGAGAGAAACGATGCGAGTAATCATGTTTGACAGGCAGTCAATATTTATTCACGGAGTGATACACAGTCTTCAGACGTTAATTCCAGAAATAAATATAACAGGAACCTGTCAGGCGGAAGATTTATGGGCTCAGGTATCAGCATCACCGTCTGCTATCGTCATGATTGACGGAAATTTAATTCAGGATGAGGAGTGCGGGTGGCTGGAAGCGCTCATGACTCGCTTCCCGGCAATATGCGTGGTCATGGTGTTAGCGAAAAAAGAGGCCCGGTGGGTTGAGCAGTTGTTGCAGCGAAACGTCATGGCCATTATTCCCCGCAAGGCGAGCCCCGAACGGTTTTCCGCCGTGCTGGATTCGGTATCCAGAGGGATGGTCTGTTTCCCCGGAGAGTGGGTTAAACAGCCATCGTCACCTCAGGCCTTATTAACCCTGAGCGAACGTCAGCGTGAAGTCCTGAAATTGCTGGCCGCAGGGGAATCTAACAAAGAGATTGGACGCAATCTCAACATCAGTGCGGCCACGGTAAAAGCGCATCTGGAAGCGCTTTTCCGTCGGCTGGATGTTAAAAACAGAACGCAGGCAGCCATGTACTATACGCGGGCGACGGTCTGAAGAACCGCTTTCGGAAGCGAGGACATCTCACCGAAGCTGAATAGCATCAGCACCAGTGCGTCATGCTGCTGTTGGGTTAATGGCTGTGCCATATTTTCCTGCAGCAGCCTCTCACATAGCTGAATGTCCTTATGAAGCAAATATTCTGCCTCAGAAGGGGTGATCAGACCGTTAAACGTTTCCCGATCGCGGATAACGTGGCCATAACCAATAACCCATAAACCGTTTTCGTCACGATATTTCGCCAGTGAAAGCCCCTGATGATTTTTTATTAACGCAATAGCGGCAGCCGATATTTTCAGTGCATGACCTTTCATATTTGTGTCCTCTTAATAGCGACACTGTAGAGGAATCAACGTCAGAGAAATATCCGCCAAATGGCTGTTGATCAGGCGTTATTGCTCAGGTATTCCTGCCTCAATAAACCGAACAACCAGTCATTATGCCAGCACCCGGCAAGGTAATAGCTCTCGCGTAACTCACCTTCCAGACGGAAATGGGTTTTTTCCAGCAGGTGTCTTGAGGCGACATTCCCCGCAGTGACGGTAGCGGTCAGCCGGCGTATCCCTCCCTGATGAAAGGCATAGTCACAAAGTGCCTGCAGGGATTCGAAGCCGTAACCTTTCCCCTGCGCCGCGGGCGCAAAAAGAAAACCCACTTCAGCACAATCCTCTTCCCGATGAATATACCCGGTGACACCCAGCGCCGTCCGGGTGGTGGCATCACGCACGACGAGACAAAGCCAGTGTGGGCTGCCAGGTGTCCATGGCGTCAGACGAGCGTCAAAAGCCTCGCGGATCTCTGCTACAGGGCGATCTTGCGCAACAAAGCGCATGACATCAGGATGTTGCTGTAATGCCAGGAAAAAGGGCCAGTCGTTTTCCTGCAGGGGTGAGTAGCTAAGGCGCGGGGTGTTTAAAACAGGCATTCAGATTCTCCTGACACTTTTTAAATGATTTTAGGGTTGTCACTTTATTTCAATAGAAAGTCAGGTATGGTTAACCTCGTATAAATAAAAAGAAAAACGGCCGTCACGTGCCATTCCGAATGTCTTCGTTGTTGCTTAAGGAAAATAATGGCTCTCAGTACATCAGATCACGTTCGCGAACAGTTCGAACACTGTCTCGCGGTCATTCGCCAGGCCTCAGTGGAAATTTTGCTTCTTCTGAATGTACATGCTTCTGAGGGCAAAGATCCACGTTGGTTTCTGGAACAACTGGACAGTGCGCGTTTAGGTCTGGGGGGCTGGGGAGCCGTTGCGAAGAAGCTCAATCTGAATGATGCCGAGATGTCGGAATTTACGCTGCAATTGCGCCTGCTTCAGCAGCGCGTACCGCAGTATGAAAGCGGGCAGGATGTGAGTGAAAACCAGCTGATTGCGGCGATGCGGTTTGTGACTGCACTGGAACACCTTCGTCTGCAGCAGCCGCTTCTGACCTACAGCACTGAACTGGCTCCGGGCAGTGAACTCCAGCAGCAACAGGCGCACAAACAGGTGCGTGCAATTGAGCTGATGTTAAAAGGGCTCATCCAGCAGGCCTGGCCCGATCAGGTGCGGTTGAATAACCATCTTAAGACGCTTTTTAACGCCGACAGGGTAAGACGCTGGTTGAAGCTTGGCGAGATTAACGATGTCCTGAGCGGCATGATGTTCAGTGAACTGGCGCAGATGCTGGTGGATAAAAAAGAGTTCAGCCGCTATTACGCTTCGCTATTCAGTGACCCGACCATGCTGACGCTGCTGGTGGAACCGCGTAAAACGCTGCAAACCTTCCTCGATGACATTCGGCAAATCCGCAACAACATTACGGTTCAGAAAACATTAAGTTCGGCGCAAATTCAGTTGCTGGATAACTATTACACGCAGATCAGCCGACCGGTTCAGCGTGCGTTTGAAGAGGGGAGAACACGCGTCAATCCGACCGGGTTAATGGCGGTAGATGCCAGCGAATTGCATACCTTCTGGGAAAAGGCGCAGAAAATGGATCGGGTCACTGGCGGGGATCTGTTTGAAGTTCGTGACACCATTGAAAAGCCGACCCAGCGCGCACCGCGCACCCCAGAACAACGCGAGCAGCTTATTTCCGGTGCGTTATGGGGGGCGGTTGGCGTCATGGTGATTGCCATCGTGGCAGGGGGCTTCTGGCTGGTGACCAGTGGTAAACCACAGCCTGCGACCGTCAGTGCCGCAGAAACAGCGCCTCCGCAGGAAATGCGCGAGACGCCTTCCTCGCGTGAAACACTGACGCGTATGGGCGTGACCTGGGACGAGAATAATTTCCGTTCGGCCATTAACCGCAACGATACCCGCGTGGTTCAGCTCTTTTTACAGGGTGGCATGGACTGGAAGCTGTCATGGACCGAAGAGGCGATGTCGGCAGGTTATGACGATGTGCTGGAACTGATGTTACGCTACCAGCAGAACATGGTTGAAGAGAAGCCATGTCGTCGCTTTATCAATACGCTCAGCCACGCCATGTCGAATGGCGAGCCTCTGACGTCAAAACGTAAAGAGTATCTGAAAGCATTCTGTACGGTGCCAGCCGTGGTGAAACGCCAGCAGCACGATCTTGATATGGCGACTCGTCGTGCGCAGTCACAACCGGATGCCACCACGAAAAAATGGCAGTCCATTCAGACCGCCATTTATGAGGTGATTCGCTGATTAGGGTTCCCCATACAACCCAATCAGCCGTCGCACCACGCCGTTCGTCCAGCCAAAGCCATCCTGCAGGGGGTATTCACCACCGCCCCCTTCGCGTGGTGTACTGCTGGCGATGTGGTACTTCTCAATGAGCTTATGGTGGTGGGTATAAAAATGGTTCACCGTCTGCAACCAACTCCAGGCGATCTCATCCCCTAGCGAATCATTTCCGTACTGCTTGAAACCCTGAATTGCCATCCATTGCAGCGGGGCCCAGCCGTTGGGTTTATCCCACTGTTCGCCAGTTTCATACTCGGTGGCGAGAATACCGCCGGGGGTGAGCAACCGCGTTTTTACCGCATCAGACAACCGCTCAGCCTGCTCATGCGTTGCCATACCAACGTATAAGGGCACAATACTTGCCGCAGAAAATAGCGCCATGACCTCGCGGCGCCAGTCGTAATCGCGGTAACAGCCATTTTCTTCGTCCCACAGGTAACGGTTGACCGCTGCGCGACGATCGCTGGCTTTCTGGCGGAACAGGTCGGCGGTTTCTTTATCACCTTTTGATGCCGAGATATTGGCGATAGCACTTTCCAGTTTAAACAGGAAAGCGTTCAAATCTATGGGAATAAACTGCGTAGTACGGATGCTGGCAAGCCGCCCTGGTTCACGTAGCCAGCGTGAAGAGTAATCCCAGCCGGAAGCCGCACCCGCGCGCAGGTCTCGATACACCTCATTGGGCGGACGACCCGAGTGTCGGGCCGTTTCCACATCCTCAATCCACGATTCGTCACGCGGGGTGTCACGGTCGTCCCAGTACCGATTGAGCAGCGAACCGTCCGGCATACGCACGGCACTGCGATAAGCCTGATTAAGCAGCAGTGACTCTGCGCCGTCCATCCAGAAGGCGTGCTCCATTTTGAGGTGCTCAAGATAACGCTTGGCCCCGCGCACCCCGTCCTCTTCAAACAACTCCACCATCAGGGCAAAAACGGGGGGCTGGGAGCGGCTGAGATAATAGGTGCGATTGCCGTTCGGAATATGGCCGTAGCGTTCGATTAGCCAGGCGAAGTTATCCGCCATGCATTTCAGCAGATCGTTCCGGCCGCTTTCGGCCAACCCCAGCATGGAGAAGTAAGAGTCCCAGTAGTAGGTCTCGCTGAAACGCCCGCCGGGGACGATATACGCTTGCGGAAGCGCCAGCAGGGATGACCAGGGAATATGATCCTGCGGCTCGCGCGTTAGCACTGGCCACAGACTGTCGATGTGCTCTTTTAGCGAAAGGCCGGGGTCGGAGACATATTCCGTGCTGTAAGTCTCCGGTAACCAGAAGTGGTTCTCCACAAACTGGCGCAGGTCGAAATCCCGGTGACGTTTGACCTTGCGATAGCGGATCAGGATATCCAGCGGATCCATCTTCGGCGCGCAGTCGGGGAAGGTTTTGCTGTCTGCAAACAGCCGTGACGACTGCACGTGTTCGAACAGTTCAAGATAGCGGTCTGCGGGCGTCAGAGCATCAGAGGCGGGTAGCCCTTCGATCATCTCGGGTTCCGGCTCCGCTTCAATCATTTCATCCAGTTTCAACTCACAGGGATCGGTCTCGTAGCGCAGCTCTTCTTCAATCCCGAACTCGATGTTCTCGGTAGCCTGTGTCTTCTGGTTGAACATGGTGATAAGGACCTCCGGTTGTGTGTTCAAAGAGATTGTTCTTCCGGGTGTCTTTAAAGCGTAGACATTCGCTTCGGTAGATGGGGAGGAATATGTGCGGCAGATCACTATTTTCGGAGCATTCGTTTTGCAACAAATTATGTAAAAAAGCCCGAACATGCCGTCGCCCGGGCATCTTCCGCAGTTCAGTATAGATAATTCCGTTTTGCCAGATCCACCAGTTCCGCCAGGCGGGTTATTTTGAATTTTGCCATGATGCGCTGCTTATACGCGCTCACCTTTTTATTATTCATATTGAGCATCGAGGCGATAATCTTATTGCTGTAGCCCGCGGAAATATAGCGCAAAATACAGATATCAATATGAGACAGCGATAATAACAGCGATGCGTCCCGGGGATACCTGGCGTGGTGATGCCATAGTTCCGGGCCATAGCAATATCCCCCGGAGGTGATCCTGTTGACGGTGGTAATAATTTTATCCAGTGAGCTGTTTTTATTTATATAACCTGCCGCACCGGCTCGGCGGCTCAACTGAATATGAAAATCACTGGAGGATGAAGACAAAATGAGAACCTGAATATCAGGGTAGTCTTTTCTTATTTGCATCAGATGAGAGAAAACCTCGGGGCTCTGTTGCAGATGTTCCATAATAATCAGGTCAGCATGTAACATCGGCAACGCGCTGTGCATTGTCTCAATCGTGGGGAATTGTGCCGCCGTCTGATAACCGTGTTCTGCTAATAAACCCTGGATGCCAGTCCGCAGTAATGAACTGACATCCATGAGAATGACTTTTTTATCTGACATTCCTGATTGTCCTGATTGGGTGACAAAAATGTCATTTTCCATCTGCGCTAAAAAAAGTTGGCTAAGACTTGTCTTTATCTTCACCATTATTTTCTGAGGTCTAAATACCATCAGGTTACTGCGCCTCTTTTTCCTCTTTCCCCCCTCTCAACAACATATAAGACCGGTTTGCGACAGGTCTTATTAAGACAAAACTTGCCAACCGAGAAGATAGTGTCAGCCAGGGAATGTATCCCGTATGGAAGTGCGTCTGGCGCGTTGCGCGGACACAGATCGATTATTTACACGAGAATTTAAACATGACTCTCAAGCCAGTAAATATTGCAGTCGTTGATAAAGATACGATTGTCAAAGCTGACGTTCTGCGCAGTGAAAAGGTTGGCAGTGCTGTCAAAATCAAAGCCATCCCGAATGCAAAATACATTCTTGCCGAAGGGAAAAATGGCGTCGCGCCAGAAAACATTACGCTGAAACGCGTGGGCAAAGACCTGTTCGTCATGCTGGAAGGCACTGATGAAGATCAGCCGCAGCTGATCATTGAAGACTATTTCGATAACCCAGGCGAGTTGGTGGGTAAAGGCGAAGATGGTCAATGGCATGAATATATCGCCACCGACGGTGATGATGACCATAAAGCCGCTTTCCTGCTGGATGGGGAATCCTCCGCTCAGGCGTTGGGCGCAGGGGCAATTGCGAGCCTGGATGGTCTGGCTGTTGCGGGTACCGCGTTTTCTCCAGCTTTGCTGGCGCTGGGTGCGCTGGCCGGGATCGGTGCGCTGGTGGGCCTGGGTGCCATTATTCGTCATAACCGTGACGATGGCGGTGACAAAAAAGGCACAGTTGCACCTGTTACCACCCCTGAACTGACTGACGTGCACGACGACTACGGCACGAAAACCGGCTCGATCCCGCAAAACGGTGTGACCGATGACGCCACCCCAACGTTTAGCGGTAAAGGTAAAGCGGGCGATATCGTTGAGTTCTGGGAAAACAACGTCAAGCTCGGTGAAACCCGTGTGGGTGCGGATGGCACCTGGACCTGGACACCAGAAACCCCGCTGGCACATGGCGACCACAGCATTGTGCTAATCGGTAAAAGCCCGGATGGCCGTACCAGCGCCCCGAGCGACTCTTTTGATTTCACCATCGATCTGGAAGCGCCAGCCAAACCGGTTATCGGTGAAGTGACCGATGATGTCGGCGCGGTGACAGGACCTATCCATAACGGTGATGCGACTGACGACAAACAACCGGTCTTTAGCGGCGAAGGTGCCACGCCTGGAGATACCGTACGCCTGATCGTTGACGACGAAGTCGTCGGTACCGCCATTGTTGGCGAAGACGGCAAATGGGAAGTGACCCCGGAGAAACCACTGCCGGAAGGCAGTCACACAGGTACCGTGATCATCACCGATCCGGCTGGCAACGACAGCAAGCCATCTGATGACTTCAAATTTATCGTTACACCTGAAAAACCGGTCATCGGCGAAGTAGAAGATGATGCCGGTACCATTGTCGGGCCAATCCAGAATGGCGGTGCGACTGACGATACGCAGCCGACCTTCCGCGGTGAAAACGGCACGCCTGGCGATACCGTCAGATTGATTGTTGACGATGAACTGGTGGGTACCGCGATCGTTGGGGACGACGGTAAATGGGAAGTGACCCCGGAGAAACCGCTGCCGGAAGGCGAACACGTCGGGAAAGTGATCATTGCCGATCCGGAAGGTAACGCCAGCGAACCCTCTGATGATTTCGAATTTATTGTAGACCTGCAAGGCCCTGACAAGCCGGTCATTGGTGACGTTGAAGACGACCAGGGGCCGGTGGTGGGTCCTATTCACAATGGTGATACCACCGACGACACCCAGCCGGTATTCAGTGGCGACAAGGGTACGCCAGGCGACACCGTGCGTCTGATTGTTGACGACGAAGTGGTGGGTACCGCGATTGTCGGCGATGACGGCAGGTGGGAAGTGACCCCTGAGAAACCGTTGCCAGAAGGCGAACATGAAGCGGTTGTGGTGATCACCGATCCGGTGGGTAACGACAGCGAACCGTCTGACCCAATCGGTTTCATCGTCGACACCACGCCGCCGGTAAAACCGACGATTGATAGCGTGTTTGATGATGCTGGCCTGAAAACGGGTAACCTGGCTAACGGCGATATCACAGATGACAGTACCCCGACCTTTGCGGGTACCGCAGAGAAAAACAGCCTGGTGCGCATCATTGTTAACGGTAAGGAAGTGGATTCCGTTACCGCTGATCCAACAGGCAACTGGACCTGGACGCCATCTCCGGCGCTGACGAACGGTCACTACGATGTGAAAGTGGTTGCCGAGGATAAGGCTGGCCTGCGTTCTGAACCGTCTGATGCGTTCTCGTTTGATCTGGTGGCAGGCGGTATTCCTCCGGCGCCAGCGATCACGGACGTGATTGATGATGTTGCTGCTCATGTCGGCACCGTACAGCAGGGTGACGTCACGAACGACGACAAACCGACCATCACCGGTACGGGTCAGGACGGTACAACGATTTATCTGTACGACGGCGCTAACCCGACGCCGATCGGTAGCGCTGTCGTAACCGGTGGGACCTGGACCATTGATTTCGACACCCCACTTGCGCAGGGCGAGCACCGCTTCCGCGCGGTCGCCGAAAACGCTGTGGGTAACCGCAGCCCGGAAACCGGCGAGTGGGTGATTATTGTTGATTCCGTTAATCCGCTGGCACCTACGGACATTGAATTGTGGGACGACTTCGGCACGCCGGGCATTATTGCGGATAACGGCACCACCGACGACAACACCCCGACCTACCGTGGGAAGGGCGAGCCTGACGGTACCGCAATCATCGATCTGGGTAACGGCACTACCGTGCGTGTCCCGGTGGATGGCAGCGGTAACTGGAGCTACACCCCGGCACCGGCCCTGGCGGACGGTAACTACACCTGGAAAGTCTCGATTGAAGACAAAGCGGGTAACGTTGGCCCAGCTTCTGACCCTATCCACTTTATCGTGGACACCAGCCACAACGGTGTATCTATCAGCCACGTGGAAGACGATGAAGGGGCGCTGACGGGTAATCTTGCCAGCGGCAGCCACACCGATGACACGACACCAACCGTTGTGGGCCGCGCTACGCCTGGTGCCGAAGTGAAAGTGTATCTGGACGGTAAGTTTGTCGGCAGCGTGATCGCTGACCCGGCTAGCGGTGAGTGGAAATATACCATCAACCCGGCGCTGACCGCTGACGGGACATACCAGATCACTGCCAGTGAAAATACCGGCACGGGTGACAGTGCGCAGACCGCACCGTTTGAACTGACGCTGGATACCCGCATACCGGTTGGCTCGTTCGATAGCGTATCGGATGACGTAGGTCTGGTGCAGGGGGACCTGGCGAACCCGGCAGTGACGGATGACACCACACCAACTCTGCACGGGACCGGCGTTGCGGGCGATACCGTCTTCATTTATGACGGCACCACACTGATTAACACCGTTACCGTCGGTCCGGATGGCTCATGGAACTACACCCTGCCTGCACAGAACAACGGCACGGAACTGGCCCTGACGACGGTCTTCCAGAGCCCAACCGGCGTAAGAAGTGCGCCGTCAGCGGAATGGAAAATCATCGTTGATACCGATGCGCCGACAAGCAGTGCGGTGGTTGATGAGATGACCCATGACTCCGGTGTCAGCGGCAGCGACTTCATCACCAACAGTGGTCAGGCCGGCAGCCTGATCAGCGGCCATCTCTCGGCCCCGCTGGAAGCGGGCGGGAAAGTGCTGGTCTCTACTGACGGCGGGAAAACCTGGCTTGAAGCCATGGTTGACGGCGACAAGTGGGCGTTTGTCGATGGGCAGGGGCACAGCGCGGACTGGACTGTACTGACGCGCGTGGTCGATATCGCCGGGAACTACACCGAATCCTCACAGAAGGTGGTGCTGGATCAGGTAGCACCGGATGAACCGACCGACGTGGTGCGCAGCGGTAACGACGTGACGGTGACGCTGCCAGGCAGCGGGATTGTTGAGGGCGACACCGTACTGGTGAAGAGCGGTGACATTACCGTGACCCATACGCTGACGGCCGCTGACATTGCTAACGGCAACGTGACCCTGAGTCTGCCACCGGGCGGCTACACCGATATTCCGGTGGGGGCGGCGATTGTTGACGCGGCGGGTAACAGCTCCAGCTACCGCACCAGCGCGTTCACCAGTACCAACAGCTTCGAAGACGATACGGAGTTCGCGGACATTAATGCTGGTGCGTGGGTGCACGGGATGCGTTTCTCCCACACACCAGATACCGGCACGGCGGATTATGAGTTCGACAGACAGGTCATTGGTACGGGAAGCACCAACAGCTTGTATCTGTACAGCACCTCAGCGGATCTCGGGATGCAAGCCAGCATGTTTGTCGACTTCCAGTATGGCGCGAAAACGATCGATTTCGTTTTCAACCCACGCTTTGCCGGCCCGTCTACGGTGGTGACGTTCTACGACATCAACGGCAATGAGATTGGTTCTCAGCCAGTGAATGCGTTCATCGGCAACCGTAACGTCCCGGTGTCGTTCACCAGCCCGGATGATACGCCAGTTTACCGGATGGAAATTCACCACGAAGAGCAGCCAACCAGCTCTGGTTTTGGTTTCAGTATCGATGACCTGGTGGTGAGCGGAACGGCGAAAAGCGTCACCCCTGGCGAGTTCCTGGCGGATAACCAGGGCGATATCTGGTACGGCGATGCGGCGGACAACCTGTATCAGGTGGCTGACGTGGCCAGCCTGACCAATGCAGTGATTCAGGGTGGAGAGGGCACCGATACGCTGAAGCTGTTGGGAGCGGATCAGCACCTGGATCTGAGCACACTGACACACCCTGTCCAGTCAGTGGAAGTGTTCGACATTACGGGAACAGGCAACAACACCCTGACGCTGAGCGCGGGTGATGTGCTGGAAAACGCCACGCAGAACCTGTTCCACGACAACGACTTCAACCAAATGATGGTGAAGGGCGATGCGGGAGACTCGGTGAACCTGAGCGACCTGTTGCCGAACGGTATGGACCCGGGGAACTGGACCGATGGCGGGACGGTAAATGTTGGGGGCGTGGAGTATCAGTCTTATCAGATGGATAGCCTGAATACCGAGATCCTCGTTCAGATGGGAGTCACGGTCACGCTACAGAACCATTAATTGATGTCAGGAAAGGGAGGCTTCTGTGCTGAAGCCTCTGAACGTTTTAGATCAGATCATAAACAGAATTCATTTGGAAAATTGTATGAAAAAGACCATTACTTCTACCAACAATACTGAGCCAAACATCGCCACCATGGCGACGCTGCCACCACTGCCTACTGACGTTTTACTGTGGAACGACTACCAGTTCCCGCGTGAAATTTATGACGGCGATCTGAGCGAAGATAACACCCCAACCATCAGTGGTAAGGGTGAGCCGGGCATGACGGCCGTGATTGATCTCGGTGGCGGTCAGAGCGTGAGCGTGCCGGTAAACGCAGAAGGCAACTGGAGCTGGACACCAGCACCTGCACTGGCGGACGGTGCTTATACCTGGTCTGTCGCCCTGGTAGACGCTCAGGGTAACCGTGGTCCCTCTACCGCACCGGTTAGCTTCACTATTGATACCGTCGGTAATGCGGTGTCCATCAGCCACGCTGAAGATAACACCGGCCCACTGACTAACCCACTGGCAAGCGGCAGCAGCACGGATGACGTGAATCCGGCAATCGTGGGGACGGCGACGCCTGGCTCTCTGGTCACCCTGTATGTTGATGGTAAAGAGGTCGGTTCTATGACTGCCGATCCGACCACTGGTGCGTGGGCTATTGAGGTCAACCCGGCGCTGGAATCCGGTAAGACCTACGAAATTACCGCAGGTGAATACAGCGGCCCTGGTGAGATCCCGGCACCGACACGTCCGTTCCTGCTGACCGTGGATACCGTGGTACCGACCGGTTCTCTGGACCGTATTGAAGACAACGAAGGTCGCTATCAGGGCGATGTAGCGAACCCGGGCGTAACTGATGACACCACCCCAACCCTGCACGGTACTGGCCGCCCAGGGGATATCGTGTTTATTCGCGATGGCGGTGACGTTATTGGTTCCACCACTGTCGGTGCTGACAACAACTGGGAATATACCCTGCCTGAGCAGACGAACGGCACTGCGCTGGACGTCAGCGTGGTCTTCCGTGGCCCAACTGGTGTGGAAAGCGCACCGACCGCGCCGTGGAAACTGGTCATTGATACCGAAGCACCAAACAAACCGGTAATCGGTGATGTTGAGGACGATCAGGGTCCGGTTGTTGGCCCTATTCACAACGGTGACGTAACCGATGATACCCAGCCAGTATTCAGCGGCGAAGGTGCTGTGCCTGGCGATACCGTAGAACTGATTATTGATGACGAAGTTGTAGGCACCGCGATTGTCGGTGACGATGGTAAATGGGAAGTGACCCCGGAAAACCCACTGAAAGACGGTGAGCATGAAGCCGTTGTGGTGATCGTTGACCCTGTGGGCAACGCCAGCGAACCGTCCGCTCCGATCGACTTTGTTGTGGATACTCAGCCGCCGGCAAAACCGACGATCGATACCGTCTATGATGATGCGGGTCAGCAGACCGGTAACATCGCTAACGGTGGTATTACTGACGACAGCACGCCAGATTTCACTGGTACGGCCGAGAAGGGCAGCCTGGTGTTTATCATTGTGAACGGGAAAACCGTCGACTCTGTGACCGCTGACACGAGCACCGGGGTCTGGACCTGGACACCATCACTGGGTATGGCAAACGGTCATTACGATGTTGCTGTTGTGGCTCAGGACAAGGCGGGGCTGCGCTCTGAACCTTCTGACACGTTCTCATTTGATCTGCTGGCGGGGGGGATTCCGACAGCGCCTGCGATCACCGACGTGATCGACGACGTTGATGCCCATGTGGGGACCATACAGAACGGTGGTATCACTAACGATGCGCGTCCTACCATTACCGGTACCGCACAGAACGGTACTACGGTCTATCTGTACGATGGCACTAACCCGAACCCTATCGGCAGCGCCGTGGTGACGGGCGGCCGCTGGACGATTGATTTCGACACCGATCTGGCCCAGGGCGAACACAGCTTCCGCGCAGTTGCAGAAGATGCGACAGGTAACCGCGGTCCGGAAACTGGCGAGTGGGTGATTATTGTCGATTCCGTTGATCCGCTGGCACCTACGGACATTGAGCTGTGGGATGACTTCGGCACGCCGGGTCTCATTGCCAATAACGACACAACCGATGACAACACCCCAACCTACCGTGGTAAGGGGGAAGCGAACGGTACTGCGATTATCGATCTGGGTAACGGCACCACCGTGCGCGTACCGGTAGACGATAAAGGTAACTGGAGCTACACCCCGGCCCCGGCGCTGGCGGATGGCGACTACACCTGGAAAGTCTCTATTGAAGACAAAGCCGGTAACGTAGGTCCAGAGTCTGCTCCGATCCACTTTACCGTGGACACCAGCCATAACGGTGTTTCTATCAGCCACGTTGTGGACGATCAGGGTGACATCACCGGTAATCTGGGTAGCGGTAGCCATACCGACGACACGACCCCAACAGTGGTGGGCCGTGCGACGGCTGGCGCTCTGGTAAAAGTATATGTTGATGGCAAATACATCGACAGTGTGCGCGCTGACGCCATTACTGGTGCATGGCAATACACCATCAATCCGGCACTGACTGCGGATGCAACCTATAAGATCACCGCCAGCGAAGATGCCGGCGCAGGTGAGAGTGCGCAGACGGCACCGTTCGAGCTGACGCTGGATACCCGTATCCCGACAGGTTCTCTGGATCGTGTTGCTGATGACGTGGGTCTGGTTCAGGGTGACCTGGCGAACCCGGCGGTGACCGATGACACCACGCCGACCCTGCACGGTAAGGGTGTGACAGGTGATGTGGTCTTCATTTACGACGGTACCCGCCTGATTGACTCGGTCACCGTAGGGCCTGCGAACACCTGGAACTTTACACTGCCACAGCAGAACAACGGTACTGAGCTGTCTCTGACGGCGGTATTCCAGAGCCCAACTGGTGTGAAGAGCGCACCGACGGCACCGTGGACGCTGACCATCGATACCGAAGCACCGAATGCACCGGCTATCACCGGCATGTATGACGATGCGGGTAAGCTGATCGTTGACGGAACCCGTTCATCTGACGCTACGCCGGAGCTGCGCGGTACGGCTGAGAAGAACAGCCTGGTGAAAATTTATATACCGGGCAGCAGCGAGCCGATTGCCTCGGTGACTGCCGATGCGAGCGGTAACTGGAGCTGGACGTCGCCGAAGCTGTCTGACGCATCACATGATTTCTATGTGAAAGCGCAGGATGCGGCGGGTAACGTGTCGGGCGAATCCAACCAGTATGGTTTAGTGGTGGATACCCAGTCTGCTACCCCAATCATCCTCGGGACTTACGACAATGTGCAGGGCGGCGTGTATAACGGACTGGTGCCAAACGGCGGTCTGACCAACGACGCTAACCTGGAGCTGCGTGGTAAAGCAGAAGCGAACAGCATCGTCTATATCTACAACGCGTATAACAACGCTGTGCTGGATACGGTGAAAGCCGATGCAAACGGTAACTGGAGCTGGGAACGTGCCGTGGCGAACACGGCTGCGGGTCGTCCGCACATGTTCTATACCATCGCTAAAGACGATCTGGGTAACGTCTCCGCGAAATCTGAGACCTATTCCATCAACGTGGATACCGTCAATAACGCGCCAGTGATCACCGGTTCCTGGGATGATGTTCAGGGTGGTGTGTATAACGGACTGGTGGGTAATGGCGGCGTGACCAACGACCGTACGCTGGATTTACGTGGTACGGCGGAACCAGGCAGTGTGGTGTATATCGTTATCGACAACTACGGCACGGTATCGGGTTCTGTGACGGCAGGTGCGGATGGTAAATGGTCGTACCCGGTCGCTACCAACTACAACATGACCTACAACTTCCACGCTTACTCAGTGGATGCTGCGGGTAACCGCTCTGCGAATTCCTCGCAGTTCGCGATCACGGTGGATACCGTTAATAACGCGCCGGTGATCACCGGTTCCTGGGATGATGTTCAGGGTGGTGTGTATAACGGACTGGTAGGTAATGGCGGTGTCACCAACGACCGTACGCTGGACTTACGCGGCACGGCGGAGGCAGGCAGTGTGGTGTACATCACCAACCCGGCCAACGGTGTCGTTTATGGGTCGGCTACGGCGGGCGCGAATGGACAATGGTCCTTCCCGCTGACAACTAACTATAACCAGACCTATAACTTCCAGGCTTACTCTATTGATAAGGCCGGAAACCGTTCGGGGAACTCGACGAACTTCGCGATTACGATTGATACCGTGGTAGCCGCACCGAACGTAACGGTTATCTCGGATAACGTGGCGGGCGGCAAAGTCGGTAATCTGGTTGACGGGGAGCGTACTAACGACAACCGTCCGACCATTACCGGTAATGGCGCAGAAGCTGGCGCGAAGATCGAAATCGTGCTGGCGCTGGGTAACCAGGGGTGGACGAGCGGTACAAACCTCGTTTACACCACCACGGCCAAAGCCGATGGTACCTGGAGTCTGGAAATTCCGAAGGCGCTGCAGGATGGAACATGGTACTTCCGTGCTAATCAGACCGACCTGGCGGGTAACAAGAGTGGTCTGGGCAATCAGCACTACGTTGTTGTCGATACCGTTGCGGCGGCACCGACGGTAACTGCAGTTGTTGATAACGTCGCGGGTGGCACTGTAGGCAATCTGGCCGATGGTGAAAAAACCAACGACAACCGTCCGACCATTACCGGTAACGGTGCGGAAGCGGGTGCGAAGATTGAGATCGTGCTGGCGCTGGGTAACCAGGGTTGGAGTAGCAATAACCTTGTTTACACCACCACGGCCAAAGCCGATGGTACCTGGAGCCTGGAAATCCCGAAAGCGCTGGATAATGGTACCTGGTACTTCCGAGCTAAACAGACTGACGCAGCAGGAAACACCAGTGCGCTGGGCAACCAGAAGTATATCAATGTGGCGGTGAAAACCAGTGGTTTTGAGGATTTTAACGCAGTAGCGACGACAACGTATGGTAAAGGTACGGTTACGCTGGCAAGTGGTTTGAAATTTACCTTAAGCGATAACTACTACCCGGGTTACGGTGGTCTGCTTTATCAATATAGTCCGGGTAACCGTGTGCTGGCACCAACGGGTAACCTGACCTTGCATTTCGATGGTATGAGTGCAGTGAGCATGAAGCTTTATGGTGCGAATGACTCAACCCAGTCGAGCGTCATAAAGTCTACTTACATTGCCTACGATACACTCGGGAATGTGATTAGCTCCGGTTACCTGCCATCCGGAGATGGCGTAACGTTCTCTGTCAACGCGCCAGCAGGCCGTGAAATCGGGAATATTGTCTTCAATATGGGGCGCGGTACGAGCAGTGGTTTGTCTGGTGGGGGTAACACCATTAACACAGACCAGTACTTCATTGATGACGTACGCTGGACCGCAGGCACATCACGCTCAGCGTCTAAAAGTATGATGATGAGCGTGGAAGAGCAGCATGATGATAACCATCTTGTCAGCACGCTGAATGATCGTGAGATCAATCTGGATAGCCTCCAGCACAAGACCATTGATATTACGAACGGCAAGCAGGACAAGCTGAATATCAGTCTGCACGACGTGCTGACTCACGCTGAGAAAGACATGTTTATCGCTGATGGCAATAAACAGCTGATGGTTCAGGGTGATAAAGGCGATGTGCTGAACCTGAACGATCTGCTGCCTGACAATACCGATCCAGGCAACTGGACCAACGCCGGTAACGTCAAGGTGTCCGGTGTGGAATATCAGGTTTACCACATGGAAAACCATGATGTGGAACTGCTGGTTCAGAACGGCGTAACCGTCAACGTAAATAATCACTAACTTAAACTTTTCCAGGCCTCCTTTCGGGGAGGCCTCTGGAGGATTTATGACTTTTTTCAAGACCTCTTTGTTTGCGGCGCTGTTTACCTCCTCCGCATTTTTACTGCCCTCCGCGATGGCTGCGGAGACGTTTGGCAAAACGTATCAACCTGTCGCGCCAGTGGGTCAGACGCAGACACAAATTGTTTACTACCGTGATGCCAGCAACACCGCAGGCGGTGCGGCGCATATTTATGTCGACAATGAATTCCATGACGCACTGCTGCCGGGAGGGTATACCGTTTTCTGTCTGGCGCCAGGCAAGCATAATCTGGGGGCGTACCAGAACGATGCACCGCAGTATCGCGGTAAAGAGCAGGGTTACAACGTCGAAATGCGCGGCGGGCAAACCTATTTTGTACGTGTAAACCACACCATGAACGCTGTGCCGGAAGCCCGTACGCGTGAACAGGCGGAGAAAGATCTGGCCGGGCTGCGCGAGCAGATCCACGTGCTGTCCCGTGCTTCCAGCGTTGAAGCGTGTAAGAACCTGGCTGCGCCGCAGTACAAAGATTACACACTGTCCGGCGATGTGATGTTCCGCTTCGGTCAGTCCAGCGTGAAAGGCGTTTCTGCGCAGGGTCGCCAGGCGGTGAAAGATCTGGTGACAACGATTAAGCGTGAAAACGTTGAGTTGAAACAGATTCAGGTGATTGGCCACACCGACGCCATCGGTAGCGATCGCGGTAACTACGCGTTGGGTCTGAAACGTGCACAAACCGTCCGTACCATGCTGGCGGAAAACGGTCTGCCAGCACGTCTGATGACAGCCACCAGTGTCGGCAGCGATGAGCCGATCGTGAATGATTGCGCTGCGTCCAGCAAGAGCGCGTTGATCTCCTGCTATGCGCCAAACCGTCGCGTAGTGGTGCGTGTCAGTGGCGATCAGAACGTGGCGGCACCCGCGCAAAAATAATGCTTCCCCCTCTGCCTTCCCATAACGGGGAGGCATCCTCCCCCTCTTTGCTTTTCCCTACCTGATTCGCGTCAAAAAATAACCAGTTCCATTGAGACAGGTCTCATTAAGGCAAGACCGTTCCGCGTGACAGAATATTCCTAATTCTTCTCAGAAGGTTGTTTTATCTTTTTGATTTAACTGTCTTTTAATAACCAGGAACATACGAAATATGGAATCCTCAACGGCTAAAATTCAGGAGGAACAGCTGCACGCCGCCACTCGCGACAACCGACAAAATGATGACTCACTGCTCAGAAGTATTGCCTGGGTATGTGAGCATTATGGCCTCGGTAAGAGCGATGACGTTTTGCTCGCTGGTCTGCCTGTCGAACAACTCCTCACACCCTCGTTAGCGCTTGATGCGCTCAAAAATGCCGGTGTGACCGGGGGGCTCATCAAGCGTAATAGTGCGGAACTGCCTGAGCAGATCTTCCCGATGATTTTGCTGCGTAAAGGCTCTGGGGCCATGATTCTGCTGGCGCGTGAGCGCCGTAAAAACGCAGAAGACAAATGGGATCTGTTCTATTCCCTGATCATGCCGGATGTGAGCGACGAGCCGGTTGAACTGAATCATGAAGCGCTCAACGAGCTGTATGTGGGCTACGCGATCGCGGCTAAACCGACTGCGCGTATCGACAGCCGGGTTAGCGATATCGCGCCGCCGCAACCGAAAGGTCACTGGTTGTTCAGTACGCTGTGGCGCTATCGCAGCTATTACCGCAGCGCGGCGCTGGCGTCAGTGCTGGTGAACGTACTCGCGCTGGCGACTGTGTTCTTTACCATGAACGTGTATGACCGTGTTATCCCTAACCAGGCGTTCACCACACTCTGGTCGCTGGCGCTTGGCGTGCTGGTGGCGATGATATTTGAAGTGATCACCCGTACCGTGCGTGCGCATCTGCTCGATACCGCAGGGAAAAAAGCGGACCTGATCGTCGGCAGTGTTCTGTTTCGTCAGTCTCTGGCGGTCAAAATGGAGCATAAACCGGCATCGTCTGGCTCTTTTGCCAACCAGATTCGCGAATTTGAATCGGTGCGTGATTTCGTCTCTTCCGCAACCCTGGCGGCCATTGCCGATCTGCCGTTCGTTTTGCTGTTTATTGCCATTATTTTCGCCATTGGCGGTCAGCTGGCGATTGTGCCGCTATTGATGCTGCCAATGATTTTGTTGGTCAGCATGCTTATTCAGTGGCCACTGGCGAAAGTAATGAAAGCGAGCTTGCAGGAAGCCTCGCTGAAACAGGGTGTATTGATTGAGTCCATTGAAGGGATGGAAACCCTGAAGTCCGTGGGCGGTGAGTCCTGGATGCAGAGCCGCTGGCAGAAGTTCAGCGCCATGCAGTCGTCCAGTGCGGCGGCGTCAAAACACTACTCTGCACTGGCGATGAACTCCGTGAGTTTCCTGCAGCAACTGCAGACAGTCATATTGATTGTCGCCGGTGTGTATCTGATCGATGCCGGCAGCCTGACGCAGGGGGCGTTGATCGGTACGGTCATGCTGGCAGGTCGCGTCACTGCGCCATTAAGCCAGGTGATTGGTTTAGCCGTGCGTTATCAGCAGGCTAAAGCGGCACTGACTTCGTTGAACAGACTGATGGAGCACCCGACCGATCGCAGCAGCGACATTGATTACATCAAACAGCCGGAACTGAACGGCGATATTGAGCTGAAAGGGGTGACGTTCTCCTATCCGGCGCCACCAATGCAGCCTAACCCGGAGATCCTCAAAGGCATCAACCTGACGATTAAACCGGGCGAACGTGTGGCGATTGTGGGCAAAATCGGCAGCGGTAAATCGACCCTGCTGCGCATTATTGCGCGTCTCTATACCCCGGTAAAAGGGCAGCTTTTCAGCAGTGGGCTGGATGTGAACCAGATTGAGCCATCCGACTGGCGTAATAATGTGGGCTTTGTCGGCCAGGAAGCGCGTCTGTTTTACGGCACCCTGCGCGAAAACATCATGATTGGCCGCCAGAACGCCTCTTCCGACGAGTTTCTCCTGGTTCTGCGCCTGACCGGGCTGGATCAGATTGCGGCGCGTCACCCGCGCGGCATTCATATGCCTGTGGGTGAGCAGGGCAACAGTTTGTCCGGTGGTCAGCGTCAGCTGGTATCACTGGCGCGGACGCTGCTGGCTCGCCCTAATCTGCTGTTGCTGGACGAACCGACCAGCGCAATGGATGCCCAAACTGAAGCACTGTTCCTGCAACACCTGAAAGTGGCGACCGCCGGACACTCACTGGTTGTCGTGACACACCGCCCGTCATTGCTGGCGCTGGTGGATCGGATGGTGATTATTGAGGACGGAAAAATCGTCGCGGATGGCCCAAAACAGCAAATCCTCGCGGCACTCAACGGAACGCCAGCAAATGACAGTTCGCCTGTAAAAGGTGCGCCGGTGAAAGAGCAGGTGGAGGCCAGCGCATGAAATTTTTAAAACGTAACAATAACAAAGCGATATCAGCCCGTGATGCCGCCTGGATGAGCGATATTCAGGAGGCATTGTTTTCCCAGACCACGCCAAAGTCACGTCTGGTGTTATGGCTGATTCTGGTCGTATTTGCCGGGTTTTTAACCTGGGCACATTTCGCCAAAGTGGAAGAGATCACCAAAGGTGATGCGAAGATCGTCTCGAAAAGCCGCGAACAGGTTATCCAGAGCCTTGAGGGTGGGATCCTCGAAGAGCTGAATGTTCGTGAGGGTGACATTGTTGAGCCGGGGCAGGTGTTGTTGAAAATCGACCCGACGCGAGCGCAATCCAGCTATCAGGAGACGCTGCGTAAGGTTGTCGCGCTGGAAGCGACCGTTGACCGCCTGCGTGCAGAAGCTTACGGCCTGCCGCTCACGTTTAGTGACCGTGTGAAACAGTATCCGTCTGAAGTAGAGCTGGAAACCCGTGCCTACAACAGCCGCAAGCAGGCGCTGGAAGAAGGGGTGGCTTCTCTTGAGAAGAGCTACCGTCTGGCGCAGAACGAAATTGCGATGTCTGAGCCACTGGCCGCGCGCGGTCTGCTTTCCGAGGTGGAATTACTGCGTATGCGCCGCCAGGCAAACGACCTGCAATCCCAGATTGTTGAGCGTCGTAACCGCTACCAGGCGGATGCCAACGCCGATCTTATTCGCCAGGAGCTCGATCTGGTTCAGGCCGAAGAAAGCCTGACGGGGCGTAAAGATGTGGTGAACCGGACAACCATTACTGCGCTGGTGAAAGGCACAGTGAAAAACGTCCGGGTGACCACCATCGGCGGGGTTATCCAGCCGGGTGAACACATTATGGAAATTGTGCCGCTGGAGGATCAGTTGCTGGTAGAAGGCAAGATAAAACCGTCTGACGTGGCCTTCCTCCATGCGGGACTGCCTGCCATGGTGAAAATCACCGCCTACGATTTTGGTATCTACGGTGGTCTGAAAGGGCACGTATCTCTCGTCAGCCCGGACACCTTAAAAGATGACGCCAAAGCGGCGGCCGGACGTCCTGACGACACCTACTACCGGGTGATGGTCTTAACCGATAGCAGTGCGCTGAATGCTGGCGGTAAATCGTTACCGATTATTCCCGGCATGATTGCAACAGTGGAAATTCGCACCGGCGAAAAAACCATTCTCGATTATCTGCTGAAACCCATTTTTAAAGCGAAAGAAGCCTTCCGCGAGCGTTAATGATGAAAAATTATTCTCCTTTACAGTGCCACCTGGTGGCACTGGCGGTACTCTCTTGCCTGGTATCCGGGAAAAGTGCTGCCAATAGTGATGGTTTATTGGTCTTTAACACGACCACCCCAGTGGAAAAATCCAGCATGGTGATGGCATCCACACCTCCTGCGCCTGCTGCGCCGCTGGTGGAGCAGGCAAAGACGCCAGTCAAAAAAACCAGTAGCACAACCCAGACCGCCCGTGCGCCTGGTGAGAATGAAATCCGGAGTTTGTTTAACGATGCGGTGAATACCGCGCTGTCGATCAGCCCTGAAGTACGTGGTGCGCAGTTCAATACCGAGGCAGCACAGGCTAACGTCGACGAGGCGAAAGGGCAGCGCTGGCCACAGGTGGATGTTGGAACGCGTTCTAAAAGCTACCAGTTTGGTAATGGTGAGCGCGGCTACAGTGATAGCCGTCCGGCGGTGACGGTGAACGTAGCCACCACGGTGCTTGATTTCGGCCGCACCAGCAACACCATTAAAAGCCGTGAAGCGCTACATCAGGCCGCGAGAGACAACACTGACGCGCAGGCGGAAAACATCGCCTGGCAGGTCAGCAGCGCCCTGATTGAACTGAGCAAACAGCGCCATATCATTACCCTGAGCCAGAGATACGTGGCGCGAATGAATGAGCTGGTCGAAATGCTCGACGGTATCGTGAAGGTCGACCAGGGGCGTCGCAGTGAATTAACCCAGGCCAGAGGACGTTTACTCCAGGCGCAATCCTCTTTAGATACTGCTGTGTCGCGTGCGCGTGATACGGAAATCACGCTGAACCGCCTGTTGGGTGATACTTCCGTACCGCTGCCAAAAGCTTCTGTATGGAACCTGACGCCAGGATCGCTGAATACACAGTTGTCCGCTATCGACAGGCATCCGACGATTCGACAGGCGCAGGCTGAAACCGCCTCCGCGTTGGCAGATGCCGAAGCGGCACGTTCTGCGGCTTATCCGACAGTCACCTGGAACGTCGGGAAAAGTACCGGCCGCGATGAGCTGGGACGTGAGCAGGCATGGGAAACCAACGTGAATTTAAGCTGGCCGATCTTCCGTGGCGGCTCGCAGCGAGCGGCTGAACTCTCCGCCGCGCGTCGTGCGGATGCCAGCCGGGAAGCCATTGAACAACAATCGCGTGATCTGGATAACCGTGTGCGTGCAGCCGATCAAGATGCACATAGCATGTTGGAACGAGCTGAGCTATATCATAACTTATCGTTTGAATCTGATCGCATTCGCCATGATTTCTTTGACCAATGGTACCACCTCGGCAGACGTACTCTGCTGGATGTGCTGAGTGCAGAAAGTGACTTTTACGGTAACCAGGTTGCGGAAGTGACCAACCGTTTCGATGCCTATTCGGCAATATTTCGTAGTTATGCCAGTGCTGGCACGCTGTTACAGTGGTTACGAAATAATAAATAAGTCTTTTTATTATGACTCACTCTGCAGGCATTAAAGAGAATAGATATGAACCCGTTTTCAGGTAAGAAAATATATATTGCTTTACTCGACGATCACCCGATTGTGCGTAAGGGAATGGAAATTATCTTCAGCCAGGAACCCGATTTCGAACTGAAAGGCAGTTTTGCTAATCGTATCGATCTTATTAATTTTTTACGCAGCAATCGTGTTGATGTGTTGATTCTGGACTACCTGCTGGGTGACGAAGAGATCGACGGTTTACCGATGATCAAACAGCTGATGAGTAACTTCCCGTGGCTGAAAATCCTGCTTTCATCCACGCTGGAAAATACAGCAATTGTCCGTATGGCGTTAAAAGCGGGTGTGCGCGGGCATGTCGGTAAAAGCCGGGATGCCTCAGAGGTGGTGAATGCCGTACGTGAGGTGGTGGCGGGACGTATCTCCCTGTCTGAAAGTATGGAGAAAGAGTTCTACCTTATTTCGGAGCCTTGTGCGGGTACGGAAGAGGGGGACAATGAGCCGCAGGTGATTGATGGCATTGGTCGTCTGGATAAGCTGTCACCTAAGGAGATTGAGGTGCTGCGCCTGTTTACCGGTGGAATGTCTGTCCTGCAGATTTCAGAAAAATTCCAGCGTAGTCGTAAGACGGTGAGTGGTCAGAAGAAGTCGGCCATGAAAAAGCTGGGCGTCAAAACGGACTCCGAACTGTTCCTCTGGCACGACCAACTGCTTTAACCCCCGCCGGGAGCCTCTGAGAGGCTCCTTTTTTTATGCCTGTTCAGGGCAATCGTCTTGCATCCACTGTTTCTGCCATCACTGGCTGAATATTTCGCAGTGCTGTGGCGATATTATTGATCGAACAAGGTTTGAACAGACAATCATTCATACCAGCCTGTAAGCAGCGCTCCATCACTTCATGCATGGCATTCGCGGTAAAGCCGATAATCCAGGCTGGAGCTCTGTGTTGTTCGCGCTCACGCTCGCGAAGCGTTTGCGTAAGCTGATAGCCGTTCATCCCCGGCATGTTGCAGTCGGTAACAATCACGTCGAAATTGGTCTTTTCCCAGAGAGCCAGTGCTTCATGACCATCAGATGCCAGATAGGCGTGTTGCCCTAACCATGCTAACTGTTTGGCCAGCAAGATCCGGTTTGCCGGGTTGTCATCGACCACCAGAATATGCAGCGCGGGGATCTTTTCATCATCAAGACGCGGCTGCTCGCTGACAGTTGTTTGCGTTTTTACTTTCGACAGCATAAAGGTTGCCCGTACCGTGGTACCCACGTTTTTCTCGCTACTCAGCGTTAGCGTGCCATCCATGCTTTCGCAAATAGTTCGGCTGATATAAAGCCCCAACCCGGTACCGGCACGACGGTTATCCGCCTGGCTAAAGGGTTTAAACAGAGCAGCCTGTTGGCTGGCGTCAATCCCCACGCCGCTGTCCCGCACCTCTATCACGTAGTAGACGCACTCTTTTTCCGGGTCCTCCTTCTGCTGCAGCGTCAGTGACACGCTGCCGACATCGGTAAACTTAATGGCGTTACTTAACAGGTTCGAGAGAACTTGTTTAATACGCAGCGGATCGGCATAGACGTCCAGCAACGGTTCAGTCGGGAATATCTTGTTTAACTGGATATTTTTCTCTACCGCAACGCCGTGGAAGACACGCATCATATTGTCGATCAGTTTGCCGAGGTTGGTGGCTTCAGGATTGAAATCAAGATGTCCGCCTTCAATACGGGAGATATCGAGAATATCGCCAATGAGCCCCACCAGACCTTCTGCGGATTCATAAGCGACCTCCAGTGCCTGGATATCCTGCTCACCCTGGCGTCCTTTTTTCAGCACGATATCCAGCATGCCGATAATTGCATTCATTGGGGTGCGGATTTCATGACTCATCGTCGATAAAAAGACCGATTTCGCCCGGTTGGAATCTTCCGCCCTGTCTTTGGCATCTTTAAGTTCTACCAGCAACGCTTCACGCTCGGTGACCACTTCACGCAATTGCACCAGTTGTTCGTTCATCTGACGACGTAGTGCCGCTTTACGGGCGATTTGCTTACGCAAGTAGAGTGCCCAGCCTAATGCCAGGAGAATCAACACCCCGCTGAAGACCGCGGTAGCGATTAAGACTTCGCGATAGCGATACCAGAAGCTATCGACAACGACCAGTTCGTTCGGCCGCCAGCGGTTGGCCAGATTTTCCAGTTCAATGGGGGAGATGCTCAGTAACACCTTATCTAAAATGTTCTGCAGTTCCGGGTTTGCCAGTCCCACACCGAAGGAGAGCCAGACGGGGGAATCACCCACGATGGATACCACCTTCAGCTTGTCCTGAAAATTGGTGAAGATCTGGTAGTCCGTCATGATCAGGATGCCCACGGCGGCGTCCGCTTTACCGTCAATAATGGTCGAAAGCAGTTGTGATTCATTACCCACGGGCACAATCTCAATTTCAGGGTAACGCTGGCGTATCATGCTTTCCACGCCGATATTTTTGACCATTGCCAGCCGCTTTCCGCGTAAGTCCGCCAGCATATGAATGTCGTTACGGCTTGTCGACGTAGCCAGAGCAAAGGCACTACGCAGATAAGGACGGGTAAAGAGGATTTTGTCTTTACGCGCTTCGCTTGGCGTCACCGACGCGAGCATATCCGCTTTTAATTCATGAACCTGCTGAATTAAATCCTGGGTTGTGTCGCCTGTCTCAAAGCGGAACCGTAATCCTGTCCTGAGCGAAACAACAGAAAACAGATCGGCCGCAATGCCACGTAAAACACCTTTGTTATCAATAAACGAGACCGGAGCCGCATTGTCGCGGCTGTAGATCAGGACGTTAACAACCGGATGTTTCGCAATCCATTCTTTCTCTTGTGGGGTAAAGGAGAGCGACTTTGACCCCTGGGCAAGGTCAATGCGGTCGGGCTGCCAGAGATGGTAAAGATCCAGTTTTTCATCTTCGGGTACGGCTTCGATAGCGGTATTAATCAACCTGAGCAGTTGAGGATTATTTTGGTTTAGCGCGAACCCAACTTCACGGCTGTTCAGACGTGAGAAACGCTCCACATGGATATTGTTCAAATAGTTTCGGCTGAGCGAGTAGCTGTTTCCCAGATAAACCCGCGACTGCCCAAATGCCACCGCGCTAAGGGCTTCCTGGTAACTATCAAAGAGACGAAAACGGGCCTCAGGGTAGGCTGCCCTGACCTGCGACAGCGGTAAATAATCCCTCACCATGGCAACGTCGGTATTACGCAAATCCTCCGCCAGTGGTTTTGTGTCGCTGTCATTGAGGCCCAGCACAGGTTTATCGCTGGCATAGGGTAAAGAAAAGGCAAATACATCGTTGTTGGGAAACGCCGCCACGGAGGGTATCAGGTCGATATCACCTCGTGCCAGGGCTTGCCAGACCTCATCGGAGGAATCGAAGACTTTCACTTTAACCGGCAGGTTCAGTTGCCAGGCCACCAGCCCAATATAATCGGCGCTTAAACCTTCATACTCGTTACGAATGTTGCGCATACCAAAAGGTGGCGCATCATAATGGGTGACGCCAACAATCAATTGCCGATGTTGCCTGATAAATGCCGCTTGTTCGTCGCTGAGGGCTAATCGGTGCAAACCCTGAATGGGCGTTCGCATCAGGATTTTATACTCATCACCCATCGCCGGGGATAGCGAAAGCAAGAGTAAAATCAGCAGCCAAAAGTGGCGGAAATAGTTGCGCATATCTTTTTAACGGACTCCTGAACGCGAGGCGTAGTGTATAGCTGTAGAATAACCTCGTCGTGATAAGGGATTCTCGCAGACCATAGTCGGCATCTGTCGATTTAATAATAATTTATTTGAGGGTTTTATTCTGCCGAAACATTCGGAACATTGTTATAAGACAAGGCTTGGTTATTATCACGAATTAATGCAGCATTAAAAGCTTTTACGTCTTATTATAATTAACTGTAAATTAAGTGACTTAACCTAAATTTCAAATTAAGCGCCATATTTGTACGTTTTGGATTCTTAATGTAATGATCTGATAGCGATATATCGAGACGGGTCTTATCGTTTGCTATCTGAGGTGATGAAAAAATACGCGTTATTTTGATGATCAACTCAAGAGCGAACCTGTATGCGCCCTGCTTTTCACCATCGTCCCGCTAACCACGCGGCCATGAGCCAGCAATTTAGTGCCCTGGCAGAGAAATATCGACATGCCATGGCAACAGGCGATTACGCCATGGCCTCCCTGTGCTGTGAAAAAGCGCTGGCCGTATTACCAAAAAATATGTCTGTGCAGAGTGACTATGCGCTGAGCCTGATGCGTGAGGGAAAACATGAGCAGGCGTATAAGGTATACCGCCAGATTTATCAGTCACCGTTGCGGCATGAAGCATCTGAAACGTGGCTGGATGGCTTTGCGGAGCTGTGCGGGCATATGGGGAAAACTCAGGAGATGCGCACCTATGGGCTAGAGTCGCTCATGCAGTCAGATCAACGCTTCGGCAATGGCAAACACTGGCCGCTGCCCACCACTGCTCCGCGACCATTTAACCCCTCTCAACCTGAGAAGAACATCATCGCGTTCAGCTTGTATGGCGATCAGCCGCGCTACTGCGAAACGCTGATTAAAAACATTGAAGCGGCAACGTCGCTGTTTCCTGGCTGGCGTTGCCGTGTTTATCTGGACAATTCGGTGCCGCAGCATGTCTGGCAACGTCTGCAGGCCGCAGGCGCTCAACTGGTCGACATGAGTCATGAGAAAGGTATTTATCCCACGTTGTGGCGTTTTCTGGTCATGGACGATCCACAGGTTGAGCGCTTTCTGGTGCGTGATGCCGACTCACTGCTCTCCGAGCGTGAGCAGGTCTGTGTAGAAGCATGGCTGGGTTCATCCTGTTATTTTCACCATATGCGCGATTACTTCACCCACACGGAACTTTTGCTGGCGGGCATGTGGGGGGGATGCGGTGGTGTGTTCCCGGATGTCGAAGGAATGATGCGTGATTTTGTGTCCCGCTATAAGGGGAGTGCGCGTTTCACCGATCAGTATTTCCTGAAGGCGGTGCTGTGGTCCACTGTGCGGCAAAGTATTCTCAACCATGATGATATTTTTGGTTTTCATCACGCTGAACCCTGGCCTGCACACCCGCCTGTTCGCTGGAAGGCTGAGCATTTTCATGTGGGAAGTAATGCTGGCTTTACGATCCTGGCCGGGCCCAGCGCTAAAAACGACGGAGAAACAGAGACTGTGGTGTTGAAAATAGAGGGTAACGCCTGGCGCTACATGGCGAACGTGCGTCAGGGACAGTGGAAACTGCCCGTCCCCTTTTTCCTTGCGGATGATTTTCGCAGTGGTAAGTTGCAGGTTGATGTGGTGACGCGTCGCTGAAATTATACGGCCCCGCTGACTGGTGGGGCCGCATGTTTATACATCGCTAAGCCCCGTGCGCATTCCCACCTGGACTAACACCTCTGTTTCTATACCCGAATGTTGATAAACCTCATACTGCACGCCATCCACGGTGACAGAGCCTGTGGCTTTTGACCATGCACCCAGTTCGACATCGGCGGGTAACAGATCTGCCAGGTTTATTTTTTCTCCATCATTTCCTTTGATAAGCAACTGCGCATAATGATCATCGGAAAAAAGGTACTCTTCATTTTTTATTAAAATATCGTCGACCGTGATTTCTACCATCGCCGGACATTCATGTTTATTCATCGCCAACAGCCCCTTTACAACATAGCCCGGGCTTTTTACCAGGAGGAGTGGGGCACGCCAACAAGTTCGGTCTTATACTCTCAGGAGTGTTACCAGAACAAGACAAGACTTACTTAGTTCGGTAAGTGGGGACGGTATAATTTTATTCTCCAGCATGTTTTCATTCAGGGATCGACTCTTACGATGCGCTTTTTATCAGCCCGGTTAATTAGCCTGTTTTTCACCGTGTTCTTTGTATGGCAATTGCCTGCGCAGGAACTGGTGCTACAACCTCGTGTTCAGGTGAATGCCCCTCATGTTCAGTTCAGTGATGAGGCGCAACGCTGGCTGAATAACAACCCGACGCTGCATGTTGGCGTATGGGGGCAAGAGCACCCACCGCTGAGCGAAGGAATGGGGCACGGTGTCTTCAGCGGTATTGCCGCAGATTATCTGGCACTGCTGGAAGATAGCCTCAAGGTCAAAATTAAGCTGCATTACTATGATCAGAGCCATGATGCGCTCGCCGCACTGCAGCGACATGAAATACAGATGGTCGCAATCTGGAACCCCGAACTGTGGCCAAGCCCTGATCTGCAAGCCACGCCGCCATGGCTGCTGGACAAAGCGGTGCTGATGACCTCGAAACCACAAGGTGAAGCCCCCCTCGATCTGCGCAACAAAGTGCTTGGGCTGGTCGCTGGTAGCCATGCTGGCGATGCACTACGCCGTTATTACCCGGAGAGTACGCTGCGTTACCAGACGTGGTATACCACCGCGGTGAGTGCGCTTGCCTTTAAACAACTTGATGCCTTGTGGATTAACCGGGCCAGCGCGGAGTATCTCACTCAATATCATCAGGCCAGAGGGTTGAGCTGGACGTTTAGCCCGGCGATACCCAATCTGAACATGAGTTTTGGCGTCGACCGTCAGCTCCCGTTGCTGGCAGAGGCCATTGACACCGTCTTCAAACATATTCCGTTAGCCAGCCGCCTGCGCATTGCGATCAACTGGGGTTTGAACCGCAGTTTTGTTATCACCAGCAATCCTCTGGGGTTGGATCAGGAGGAGGAAAACTGGCTGCGCGAGCATGGGGATATTAAGGTCATTATTGACCAGCGCCAGCGTCCCATCTCTTTTGTCAGTGAGGGCGAGTCCGCAGGTCTGGTGGTGGATCTGCTTAATCAGTTCCATGAGCAGTACGGCCTTCGCTTTACTGTCATGCCTGCTGAAAACGACACTGAAATGCTTGCGCTGAAACGCGCTTATCCTGATGCACTTTTTGTCGAGCAGGTGATCGATACGCCGCAACAGACGAAAGATGGTACCGCTAAAACGCCACCATTGCTCACGACACCCGCTGTGGTAGTGATGGATCAGGACATCAAGCGTCCGGATGATTTTACGCAGCTGAAAGGCGAGAAAATCGCCATTCAGGCCAGCGACCCGCTGATACCGTGGCTGGAGACCTGGTATCCCACCATTAAGCTGGTGATGGTTCCCCATATGGATGATGCGCTTGAGCGGTTAAAAAATGGGGAAGTGCGCGGGGTGATTGCGCCGCAGTTTATTGCTAACTACCTGGTGACCCTTCATCACCCAACTCGCTTTCATCTGGCCGTGACCCTGCCTGTCACGCCGGTCGACCTGGTTTTGTCAGCACAAACGGAGCACAGCCAGCCAGTTAACATCATCAATAAAGCGCTGGCAGATATGCAGCCGCAGGCGCTGATGCAAATGGCGGGAAACTGGCGTCAGGCGGCGATAGAAAACAGTGAAACCTGGGATAAAAGCACGCTGCTGAATTCGTTGGTCTGGGGTGTGCTGTTACTGCTGGTGGTGCTGGGCTGCTGGCTGTGGATCCAATACTTACGTGCCGCACTCCGTCGTGGCAACGTCTGGCAGCAGAAGCTGGCGGAACAACTGACGTTTACCCAGGCGCTGATCGACGCATCGCCCGTGGCGCTCTATGTGCGCGATCGGCAGGGGAATTTACTGCGTTATAACCAGGCCTGGAGCGAGGCTATCGGTCAGTCAGGCCAGGAGCTGATAGGTCTGCCAATTACCGCCATTAATACAATCGAACCTTCTGAACTCGCGGCAATTGAAGCCAAATATAACCAGGCGCTGCAGGATGGTTTACCGCAAAAGTGGTCCGTCAGATTCCAGACAGACGGGCGGTCGCGTTACTTACAGGGTTGGGTTGTGCCGTGGCATGACAGTCAGGGAGAGGTTGGCGGTTTAATTGGCGGCTGGCTGGATATTACGGAAAAAGAGCAGCTGATTACGCAGCTCTCAGAAACCAAAAGCAACCTGGAACAGGCCATTGCCAGCAAGAATGCGTTTATGCAGAGCATGGGGCATGAAGTGCGCACCCCGCTCAGCGTGATCACCGGCCTGCTGGAGATGGAGCTTCAGGGGCTGGATGCACGGCATGAGCACAATGAAAACCTGAATCTGATTTGGGAATCTTCACTTAACCTGCTTTCGCTTATCGGCGACATGTTCGATGTCTTCCGTGCCGATAACCCGCAACTGAACGGAACGACGCGTAGCACGCATCTGCCGCAGTTAATCGACAGTACCGTGGCGCTCTACCGGCAGCAGGCCGAAGCAAAAGGGATCACCCTGAATGTGCTGATCGAGCTGTCTACCGAGCGTTTTACTACTGATCCGCTGCTGATTATTCGCATCCTCTCAAGCCTGCTGCGTAACGCCATTAAGCATTCGGAGTGCCAGGAGATTGATGTTGAGGTGTATGAGGGGAGCAGAGATCCCGATGCCACGACGATCCCACTGGTTATTGAAGTGTGCGATCAGGGTAAGGGAATTGATGGGGAAATGCTGGAGCAAATTACCAGGCGTGCTCACCATGTGACGCTGAAATCAGAGTGGACCGACACCGGGTTCAGCTTACCGGCCTGCCTGCATATGGCGCATGCCGCGGGTGCGCAAGTGCGTATCGACAGTGAACCGCATGAGGGCTGCGTGGTGAGCCTGCATTTCAACGCCGTGCCTGCTACCAGCAAAGTATTGACCCCTCCGCCGGTCGAACAGGCGCGCAGCCTGCATATTCTTGGCGTGGACGACTATCCGCCAGCGCGCCGTGCGCTGCAGCAGCGGCTGGAGTCCTGGGGGCACCAGGTGTCCTTGGCAACGCAGGGGGCGGAAGCGTTATCGATGTGGCAGCAAAATCCTGGCCGCTACGATGTGATTATTACCGACTGTACGATGCCGGAGATGGACGGTTATGAACTGGCGCAGCAGATCCGCCATACCGAACAGCTTAACGGCCAGCCACCGATCCCGATCTTCGGCCTGACGGCGATGAGCGGCACAGAAACGGCAGCGCGTTGTCTTGAGGCAGGTATGAATGAATATCTGGAAAAACCGCTGACGGCGGAAAAACTCCAGGCGCTGCTGGAACGCTATTTTTCCGTCAGCAGCGTGAAACCTGCCCTGGGGAGTGATACCACGCAAACGCTGCATGCCGAGATGGTGGAGGTCAACAGACAAGATGCCAGCAAGTTGACGCAGTGGCTCGAGCAGAAAAATCGCGACAAGGTGGGTCGTATGGCGCACCGTATCAACGGCGGTGCACGGATGATGAATATGGCAGCGTTGCAGAAAGCCTGCGAACAACTGGAAACAGCCTGTCACGACGAGGGATCCTGGCAAGAGATTGAGAGCCTCGTCGATCGCGTGCTGGAAGAGATGACCCGGTTTAATCAGCAGTTGTCGTCAGAGAGCGGTGAGACTCTCTGACGTTTTGACATCAACGCATGGTCACAAACTCTTCCGCGGCCGTCGGGTGGATCGCCACGGTGTTGTCGAAGTCTTTCTTGGTTGCGCCCATCTTCAGCGCCACGGCGAAGCCCTGCAGGATCTCATCCATGCCAAAGCCAATGCCGTGGATACCGACAATCTTCTCTTCCGGACCGACGCAGACCAGCTTCATGCGGCACGGCTGACGGTGTGAGGTGACGGCGGTGTACATCGCGGTAAACGCCGATTTATACACTTTCACCTGGTCGTCGCCATACTGCTCGCGCGCCTGCGGCTCGGTTAAGCCGACAGTACCGATTGGTGGGTGGCTGAAGACCACGGTAGGGATATTACTGTAGTCCAGATGCTCTTCCGGCTTGTTGTTAAACAGACGCTCGGAGAGACGGCGACCCGCTGCAACGGCAACCGGAGTCAGCTCAACCGCACCGGTGTTATCACCGACAGCATAAATGCCCGGTACGCTGGTGTTCTGGAATTTATCGACGACGATATAGCCTTTATCATTGGTTTTCACGCCCGTGACGGCCAGGTTGAAGTTATCGTTCGCGGGTTCACGGCCAATCGCCCAGATCAGGCAATCGACGGTCTGGCTGCGGCCATCTTCCAGCTCCAGGGTCAGGCTGCCGTCTGCATTTTTCACTACCGCTTTTGGTACGGCGTTGGTGTGCAGGGTTGGGCCTTCAGCGTTCATCACTTCGACCAGCGTGTCGACGATCAGCGGGTCAAAGCTACGCAGCGGTGCGTGTTTACGCACAAACAGATGCGCTTCGGCACCCAGACCATTAATCACGCCGGCAAGCTCAACCGCGATGTAACCCGCACCCACCACGGCAACGCGTTTTGGCAGGGCTGGCAGTTCGAAGAAACCGTCGGAGTCGATACCGTATTCCACGCCCGGGATATTCGGGTGGCTCGGACGGCCGCCGGTGGCGATCAGGATGTGATCGGCAGTGATCGTCTCGCCGTTCACTTCGATCGTTTTCGCGTCCACAAAGCGGGCAAAACCACGGATCACGTCGACGTTATTTTTACCCAGTACGTTGTCGTACGAGGTGTGAATACGGTCGATGTAGGCAGTACGGCTGGCGATCAGTTTGTCCCAGTCGAAGTGGTTGATCGTGGTGTCAAAGCCATAGTCCGGGCCATACATATGGATAGCTTCACGGATCTGCGCCGCATGCCACATCACTTTCTTCGGTACACAACCCACGTTCACGCAGGTGCCGCCAAGTTCTTTGGCTTCAATCAGCGCACATTTCTGGCCATACATGGCTGCACGGTTGATGGAGGCGATGCCGCCGCTGCCGCCGCCGATTGCGATGTAGTCATAATGCTTAGTCATAGCTTTTATCCTTAATCGTGAATTGCCGCGATTGTATACCTGAAATCAATAGTTTCCACCGATGGCTGTGATTACTCAGGCACGATCCAACTGACGGTGGCATGTCCTGTCCCGGCCGGTACCAGCGTTTTGTGCAGCCATGGCAGCACGTTGTTCATTTGCGCTTCGAGCTTCCACGGCGGGTTGATGACAATCATACCGGAGGCGGTCATGCCGCGCTGGTCGCTGTCCGGGCGTACTGCCAGTTCAATCTGCAGAATTTTGCGGATGCCGGTCGCTTCCAGGTCTTTGATCATGCGTTTGATTTGCGCGCGCAGCACTACCGGATACCACAGGGCATAAGTACCAGTCGCAAAGCGTTTGTAACCTTCGTGGATACCGGTCACCACTGCCTGATAGTCGGTTTTGATTTCGTACGGCGGGTCGATCAGTACCAGGCCACGACGGGAAACCGGTGGCAATTTGGCTTTCAGCTGCTGATAGCCATCGGCTTTTTCCACGCGAGCGCGGTTATCTTTCTGGAATTCAGCGCGCAACAGCGGAAAATCACTTGGGTGCAGCTCGGTCAACTGGATGCTGTCCTGCTCGCGCAGCAGTTGACGGGCAATCAGCGGAGAACCAGGGTAGTAGCGCAGCTGGCCGTTGCGGTTGAAATGGTTCACCACGCCGATATACGGCTCCAGCTCGGCGGGCAGATCGTCCTGCTGCCAGATGCGGGCGATCCCTTCCAGATATTCACCGGTACGCTCGGCGTGTTCGCCACTCAGCTGATAGCGCCCCGCGCCCGCGTGGGTGTCCAGATAGAGAAACGGCTTCTCTTTCTCTTTGAGTGATTCGATGATCAGACTCTGAACGGTGTGTTTTAGGACGTCGGCGTGGTTGCCTGCGTGAAAGCTGTGGCGATAACTGAGCATGGGTAATGAAATTCCGCTGAAATGACGATTTGCCACAGTTTACAGCAGAACGGCACAGATTACCCGTCGGCACGGTAAGCGCAGCCATTGAAATCCTCTACACTTAACCCCATTACTGGACCATATGCACTGCGCCGGATGCGCGCTTCATTCATCTTATTCAACAGGACAGCGTTTATGACCAATCCATTACTGACGCCTTTTTCGTTGCCGCCATTTTCTAAAATCCTCCCTGAGCATGTGGTTCCAGCTGTTACGCAGTCGCTGGACAACTGCCGCGCGGCGGTAGAAAGCGTGGTAGCGCAGGGCGCGCCGTACAGCTGGGAAAATCTGTGTCAGCCGCTGGCCGAAGTGGACGACGTGCTGGGACGTATCTTCTCCCCGGTAAGTCACCTGAACTCGGTAAAAAACAGCCCGGAACTGCGTGAAGCCTATGAACAGACGCTGCCGCTGCTCTCAGAGTACAGCACCTGGGTCGGTCAACACGAAGGGCTCTACAAAGCGTATCGCGACCTGCGTGATGGCGACCACTACGCCGAACTGAATACGGCGCAGAAAAAATCTGTCGATAATGCTCTGCGTGATTTTGAGCTGTCCGGTATTGGTCTGCCAAAAGAGAAGCAGACCCGCTACGGTGAAATTGCCGCGCGTCTGTCTGAACTGGGCAACCAGTACAGCAACAATGTGCTCGATGCCACCATGGGCTGGACGAAGCTGATTACCGACGAAGCCGAGCTGGTGGGCATGCCGGAAAGCGCGCTGGCGGCGGCAAAAGCCCAGGCCGAAGCGAAAGAGCAGGAGGGTTTCCTGTTAACCCTGGATATCCCGAGCTATCTGCCGGTCATGACCTACTGCGACAACCAGGCGTTGCGTGAAGAGATGTACCGCGCTTACAGCACCCGCGCCTCCGATCAGGGGCCGAATGCCGGTAAATGGGACAACAGCCCGGTGATGGCGGAAATCCTCGCCCTGCGTCACGAGCTGGCGCAGTTGCTGGGCTTTGAAAACTATGCCGATAAATCCCTTGCCACCAAAATGGCGGAAAACCCACAGCAGGTACTCGATTTTCTGACCGACCTGGCCAAACGTGCCCGTCCTCAGGGTGAGAAAGAACTGGCCCAACTGCGTGCTTTCGCGAAGGCGGAGTTCGGCGTGGATGAGCTGCAGCCGTGGGATATCGCGTACTACAGCGAAAAACAGAAGCAGCACCTCTATAGCATCAGCGATGAGCAACTGCGTCCTTACTTCCCGGAAAACAAAGCCGTTAACGGTCTGTTCGAAGTGGTTAAGCGCATCTATGGCATCACCGCGAAAGAACGTACCGACATTGACGTCTGGCATCCGGACGTGCGTTTCTTCGAACTGTATGACGAGAAGAACGAACTGCGCGGCAGTTTCTACCTCGATCTCTATGCGCGTGAAAACAAACGCGGTGGTGCGTGGATGGATGACTGTGTGGGACAGATGCGTAAAGCGGATGGTTCCCTGCAGAAACCGGTCGCCTACCTGACCTGTAACTTCAACCGTCCGGTGAATGGTAAACCTGCGCTGTTTACCCACGACGAAGTGATCACCCTGTTCCACGAGTTTGGTCACGGTCTGCACCATATGCTGACCCGCATCGAAACCGCAGGCGTGGCCGGGATCAGCGGTGTGCCATGGGATGCGGTCGAACTGCCAAGCCAGTTTATGGAAAACTGGTGCTGGGAGCCGGACGCGCTGGCGTTTATCTCTGGTCACTATGAGACCGGCGAACCGCTGCCGAAAGAACTGCTGGATAAAATGCTCGCGGCGAAAAACTACCAGGCGGCGATGTTTATCCTGCGTCAGCTGGAATTCGGCCTGTTTGATTTCCGCCTGCACGCCGAGTTCAGTCCGGAACAGGGGGCTAAAATCCTCGAGACTCTGGCTGAGATTAAAAAGCAGGTTGCCGTCATTCCTGGGCCAACCTGGGGCCGCTTCCCGCACGCGTTCAGCCACATCTTCGCAGGCGGCTACGCGGCAGGTTACTATAGCTACCTGTGGGCCGACGTGCTGGCGGCAGATGCCTTCTCTCGCTTCGAAGAGGAAGGGATTTTTAACCGCGAAACGGGCCAGTCGTTCCTCGATAACATCCTGACCCGCGGGGGTTCTGAAGAGCCGATGGAGCTGTTCAAACGCTTCCGTGGCCGCGAGCCACAGCTGGATGCGATGCTTGAGCATTACGGGATTAAAGGCTGATTGTTACGTGAAGATCTGCTTAGTCGATGAAACAGGCGCCGGAGACGGCGCCTTATCTGTTCTGGCCGCCCGCTGGGGGCTGGAGCACGATGATGAAAACCTGATGGCGCTGGTGATGACGCCAGAGCATCTCGAATTACGTAAGCGCGACGAACCGAAACTCGGCGGTATTTTTGTCGACTTTGTCGGCGGTGCTATGGCACACCGACGTAAGTTTGGCGGCGGTCGTGGTGAAGCGGTTGCCAAAGCGGTCGGTATCAAAGGGAGCTATCTGCCGGATGTGGTGGATGCCACGGCGGGGTTAGGGCGTGATGCGTTTGTGCTGGCTTCCGTGGGTTGTCATGTGCGGATGCTGGAACGTAATCCGGTGGTGGCCGCACTACTCGACGATGGTCTGGTGCGTGGCTATGCAGACCCGGAAATCGGCCCGTGGTTGCAGGAGCGTTTGCAACTGATCCACGCTTCCAGCCTGACGGCGCTGACCGATATCACTCCGCGCCCGCAGGTGGTCTATCTTGACCCGATGTTCCCGCATAAGCAGAAAAGTGCGCTGGTGAAGAAAGAGATGCGTGTGTTTCAGTCGCTGGTGGGACCGGACCTGGATGCAGATGGTTTGCTGGGGCCTGCTCGCCAGTTAGCGACGAAGCGTGTGGTGGTAAAACGCCCTGACTATGCGCCGCCGCTGGCGGACGTTGCGACGACCAATGCGGTGACCACCAAAGGGCACCGGTTTGATATTTATGCCGGTACGCCGGAATAAAAAAAGCCGGGTGGCGGCTTCGCCTTACCCGGCCTATGTCCTCGATCTATTCCCTCTCCCAACGGGAGAGGGTTAGGGTGAGGGGAATTTAACGCACTTACTCGTCTTCTTCGTCACGCAGTGGAACAATCAACATATCCACGTGAACGGTGTTAATCAGCTGGCGCGCTGAAGACATCAGCTTGCTCCAGAAGTCCTGATGGTGACCGCATACCACCAGATCCATATCGTATTTCTTAATCGCATCGACCAGCACCTGACCCAGGTCGCCGCTACCGCTTAAGGTTTCGGTGATCGGATAACCTGCGTTAGTCGACAGTTCGCTCAGAGCGTGGTGAGTCTCTTCGGAGATGCGTTTCTGCATATCGCCGAGATTGACGTCGATCAGACCGGTATAGAGGTCGGAGTAATTCACATCAACGTGAATCAGGGAAACTTTCGCGTTGTAGGGACGCGCCATGGATACTGCTTTATCAACCAGTACTTTGCTCTCCGGGGAGAGGTCTACCGCGATGAGAATGTGTTTGTAAGCCATAGTGTTACTCCTTCCTTAAGTTATCGATGACTAATACGAGAATGCCGTCGTCTGATACATTCATTACGGCCCAGTTAAACATATTTTTCAAGCTTTGGTGTTGATAACGATTAACCTTGTGGCAAAAAAATTAACGGATCTCCTACACTATTTAATGAGCCGTTCGGATTTTAAAATGCGAACCGGATCGATTTTTGGTCATTCTTTCACTGAACTGTCTGTCAGGGCATTGGGGTGCGGTAGCTCAGAAGCCTTGCTTCGTGGGCGGACGCCGGGGAGGATGTATGATTAGCACCGTCGCATTGTTTTGGGCGCTATGTGTGGTTTGCATAGTGAATATGGCGCGCTACTTCTCATCGTTACGTGCGCTGTTGGTGGTACTTCGTGGTTGCGATCCGTTGCTTTATCAGTATGTGGACGGTGGAGGTTTCTTCACCTCGCATGGACAGCCCAGCAAACAGATGCGTCTGGTGGGATACATCTACTACCAGCGCTACCGCGATCATCACGATGAAGAGTTTATCCGTCGTTGCGAGCGCCTGCGTCGTCAGTTCATTTTGACCAGCGCCTTATGTGGTCTGGTCGTGGTCAGTATGGTTGCATTGATGATTTGGCATTGAGCATAAAAAAAGCGGGTCAGTTTCCTGACCCGCTTTTTTGTCGCCTTCAACTGATTAGATCAGCTTCAGCGAAATCCAGTACAAACCGCCAGACAACAGGATAGAGGCCGGGAGGGTGAATACCCAGGCCATCAGAATGTTGGTCACGGTTTTGCGCTGCAGACCGCCACCGTCAACAATCATGGTACCTGCCACGGACGAGGAGAGTACGTGGGTGGTAGACACTGGCATACCGGTATAGCTCGCCAGACCGATAGACACGGCTGCCGTCATCTGCGCGGACATACCCTGCGCATAGGTCATGCCTTTCTTACCGATCTTCTCGCCGATGGTGGTCGCCACACGACGCCAGCCAATCATCGTACCGATACCGAGTGCCAGCGCGACAGCCATGATGATCCAGATTGGCGCGTACTCAATGGTGTTGAGCATATCGCTTTTCAGTTTCTTCAGCAGACGCTTGTCGTCAGTATTCACGTCAGGCAGCTTCGCCACTTTATCTGTCACATCAGAGATGCACAGCATAATGCGACGTAGCTGACCACGCTGCTCAACGGTCAGTTTGTCATAACTCTCGATAGTACCCAGCATACCTTTCGCCCGTTCCAGCGCGTTAATCGCATTAGCCGGATGGCAATGGAACTCGCCTGGCACAGTGGTGGCACCCGCTTCCGGAGAAGGAATCAACTGGTCAACACCGGTCGCTTTCTTCAGAAGATCAGGATGCTGCTGGAAATAGATTTCGACGTTGTTCACCGCATCACGGGTACGGGTGATTTCGTATCCGGAGGCATTCATGTTAACCACGAAACCTGCTGGCGCAACGCCAATCAGAACCAGCATCACCAGACCAATGCCTTTCTGACCATCGTTCGCACCGTGTGAGAAAGCCACGCCGATTGCTGAAATGATCAGAGCGATACGTGTCCAGAATGGCGGTTTTTTCTTACCGTCTTTCTTCTCACGCTCTGCCGGAGTCAGGTGAATACGGGAGCGCTTTTTCGTGTTGCTCCAGTAACGACGCAGGATGAAAATTAATCCACCTGCAACCACCAGACCCACAATAGGGGAGATGATCAGAGAGCCGAAAATACCCAGTACTTTAGGAAGGTTCAGCGCATCAACAACCGATGTACCGGTCATCAGGGCGTTAGTTAACCCGATACCGATAATCGCGCCAATGAGAGTGTGAGAACTGGATGCAGGCAGGCCGAAATACCAGGTACCGAGGTTCCAGATAATTGCAGCAAGCAGCATTGAGAACACCATAGCGAGGCCATGGCCAGAACTTACGTTAAGTAGCAGATCCGTTGGCAGCATATGCACAATCGCATACGCAACGCTCAGTCCACCCAGAAGGACACCAAAAAAGTTAAATACCGCCGCCATAACGACCGCCAGTTGCGATCGCATTGCGCGAGTGTAGATAACCGTCGCTACTGCGTTTGCAGTGTCGTGGAAGCCGTTGATCGCTTCGTAAAACAGTACAAAAACCAGAGCAAGCAATAATAAAAGCCCGGTATGTAAATCCAGGCCGGCAAACAAATGTAGCATAGGACGTTACGCCATTTTGAGGACATGAACGCGGCGCATTATCCAGGACAAATGCACGGCGGGCAAAGTGAAATATAGACTTTTTTTGACATACCACCTGATTTGAGAAAAGTGCCTGAAAGGATATTCTTTAAATTTCAATGAAATGGCTTTGTAATATCTTTTTACGCTGGTGTGACCACAGAGGAAACTTTACAATCCGCGGCAGTTAACAAAGAGGGTTTTGACGTGGAAAGGTTTGATGCCGTGGTAATTGGCGCCGGTGCGGCGGGTATGTTTTGTGCGGCGATGGCCGGACAGGCGGGTCGTCGCGTGCTGCTGCTGGATAACGGTAAAAAGCCAGGCCGTAAGATCCTGATGTCTGGCGGCGGGCGCTGCAACTTTACGAATCTGTATGTTGAACCCGCGGCCTATTTGAGCCAAAACCGTCATTTTTGCAAATCTGCGCTGGCGCGTTACACCCAGTGGGATTTTATCGACCTCGTTGGGAAGCATGGCATTGCGTGGCATGAGAAGACGTTGGGCCAGCTGTTCTGCGATGATTCCGCGCAGCAGATTGTCGATATGCTGGTGGCCGAGTGCGAGAAGGGTGGTGTAACGATGCGCCTGCGCACGGAAGTGCTGGACGTTGCGCGTGATGAGCAAGGTTACATGCTGCAACTCAACGGTGAAACCGTCTGCGCCGATAGCCTGGTGATCGCCAGCGGTGGTCTTTCCATGCCGGGTCTGGGCGCCTCGCCGTTTGGCTACAAGATTGCCGAGCAGTTCGGCCTGAAGGTGCTGCCAACGCGTGCGGGTCTGGTGCCGTTTACGCTGCATAAACCGCTGCTGGAACAACTCCAGACACTTTCTGGCGTCTCGGTTCCGTCTGTCATCACCGCCGAAGACGGTACGGTATTCCGCGAAAACCTGCTCTTCACCCATCGTGGCCTCTCCGGCCCGGCAGTACTGCAGATCTCCAGTTACTGGCAGCCGGGAGAGTTTGTCACTGTGAACCTGGTGCCGGACTGCGATCTGGACGCGTTCCTCAACGAGCAACGTACTGCGCACCCGAATCAGAGCCTGAAAAACACCCTGGCAATGCTGCTGCCGAAGCGTCTGGTGGAATGTTTGCAGGTGCTTGGTCAGATCCCGGATGTTTCGCTCAAGCAGCTTAACAGCCGCGAGCAGGAGATGCTGGTTGAGACGCTGACAAACTGGCGTGTGCAGCCAAACGGCACGGAAGGCTACCGCACCGCGGAAGTCACGCTGGGCGGGGTCGACACGAATGAACTCTCTTCCCGCACCATGGAAGCGCGCAACGTACCGGGACTCTATTTTATTGGCGAAGTGATGGATGTGACCGGCTGGCTTGGCGGGTATAACTTCCAGTGGGCATGGGCAAGTGCCTGGGCGTGTGCTCAGGCGCTGGCAGAGAAATAATCACGCCCCGCAATTATTGCACCAACTTTTTCCGTCCATTCAACTAAGCTTCGACCAGGTGCCCCGCTGCGTTCGCGGGGCCGTATTCCTTTTGGTCAGAGCACACGTCATGCAGATACTCAGCATTATTATTTTGCTTAGCCTTACTGTGGTTATCCATTCACTGTGGATGTTTATCGTTCTCAAATTCATTAAGTTAGAAGTCGATTCTGCGGTACGTATTGTTTTACGTAATGTCGGCATCGTTATCTCCATGATTTTCGCCCATCTTCTTGAAGCCGGGCTATTTGCGGCGTTTTATTTTGTCATTGATGCATTTAATGACTGGAACACCAGTTTCTACTTTTCACTGGTCAGTTACGCCACTGTCGGCTACGGCGACGTCACGTTACCCGAGCACTGGCGGCTGATCGGTGGTGTGGAAGGGCTAGTGGGCGCGCTGATGGTGGGCTGGTCTGTGGCGGTTCTGGTGGCGGTACTGCAGCGTTTGCGTGGCATGAGCGCCTGAACAACGGGTGTGCTAAAGTAACGATCTTTTTCTGTTACTGGCTTATGTCAGTTTGTATGGTGTTGTGTATGTCTGCTGCTCATCTCGGTTTCCCGACGGAAACCGTTGTTGTCTTTGTTGTGATGGCCGTTGGGGCGATGTTTATCGACCTCTTTATGCACCGTCACGATAAACCGATCTCGCTCAAAAGTGCCGCCATGTGGTCCCTGTTCTGGGTCATGATGGCAATGGCGTTCGCCGGATTCTTGTATGTTCACCACGGCGCAGAGATGGCAAGTCTGTTCCTCACGGGTTACGCGCTTGAAGAGGTGCTCTCTGTCGATAACCTGTTTGTAATGATGGCCATTTTTGCCTGGTTTGGTGTGCCGGATAAGTATCGTCATCGCGTACTTTACTGGGGTGTGCTCGGCGCGATTGTATTCCGTGGCATCTTCGTGGCCATTGGTACCAGCCTGCTGAGTCTTGGACCTTACGTCGAAGTGATTTTCGCGCTAGTCGTCGGCTGGACAGCGGTGATGATGCTCAAACGCAATGAAGAGAGTGACGAAGTGGAAGATTACTCTGGTCATCTCGCTTATCGTCTGGTGAAACGCTTCTATCCTGTCTGGCCGAAAATCAGCAGCAATGCCTTTATTTTGACCCAGAAAGAGGTCGATGCTGAGCTTGAAAAACCGGAAAACCAGGACGTGATGGTTGGGCGTGTTAAGAAGGCGAAGCGCTACGCAACACCACTGCTGCTCTGCGTGGCGGTTGTGGAGCTTTCTGACGTAATGTTCGCCTTTGACTCGGTCCCGGCGATTATTGCCGTTAGCCGTGAACCGCTGATTATCTATAGCGCCATGATGTTCGCCATTCTCGGCCTGCGTACGCTCTATTTCGTACTGGAAGCGCTGAAACAGTATCTGGTGCACCTTGAGAAAGCAGTGGTGTTGTTGCTGTTCTTCGTGGCCTTCAAGCTGGGTCTGAATGCAACCGACCACTTCTGGCATCATGGTTACAGCATTGGCGCGACGGCCAGCCTGTTTGTGGTATTAGGCGTGCTGGCGTTGGGCATTATTGCGAGTGTGATGTTCCCTGGGAAACGTGAGGCCTGATGCCCCGCTTTTCTCCCTCTCCATGCAGGAGAGGGAGAAAAGGCTACTTAATCGGTGAGTTCCGGCGCTTACGCGGGTGATGGAAATGTCGCCAGTGCGGATCCTGCGCGGCTGCCAGCAGTTCGTGATCGCCACGGGTGTCTCCCCAGGCGCGCAGGTGATACGCGTTGAGATCGCCATACACCTTTTCCAGCCTTGCCACTTTCTGAGCACAGCGGCAGTTATTGCCCGTGATACGTCCTGTCAGCTTACCGTTTTTCACTTCCAGCTGCGTGCCAATTAACTTAATGCCAAGTTTGTCAGCCCACGGCTGCAATACCAGCGCAGGAGACGCGGAACAGATCGTTACTTCTGCACCGGAGTTCACCTCAGCCGCCACCGCCAGAACCCCTTCCGGGCGCATCAGCTTGTTCCAGTATTTTTCGCAAAAGGCTTCCGCCTGCTGGCGTAACCAGTGCTCATCCACACCTGTCAGGAACGTTTTAATCAGCACTTCCTTCAGTTCATCGCGCGTCAGCTTGCGGCGAACGCAATGGAGCGTTGGCAGCGCCATACGCACCAGACGGCCCGCGAAGTAACGTTTACCAAAGGCAAAACGCAGGAAAGGGATAAAGCTGTCGTGGTGCGTTAATGTTCCATCAAAGTCAAAGACAGAGAGCACGTTGGATTTTGCCACCGTCTCGTCGGCAATCATATTGGTCATAAATACGTCTTAGCTGAAATACACATTCTGTTGATCAGTTTACCTGCTTTACCTGGACAGTCCTTACATCACAACCACTTTTTTCTCGATCTTGCGATCTGAAATGAGTCCAATTTTAGTCACCATAAAGATTGGTGAAAAAATGACCTGCCTATATTATCGCCGCATTGAAAGATTTTTCGGGGGAACATTGGCCCTCACAGGTAAGGAATAATTCACTCTCAGATCCTTTTTTATATATGACGTTCAGATCGCTTATTTCAATCCTCACGTTAAGTTTTGCTTCATTTTCTGCATTCAGTTTTCAATTGCCCGCGTCCATGATTTCGATGAACAGCGCATTTGCAGTATCGCCAGCGAAATCGGCTCTGTTTCACCAGGAAACAGGCCCGCTACGCTCGCGCATTCTCGATCAATACCAGAAGTGGAAGGGGACTCACTATCAGTGGGGCGGAACCACGCATCGCGGAGTGGATTGCTCCGCACTGATACAACATCTGTTCAGCGAAGCGGTACACCTTAATTTACCGCGCACGACGAGCGAACAGATCCATCGCGGTGTGCAGGTGGCGCAATATCGCCTGAAGGCAGGAGACCTGGTGTTCTTCCAGACGGGACCGAACCGCAAGCACGTTGGCGTTTATATTGGCAATAGCCAGTTTATTCACGCCTCAAGTAGCCAGGGAGTAACGGTCTCCACTCTGACGGATGACTACTGGCAAGAACACTACATTACTGCCCGTCGGGTCGCAGGCAGTACGGCCTGACGACATTAAATGATGTCATCCACGACGCCACCATCAACGCGCAATGCCGCACCCGAGGTGGCGGAGGCCTGGGTCGAACAGACATAAATCACCATATTGGCCACCTCTTCAAGCGTGGCCGCACGCTGGATAACCGAGCTGGGGCGGTTGGCCATCACAAACTCTTTCGCCAGCTGTTCCAGCGATTTGCCGGTTTTTTCGATTTCATCTTTCATCATTTCGGCGAAACCGTCAGACATCGTCGGCCCTGGCAACACGCTGTTGACCGTCACACCACTTCCCGCCACGAACTTCGCCAGGCCGCGCGCCAGTGAAAGCTGTGCCGTTTTGGTCACGCCGTAGTGGATCATATCCGCCGGGATATTGCAGGCTGACTCGGAGGAAATAAATACCACGCGTCCCCAGCCTTTCTGCACCATGCCCGGCAGTAAGGCGCGGGAGAGGCGCACGCCGGACATCACGTTGGTCTGCCAGTAACGTTCCCAGGTCTCATCGTCGGTGGCGTAGAAATCCTGCGGTCCGTAAATCCCGGCGTTGTTGACCAGGATATCGACGTTGCCCGCGACCTTCAGAAGCGCTTCGACCCCTTCTGCTGTGCTGAGATCGGCAATCGCGGCACGCACCTGTACGCCAGGCACTACCTGCTGGAGCTGTTGAATGCCTTTATTTACTGATTCCGTGCTACGGCCATTGACGATCACTTCCGCACCACTTTCCGCCAGACCTCTGGCAATCGCGAACCCGATCCCACCGGTTGAGGCAGTCACCAGCGCCACTTTTCCCGCAAAGTCGATTTTCATCATCTGCTCCCTATCGTTTTAACGTTCGGACCTTAAAGCGTAGCAGGTGATGATGACGGCTCCTGGCTAAAAAGGCGCAATAGCGTTTCGACCTGCTCATCAAGCGGGGCGAAGGAGCGCTTAACAATCAGGTGAAGCGGCGTTGCCCTGCGCGCGCCGTGGCTCAGCGGCAGACGTTTCAGTACACCTTGATCCAACTGGGTCTGGATGCGTTCTTCTGGCAGCCAGCCGTAGCCAACCTGAGAGACGACGGCCTCAATGGCGGCATCGATGGTGGAGAAGGTCCATGACTCGCCGGCAGCACGCGCGGTAGTCTGGTTGTCCGCAATCTGGATGAGCGGCCACGGGCGCAGCATGTCGTCGTTAAGCGGTGCGTCGAGGTTAAAGAGGGGATGCTGATGATGCGCCACGGCAACAAAGTCGATATTCATCAGCCATTCGCCGAGCCCGGTCATGTCCTGGCGGCGCGTCAGGACCATTACATCGGCTTCGTCATTCATGGCATCGGCACGGGAAGTTTCCAGCACTTCGGTTAGGCGTACCTGAGTTTGCGGATACTGTTGCTGGAACTGACGCAGAATGGCGAACAGGCGGCGACGCGGGAAAACCGTGTCTACTACCAGATCCAACCGCGTGCGCATCCCGTTGCGAAGGGTTCCTGCGCGCGTCTCGACATACGAAAAGGCTTTCAGCAACGGTTTCACCTGGTTGAGAAGAAGTTCTCCTGCGGGGGTTAGCACCGCTCGTCGTCCTTCTGGCGCCAGCAGCGCCACGCCCAGTCGCTCCTGCAACAGCGACAGGTTATAACTGACTGAAGACTGGCTACGGTGGGTTTCTTCCGCGGCTTTGGCAAAGCTGCCTGCCTCAACCACTTTCACCAGTAAAGACCATTGTTCCAGTGTCGTCTTATGCATGAAAATATCTAAATTTTGGATGAATTTGATTAAAACATAGCGTTATTCATCCATTTTTTGAAGGGGTACGATCGTCTCATCAAAACAAAGGAGACATCTTATGAACACCTTCGACAAACATGATTTAAGCGGCTTCGTTGGCAAACACCTTGTTTATACTTATGACAATGGCTGGAACTACGAGATTTACGTCAAAAATGAAAACACGCTCGACTACCGTATTCACAGCGGCCTGGTAGGCAATCGTTGGGTAAAAGATCAACGAGCTTACATTGTGCGAGTAGGGGAGAGTATTTATAAAATTTCCTGGACCGAGCCAACCGGAACCGATGTTAGCCTGATTGTGAACCTGGGTGACAAACTGTTCCATGGCACTATCTTCTTCCCACGTTGGGTCATGAACAACCCGGAAAAAACCGTCTGTTTCCAGAACGATCATATTCCTCTAATGAATAGCTATCGCGATGCTGGTCCAGCTTATCCAACGGAAGTCATTGATGAGTTTGCCACTATTACCTTTGTGCGCGATTGCGGTGCGGATAATGAAAGCGTTATCGCCTGCGCAGCCAGCGAATTACCCAAAAACTTTCCAGAAAACCTATAATAAGCGCGACAATTAACTGAAAAGAAAAGTTCCCGGTTATTTCTGCTATTTGTAGAAATAACTGGGATTTTTTTTGTTTGTTGAGGTTTAGTTTAATCGTTACATTTTGCAAAAATTGAACGTGATCACAAAATAAATAATTCATAATTCTGCAACCTGTTGTTTATAAACTTAATTACATGCCTTTCATTACATTTTAAATGCCCATCTTAATTTTTCCCTAAGAAATGAGCGTTACCTTGATATGAGTTGATGAACCGTTGAAATAAACGAGCCGGTAATTGGTTAATATCAGAAGCGTACCATTTTTATTGCAAGGAAATTAATGATGAGCGATTTTTTGCCTTTTTCCCGCCCGTCCATGGGCAATGAGGAATTAACGGCGTTGCAGGAGGTATTAACCTCCGGCTGGATCACGACCGGGCCGAAAAATCAGGCGCTTGAAGAGGCATTTTGTGAGCTTACCGGAAATCAGCATGCAATTGCCGTCTGTTCAGCAACCGCGGGAATGCACGTCACGCTGATGGCGCTGGATATTGGCCCGGGCGATGAAGTCATTACTCCTTCCCAGACCTGGGTCTCCACACTGAATATGATCGTGTTACTGGGTGCAACGCCGGTAATGATTGATGTGGACAAAGATACCTTGATGGTGACACCCGAAGCGGTTGAAGCTGCCATCACTCCGCGTACCAAAGCGATTATTCCCGTTCATTATGCCGGCGCGCCGTGTGAAATCGACGCCATCCACGCCATTGGCGAACGCCATGGTATTCCGGTAATTGAAGATGCGGCCCATGCTGCCGGTACTTACTACAAAGACCGTCATGTCGGCTGGAAGGGAACAGCGATTTTCTCTTTCCACGCCATTAAAAATATGACCTGTGCAGAAGGCGGCTTAGTCGTCACGGACAATGCCCAACTGGCACAACGGATCCGCAGCCTGAAATTCCACGGTCTGGGTGTCGACGCGTATGACCGCCAGACGCACGGTCGCGCTCCGCAGGCAGAAGTGATTTCCCCGGGCTATAAATACAACCTGGCGGATATTAACGCCGCGCTGGCGCTGGTGCAGTTGGGCAAACTGAAAGAAGCCAACAAACGTCGCCAGGAAATTGCTGAACGCTACCTGCGGGAGCTTGCCGATACCCCGTTCCAGCCACTCACTATTCCGTCATGGCCGCATGTGCACGCCTGGCATCTGTTTATCATTCGTGTTGATGAAGCTCGCTGCGGGATTTCACGCGATAACCTGATGGCAGCGCTGAAAGAGAAAGGCATCGGTACCGGCCTCCATTTCCGCGCGGCTCACACCCAAAAATACTACCGCGAGCGTTTTCCTGATGTATCGCTCCCGAATTCAGAATGGAATAGCGCGCGTATTTGTTCTCTCCCTCTTTTCCCGGACATGACTCATGACGACACAACCCGCGTCATTACCGCGCTCCATCAGCTTGCAGGAAATTGATATGTTCAGTGCACCGCCTGTACAAAAAGTTTCTGTGGTGATCCCCGTTTATAACGAGCAGGAGAGCCTGCCTGAACTGATCCGCCGCACAACCGCCGCCTGCGACACCATGGGCAAAGCGTATGAAATTCTGCTGGTGGATGATGGCAGCAGCGATAACTCCGCACTGATGCTGACCGAAGCCGCACAGGCAGAGGGCAGCCATGTTGTTGCCGTGTTGCTCAACCGTAATTACGGCCAGCACTCCGCCATTATGGCCGGGTTCAGCCATGTCACGGGCGATCTGATCATCACCCTGGACGCTGACCTGCAAAATCCGCCGGAAGAGATCCCGCGTCTGGTGGCGAAAGCTGATGAGGGTTATGACGTCGTCGGTACAGTGCGTCAGAACCGCCAGGACAGTATGTTCCGTAAGCTGGCCTCACGCACCATCAACCGCCTTATCCAGCGCACCACCGGTAAAGCGATGGGCGATTATGGCTGCATGCTGCGCGCCTACCGCCGCCATATTGTCGACGCCATGCTTCATTGTCATGAACGCAGCACCTTTATTCCGATCCTCGCTAATACCTTTGCCCGTAAGGCAACGGAAATCCCGGTTATGCATGCCGAGCGCGAGCATGGGGAGTCGAAGTACAGCTTTATGCGCCTCATCAACCTGATGTACGACCTCATCACCTGCCTGACCACCACACCGCTGCGTCTGCTGAGCGTTTTCGGCAGCATCATCGCCGTGGCCGGGTTTGCGCTGTCCGTGCTGTTGGTCGTGCTGCGCCTGGTTTTTGGCCCACAGTGGGCGGCAGAAGGGGTCTTCATGCTCTTTGCCGTGCTGTTTATGTTCATCGGTGCCCAGTTTGTCGGGATGGGTCTGCTGGGTGAGTACATTGGCCGTATTTATAACGATGTTCGCGCACGTCCGCGCTACTTTATTCAACGTGTTGTCCGCCAGGAACACAAAGCATCTCAAGAGGAAAAACACCCATGAAAGCTGTTGTATTTGCCTATCACGATATGGGGTGCACGGGCACGCAGGCCCTGCTGGAAGCGGGCTACGACATTGTTGCAATCTTTACTCATCCGGACACGGCGGGAGAGAATAACTTTTTCGGCTCTGTAGCGCGTATCGCCGCTGAGCGTGGTATTCCGGTTTATGCGCCAGACGATGTAAACCACCCGCTGTGGGTGGATCGCATCCGCGCGCTCGCGCCTGATGTTATTTTCTCGTTCTACTACCGTAACCTGCTTTCCGACGAGATCGTAGGTCTGGCCGCCAAAGGGGCATTCAACCTTCACGGCTCCTTGCTGCCGGCCTACCGTGGTCGCGCGCCGCTGAACTGGGTTCTGGTCAATGGTGAAACCGAAACCGGCGTGACCTTGCACCGTATGGTGCATCGTGCGGATGCAGGCGCTATCGTGGCACAGCAGAAAGTGGCTATTGATGCCGACGAAACGGCGTTGCAGTTGCATCAAAAACTGAATGCAACCGCGCAGACACTGCTGCGTGATGCGCTTCCCACCATCCTCAATGGCACCTTCAGCGAAACTGCACAGGATGAGAGCAAAGCGAGCACCTTTGGCCGCCGCGCGCCGGAAGATGGTCGTCTGGACTGGAACAAACCCGCTCGCCAGCTGCACAACCTGGTGCGTGCGGTAACCGACCCGTGGCCGGGTGCATACAGCTTTGCGGGTGTCAGCAAATTTATCGTCTGGAAATCCCGCGTGCGCGACGACATTCCAGCGGCAAAACCAGGTACCGTTGTTTCTGTCTCCCCGCTGATCGTGAGCTGTGGTGAGCAGGCTCTGGAGATCGTTACCGGACAAACCGATAACGGTCTGTATGTTCAGGGTACTCAACTGGCACAGTCTTTAGGTCTGGTGACAGGGGCGCTGATCACCAGTGCGCCAGTTGTTGCCATCAAACGCCGCACCCGTGTGTTGATCCTCGGCGTGAACGGCTTTATCGGTAACCACCTGACTGAACGTCTGCTCAAGGACGATAACTACGAAATCTATGGCCTGGATATCGGCTCTGATGCGATCAGCCGTTTCCTTGATAACCCGCGTTTCCACTTCGTGGAAGGGGATATCAGCATCCATTCCGAATGGATCGAATATCACATTAAAAAATGCGACGTGGTGCTGCCGCTGGTCGCCATTGCCACGCCGATTGAGTACACCCGTAACCCGCTGCGCGTGTTCGAGCTGGACTTCGAAGAGAACCTGAAGATCATCCGCGATTGCGTAAAATACGACAAACGCATCATCTTCCCGTCTACCTCTGAAGTGTACGGCATGTGTACCGACAAAAACTTCGATGAAGACACCTCCAATCTGGTGGTCGGGCCGATCAACAAACAGCGCTGGATCTACTCTGTCTCCAAACAGCTGCTGGACCGCGTGATTTGGGCCTACGGTGAGAAAGAGGGCCTGCGCTTTACCCTGTTCCGTCCGTTTAACTGGATGGGTCCACGTCTGGATAACCTGAACGCGGCGCGCATCGGTAGCTCACGTGCGATCACGCAGCTGATCCTGAACTTGGTTGAGGGCTCCCCAATCAAGCTTATCGAAGGTGGCAAACAGAAACGCTGCTTTACTGATATTAGCGATGGTATCGAAGCGCTGTTCCGCATCATCGAAAACAAAGATAACCGCTGCAACGGTGAGATCATCAACATCGGTAACCCGGACAACGAAGCGAGCATTCGTGAACTGGCAGAGATGCTGCTGGCAAGCTTTGAGCGCCATCCACTGCGCCATAAATTCCCGCCGTTTGCCGGTTTCCGTGAAGTGGAAAGCAGCAGCTATTATGGCAAAGGGTATCAGGACGTTGAGCACCGTAAGCCAAGCATTCGCAATGCGAAGCGCTGCCTGAACTGGACGCCAACGGTTAAGATGGAGCAGACCATTGATGAGACGCTCGATTTCTTCCTGCGCACTGTGGAGCTTTCGGAACAGGACTCATGAAAAAAGTCGGTTTACGCATTGATGTCGACACCTTCAGGGGGACGCGTGACGGCGTACCCAAACTGCTGGAACTGCTGAGCAAGCACGATGTGCGTTCCAGCATTTTCTTCAGCGTGGGGCCTGACAACATGGGACGCCATTTATGGCGTCTGATTAAACCGGCATTTCTGTTCAAAATGCTGCGCTCACGCGCAGCATCCCTCTATGGCTGGGATATTTTGCTGGCCGGGACCGCATGGCCCGGCAGGCGTATCGGTGCGGGTAATGAAGCGATTATCCGTGAAGCGACACGGCAACATGAGGTCGGCCTGCATGCCTGGGATCACCATGCCTGGCAAGCGTGGGCTGGCGTCTGGGACATATCGCGCCTGACCCGTGAAGTCGAGCGCGGTATGCTGGAGCTGGAGGCCATTACCTGCCAGCCTGTGCGTTGTTCCGCCGTGGCGGGATGGCGTGCGGATCAACGTGTTGTGAAAGCCAAAGAATCCTTCGCATTCCGCTACAACAGCGACTGTCGCGGTACCGGGCCATTCTTACCGCTGTTAGGGGAAAATCGCTACGGGACGGTGCAGATCCCGGTCACGCTTCCCACCTGGGATGAAGTGGTTGGCCGCGAGGTGAAGGCTGAGGAGTTCAATCGCTACATTCTGGACCGCATGCATCGCGATACCGGTACGCCGGTGTATACCATCCACGCAGAAGTGGAAGGGATTGCGTATCAGCATGATTTCGATGAACTGCTGACGATGGCTGCTCAGGAGGGAATTCAGTTCTGTCCGTTGAGTGAGCTGCTGCCAGACGATCTCAGCGTCCTGCCCGCGGGCAAAATAGTACGTAATGAAATGGCTGGCCGGGAAGGCTGGCTTGGCTATCAACAAACCGTGAGTCCGGTCCCATGAAAACAGCCCGTTATGGCTTAGCGCTTCTCGCACTGTTTATCGTTTACTACCTCATCCCTGTCGATATCCGCCTGCTGTGGCAACCTGATGAAACGCGATATGCAGAAATCAGCCGCGAAATGCTGGCATCAGGAGACTGGGTTGTCCCGCATTTCCTGGGGCTGCGTTACTTTGAAAAGCCGATTGCTGGCTACTGGATCAACAGTATCGGGCAATTGTTGTTTGGGCATACCAACCTTGCCGTGCGTGCCGGGGCCATATTCTCCACCGGGTTTGCGGCGCTGCTGGTCATCTGGATGGCCTGGCGTCTCTGGCGGGATAAACGCGTTGCCATATTCTCCGGCCTTATCTTCCTGACGCTGTTCCTGGTTTACGGCATCGGTACTTATGCCGTGCTGGATCCCATCATCACCCTGTGGCTGGTGGCGGCGATGTGCAGCTTCTGGCTGGCCTCTCAGGCTGAAACCGTAGCCGGAAAAGCAGGGGGGTACGTGCTCCTTGGGCTGGCTTGCGGCATGGGAGTGATGACCAAAGGCTTCCTGGCGCTGGCAGTACCGGTGATTGGCGTGCTGCCGTGGGTCATCGCTCAGAAGCGCTGGAAAGAGGTGCTGATTTTTGGCTGGCTGGCGATCCTGAGCTGTGTGCTTATCGTTCTGCCCTGGGCACTGGCGATTGCACATCGTGAACCTGATTTCTGGCGTTACTTCTTCTGGGTTGAGCATATTCAGCGTTTTGCCCAGAGCGATGCCCAGCACAAAGCGCCATTCTGGTATTACCTGCCATTCCTGGTCGCGGGTAGTCTGCCGTGGTTAGCGTTGTTGCCAGGCGCGTTCCGTCTTGGCTGGAATGACAGACAAAACACGGCTGGTGGATTCTATCTGCTGGGATGGGTGGTGATGCCGCTGCTGTTCTTCAGTATTGCCAAAGGCAAGCTCCCGACCTATATCCTGCCTTGTTTTGCCCCGCTGGCGATTCTGATGGCGCGCTATGCCTGCCTCGCGGCAGAGAAAAGTGCCCGAGTGCTGCGCATTAACGGGGGGATCAACCTGGCGTTTGGTGCCATCGGCGTGGTGGCCGCTCTGGTCGTCTCGCCGTGGGGGCTCTCTAAACACCCGGTCTGGACGTCGGTAGAACTGTATAAAGTCTTCTGCGCGGTGGTCGCGTTCCTCATTTGGGCCGTGGTGGGCTGGTTTACTCTCAGGCAGAGCCAGCAACGCTGGTGGCTGGCAGCGTTGTGTCCAGCGGGTCTGGCGCTGCTGATTGGTTATGCGATCCCTAACCTGGTGGTGGATTCCAAACAGCCGCAATCGCTGGTCGACACCGTGCGCGAACCGCTGCAGGAAAGCCGGTTTGTGCTGGCCAATAACGTCGGTGTGGCCTCTGGCCTGGCGTGGGAGCTTAAGCGTAATGACATCATTCTGTTTGGTCAGAGTGGCGAACTGCGCTATGGCCTGGATTACCTTGATGCGAAAGACCGTTTTGTCGGTAAATCTGATTTCGACGGGTGGCTGGCGGAACATCGCCAGCAGGGGCGTATATCGCTGGTGATTCTGCTGTCAAAACGCGACGATCTTAAGCGGGCTAATTTGCCAGAACCGGATAGCCTGTATATCCAGGGTCGTCTGGCCTACCTTCAGTATCTACCGAAGTGATGACCTGGCTCTGGCTGATACTGGCAAGCTTGCTCAGCTGCGCGGGGCAGCTTTGCCAGAAGCAAGCCACCCGTCCGGCGAAAGTCGGGCGGCGTGGTGTACATATCGCGCTGTGGCTTGGCCTGGCCCTGTTGGCACTGGGCTGCGGGATGCTGGTCTGGCTGGTGGTCTTACAACGTCTGCCTGTGGGCATTGCTTACCCTATGTTAAGCCTCAATTTTGTCTGGGTGACGTTGGCGGCGAAGACCGTCTGGCGTGAGAACGTTGCTTCGCATCACTGGCTGGGGGTCGGGTTTATCATCATTGGCATTATTGTGCTGGGAGGAAGCCTGTGAAAGGGACGTTCTGGGCCTTATGCAGCGTACTGTTAGTCAGCGCCGCGCAGCTGCTGCTGCGAAGCGCCATGCAGGCGCTTCCCCCTGTCAGTGATGTCCTGGCGTTAATTTCTGCCCTGTGGCACTTCTCATCCGGTACCGGTGCGCTGCTGCTGGGGTTAACGGGGTATGTAGCCTCTATGGGCTGCTGGTATCTGGCCTTACATCGTATGGCGCTCAGCAAAGCGTATGCCTTGCTGAGTCTCAGTTATATTCTGGTGTGGGGCGCTGCAATCCTGTTGCCAGGCTGGGGGGAACGTTTCTCCTGGCACGGGCTGGTGGGGGTGGGGTTTATTATTCTCGGCGTGCTGGTGATATTTCTGCCCCGCACGTCTCGTGGTACAAAATCACCCCGGGAGTAAGGGTAAACGGGGTGGGGGTGCAGACGGCGAGACTGAGCGAGCCAAACTGAAGCTGGCTCACTGAGTGGCTCTGTGAGGTGCTGTCGATACTGACAATTTGCCAGGCACTGCCGCCTCGCTGCTTCACAATCGCCTCTTTTCGCGTCCAGATCCCCCAGAACGCCGGTAGCTTTGCCTCCGGCGCTTCGCGCTCCAGCTCCGCATGTTCCGCCACGCTGAAAACGGCGTTCGCCAGTGCCTGCCAGTTCTCGCGCGGGCGTATCACTTCGATATCACAGCCCACTTCGCCTTCATCGCTCACCAGCAGGGCGATGTCGTCCCCGCTATGACTCAGGTTAAACCAGAGCCGATGGTCTTTTGCAAAGGCGGGTTTTCCCTGTTCGCCGTACACAATGTCAGGCAGTCGAGAAGGGGACAATGCCCGGGCGAGCAGCGTCCTGCCAGCCAGCCAGGAACGGTGTCTCGCACCCTGAGGTGCCATATCTGCGAGCGTTGACGCCAGCGGGTCCGCGCTAAGGGTGGAGATTTTTCCCAGTATAAACTGGTACATAGTTACGCCCAGCGTTTGATGATGATAGAGGTATTGATGCCGCCAAATGCGAAGTTATTGCTTTGCAGATACTCGCAGTCAATCTGACGGGCCTCTCCCATAATATAATCTAAAGCACCGCATTGCTCATCCGGCTGCGTTAAATTGAGCGTTGGGGCAAACCAGCCTTCACGCATCATCTGCACACTCATCCACGCTTCCAGCGCACCACACGCACCTAACGTGTGGCCAAAATAGCTCTTCAGTGAGGAGATGGGGACACTGTCGTCAAAGATGGCAGCAGTGGCCTGGCTTTCGGCGATATCACCGCGATCGGTGGCGGTACCGTGCGCAGAAATATACCCAATGTCCGCTGCGCGTAAACCTGCCATCGCCAGCGATTGCTCCATGCAAATCTGCATGGTTTCACGCTGTGGTTGGGTGATGTGCGCCGCATCGCAGTTGGTGGCAAAGCCCACGATCTCACCGTAGATGGTCGCCCCGCGCGCTTTGGCGTGCTCCAGCTCTTCCAGAATCAGCGTGCCAGCACCTTCACCAATGACCAGACCATCGCGCTCTGTATCGAAGGGTGACGGCGTGGTTTTCGGCGCGTCGTTGCGCTGGCTGGTGGCGAACAGCGTATCAAATACCGCCGCTTCTGACGGACAAAGCTCCTCGGCACCCCCGGCGACCATGACGGTCTGATAGCCGTGGCGAATGGCTTCCCAGGCGTAACCGATGGCCTGACTGCCGGAAGTACAGGCACTCGACGTCGGGATTACGCGGCCACGTAACCCAAAGAACAGGCCGGTATTGACCGCGGTGGTGTGTGGCATCATTTGCACATAGGTGGTGCCGGTAATGTTATTGGTGTGTTTTTCCATCAGCATGGAGGCGAAGTCGCTGACCGGTCCTGTACTGCCCGTGGATGAACCATAGGCGATGCCGGTTTGCCCCTGCGTCAGTACCGCGTCATCGAGCAAGCCCGCCTGCTCAAGCGCCAGTTCGGTGGCGCGGGTGGAGAGCAACGACACGCGGCCCATGGCTCGAATGCGCTTGCGGGTATAGTGTGCCGGGAGGGTGAAATCCTCGATGGGGGCGGCCAGCAGCGTTTGCAGACCGGCATACTCTTGCCACTCCGTCATGGTGCGTACAGCATTTTCGTAGCCAAGCAGACGCTGTGAAATGGTCGGCCAGTCCTCGCCAAAGGCGGTCACGCCCCCCATTCCTGTGATCACCACCCGACGTGTCATAACATCCCCCCGTTGATCGAGATCACCTGGCGTGTCACATAGCCTGCCCGGTCCGACATCAGATAACTCGCCAGACCGGCCACCTCGTCGGCCTGTCCCATGCGCTGCATCGGGATCATGGACATTGCCTCTTTCAGCGCAGCCTCTTCCATCTCGATCATGCCGGTATCAATCAGCCCTGGCGCGATACAGTTAACGGTAATTTTGCGCTTTGCCAGTTCAATGGCCAGCGCTTTGGTGGCGCCGATAATACCGGCTTTGGCGGCACTGTAGTTCACCTGTCCACGATTGCCCATCACGCCTGACACGGACGACAGGGTGATAATTCGCCCGCCTTTGCGGGTGCTTATCATCGGCATAATGCAGGGATGAATGACGTTATAAAAACTGTCGAGGTTGGTGTGGATGACACTGTCCCAGTCCTCTTCGCTGAGCGCCGGAAATGCGCCATCGCGGGCGATCCCGGCATTACTGACCACGCCATACCATGCACCAAACGTACTGATTTCCTGTTCCAGAACCTCGCGGCACTGCTCGCGATTACCCACGTCAAACATCAGTAAACGGCCTGTGCCGCCGGCCTGAACAATCGCATCCAGCGTCTCCTGAGCGCCGTCAGCATCACGATGATAATGCACGCCCACGGTGAAACCGTCAGCCGCAAGCTGACAGGCGATTGCGCGGCCAATGCCTTTGCTGGCACCGGTAACCAGTACGGAACGCGTCATGATGGAGCTCCCTGAGTGAAAAGTGAGGTGAGTTCGTCCTCGCTGGGCTGGAAGGTATTTACGCGGCCCGTGGCAAGAGGGGCGTTATCTGTCTGGATAATGCATTCAAAGCTACCAAAGCGTTCATCCTGCATCAGGCGTTCGATGGTGATGGTTAACGTGGTGCCTGCGGTAAAGCGCCCTGCGCTGCATACCAGCTCGCGCGCACCCAACACCATGCCCAGCGCGCTGTGGGGCAAGCCTTTTTGCAGACGGTGCCATTCAGACCAGACGCCCACAGTCTGGGCCATCAGTTCCAGCGCAAACCAGCCAGGCAGATCGCCGTCAGCGTTCAGGAACGGAGCAAGCACACCGTGCCCGTCGACCGTGACGCTGCACACCGCGCTGCTGTCGGTGACACGCTCAACGCGCTCCAGCAGCATCATCGGCGCGTCGTGAGGCAGGTAGTCACTGGGGGATAAATAACTCATGACACTCTCCCCAGCAGAAGGCTGGCATTGTTACCGCCAAAGGCGAATGAGTTCGATAAAATCACCGGTTTTTTTAGCGGCGCACTCTGATGCAGTAAACCGCAAGGCGGCAGCGTGTCGTCCGGCGCGTAGCGGGAAAAATCCTGCGGTGGCAGCGGCAGATCACGAGTCAGGATCAGCCAGCTTAATGTGGCTTCGGTGATCCCGGCTGCGCCAAGCGTATGGCCGGTGAGGTGTTTGGTAGAACTGCACGGTACCCGGTCGCCAAAGAGGGCGTTAATCACGTGTGCCTCAATGCGATCGTTGAGGGGGGTGGCGGTGCCGTGCAAATTAATATAGCCCACGTCATCTGCCGTCATTCCCGCCTCGTTCAGTGCCTGGGTAATCGCGCGAATAGCGCCTTCCCCCTCGGGATGTGGGGCAGAGATATGGTAAGCATCGCTCGATTCTCCCGCCCCCAGCAGCGCAACTTGATCCGGTTCGCGGGTCAGTACCATGAGTGCCGCCGCTTCACCGATGGTGATCCCCCGGCGGTCGCGGCCAAACGGTTCGCACTGCGTCGGCGAGAGCGATTCAAGGCTGTTAAAGCCGTTGACCGGCATCCGGCTTAAACTATCTGCACCACCAACAATAGCCACGTCCACCAGTCCGGCATCGATCAGACGCTGTCCGCTGATGATCGCCCGGGCGCTGGAGGAGCATGCGGTCGAAATGGTATATGCCGGGCCATCCAGTTGCAGCCAGTTGGCCAGGAAGCGAGAGGGGTCGCCCAGCTCCTGCTGCGGATACTGCCATTGCGGGCTGCGCTCGCCGTTCAGGGAGAGGCGCACGTACTCATCGCCTTCATCCAGCCCCGAGGTGCTGGTGCCAAGCACCACCGCCACGCGGTCGCGACCCACGCGCGCAATGGCTGCCTCGACGGCAGGCAGAATCTGTGCCAGCGCAGCTAACAACAGCTGATTGTTACGGCTGCGATGTGCTGACATGTTATCCGGTATCGGCGGTAGTTCACCCTCTACGCCACCCAGCATGGCATCGGGTAACCCTTGCAGCCATCCGGCGCGATGACGCATACCCGGCGCAACCCCGGCGTTCAGGTTTGCCGCGATCTCATCGGCTGAGTTGCCCAGCGCGTTGACCATGCCAACAGCGGAAATGTAAATCATCTCAGTCACCCAGATATTGAATGGTGATGTGGTATTTAAAGACGTGCTGCTCAATGCTGATCGGCTCACGCTTACCTTTGCGTTGCAGGTAGACAATCTCTGTCACCAGCTTGCCGTCGGGGTTACGCAGTTCGCGTCGGGTTCCAGTATCCTTTAGCGTCCAGCCTTTCGGCAACTGAGGCTGCCAGGCGCTGAGTGGCCAGTGGCTGAGCATCACATCTGCCAGTACCTGGCTGGTGGGCGGCAGCTGCGGCATCACGACTGACTGCTCGGTGTGGATCCCGGTGCCATCATAGGTTGCGAGGAACAGGCGGATCCCTACTGAGGAGAGCCCGGCCAGCGTCACTTTTTGCCCGTCGGCGTCCAGCAGAACCAGCAGCGACTGGGTCTGGCCGTTAAAACGACCGGTCAGCAACTGCTGAGAACGGATGGCCGGCGTAATGCCCGGCGGTGGCAGCGTCACCTGAGTGCCAGGCTGAAGCCAGGCCTGCGGGCGATTCCCTTCAGTATCGGTTGAATGGCTGCAGCCTGCCAGTAGCAGCGTCGCTGCCAGCGCGGCGGCGCGGTAAAAAGCGTTCATTATCGTTTTCTCTCGTTCTTGACCGGCATCGCCAGCGGGGCCAGCAGGAAGGCGGTAAAAATACCGCTTACCAGTACAATCCCAAAGCTACTGATGGCCTGCGTCGCGCTGAATACCAGCATGCCCAGCGTCAGCAGCGTGGTCATCATCGCCAGGGTGATGGCCAGCATCGACGTTAGCGGCGTACCGCGCGGGTTGCTGAAAAACAGCGTGTAGTTGATGCCAATGCCGAGTACCAGCACCAGCGCCAGCAGTGAAAACAGATTGACGGAGTGCCCGACGACGGCCAGTGCCGCCAGCCCGCAGCTGAGCGACAGCACCGATGGCACCAGGCTGATAAGTCCCTGGCGCCAGCCAAGACGGATCATCGCGCCGCAGGCGATCACCGCCAGCGCCACGCACAGTAGCCCCGTCAGCAGCGTGCGGTAGAGGGCAAACAGGTTGTCAAAACTGGCCTTGCGATCGACCCAGACGACGCCTTTATGCTGTGCAGCCAGTTCACTCAGTGCCGCGCTGTTTTTGACGCCATCCACCGGGACGAGCACGCCGCTTTCGCCGTCTGGCAGGGTCAGCCAGAGCAGACGCCAGCCTTCACTGGCCGGGCTGGCAAGCCAGGCCTCCACGCTGACAGGCATCGCCGCCAGATTCGGTGATACGGTGTTAAGGCCCGCGCTGCGCAGCCCGTTCGTTACCGCAGGTGCAGCGTTGTGCAGGAGCGCAAGATCGCTTTTTTGACGCTTCATTGAGTTGAGTGGCAGGGTTCGCCAACTGGCAAGCTCACCCGCTTTTTGCGCCTGAGTCAGCGCCGGGGTAAAGGCCTCCAGCCGCTCCAGCGTTTGCTGGGCTGACGCGCCGTAAACCACAAACCACTTCTGATCGACGCGCTGGCCGGTCAGGGCGGTGATGGTTTTCTCCTGCGCCAGAAGCGTTTTCGGCAGCGCCTGCAACTGGGTGATATCGTCGTCCACCTTCAGAGTAGCAATCCCGACAGCGGAAAGGAGCGCCAGCGTGACAGGCAGGCCAACAGCGAGCGTTTTTTTACGTCGCCAGGCGGTCAGCCAGCGCGACATCACTCTCCTGGCCGGAACCGGGCGGACCGGCAACCCACGGCACAGCCAGGGGTGCCAGAATATCACCGTCAGACAGGAGGCGCTCAGCCCCACGGCAGCAAACAGCGCCATCTGGCGGATCCCGGGGAAGGGGGCCAGCATCATAATCAGGTATGCCACGACGGTTGTCAGAAGCGCCAGCAGCAGGGCATTACGTACTTTATCCAGGCTTTGCCACGGTGAATTTTCGCCACCGTGTACCAGCCGTTCGGTCAGGTAGTAGAGGGTGTAATCTGCCGAAATACCGATGATGCTCATGCTCATCACCAGCGTCATCAGATGCAGTTCGCCAAACAGCAGCAGGGTGGCGACCGTGCCTGCCAGCGCTCCGATGGCAATGGAGATCGCGCATAGTAGCAACGGACGCAGGGAGCGGAACGTCGCCACTATCAACAGGAACACGCCCAGAAGGGTGGCCACACCCAGCGTGGAGATATCCCGTTTGGCCTGCTGGCTGGCGTAATCGCTGTAAAACACCGTGCCGCGAGACAGCTGCTGTGCCTGTGGATAATGTGTTTTCAGCGTCGCCTGTAGTGCGTTCAGGGTGGTGACCAGCCGGTGGGTTTGCTGCATATCAAAGGAGGAACCCGCCAGCTCGCCATGCAGCAGATACCAGTAGTTTCCGGCTTCATCCCGCGTCACCAGCCAGCCGTCCATCAGACGCAGCTTCTGGCTGTTTTGCGCCAGCGCGAGCTGCGCGCCGCGCATCAGCATCAACGGATCGCTTTGCAGCTCTTTGCCGCTCACGCCGGAAAAGGCCGAGTAGAGCTGGGATAAAACCCACTGCGCCTGTGCTTCACCGCCGTTTTGCAGGCGGGCGCGGGTAGCGGGGTCAATCAGCCCGTTGCGATGCTGCCAGAAAAACTCACCCCAGGCTTTTTGTCCGGCGGCGTCCATTGGCCCTTTGACCTCGCTCAGCGCTCCGCTGCTTTGCAGCAGCGTCAGCCACTGCTGTGCAACGCGCGGATCGGGTTTTTTGCCGGGGCTGACCAGCCAGACAAGCTGACGGTCGAGCCGCTGCATAAACCCGTCGTTGAGCGCCGGAGGAACGGCTCCCAGCGTCTGTGTCGGCAACATGGCCAGCACGCTGCTGTTCAGGCGCGCGCCGGGCAGCAGCGACACCAGCAGACCCAGCAGGATCAGGCATACCGTGGTCCACAGCAGTGCCGGGCGCAGCGATTTACGGTGCGGCAAAGCGTTGGCGTTCGTCATCGGTCAGGCTGGCGGGTGTCAGTCGGTGATTAGAGAGGGTGATATCCGTGCGGTCGCCCTGTTTGTCGTTGAGACGAATAGACTCCAGATACGTTGCACCGCCCAAATCGAGGGTAGCGAAAATGGTGTCCAGCGGTGTTGTTGTGGGGGTCAACACCAGAGACCAGCGCCCTTCCCCCAGGTCTTTAAAATCAATGCGGAAATTTTCTTCCAGCACCTTACGATCGGCCTGGAATAACGCCCGCAGCAGGTGGTTGAACTGGAACATCTGCGGGTTATTGTCGGCGGTAATGGTCTGTGGCGGTTGGCCGTTGATGGTCTGCACCATCCGTTTGTCATCCAGCAGCAGCGTCATCGGAAACGGGGCTTTTTGATCCCACAACAGGCCGTTGTCACGGGCGATCACCATTTCGCCCTGCGAACGCAGCGGCTGCGGCATATCTTTGATCGTGCGAACCTGTTCGAAGTGCGCGCGCACCACAGGTTGTTCTGTGAAACGCTGCTGCAGCTCATCCAGCGTTACGGCACTGACCAGCGGGCTGAAGATCAACGCCAGTAAAGGCAACCATTTCATGGCGTTACTCCCATACGTTCAAACAATATCGCCGGGCTGACAAAGCACATTTCGCGGGTGGCCTCGTCGACTGCTACCTGGATGGTGTAACCGGTGGTGGTGCGTTTACCGGTCTGCGCGTCGAAGATTTGATAGGCAATACGCAGGCGGTTTTCATACTCTTCAATGTGCGCCCGGACCCGGATGCGTTGCTCAAACGTCACCGCATCGCGATATTTCACCCGCGTATCGACAACCGGCCAGACATAGCCGGAGGCCTTCATCTGGCGATAGCCATAATCAAACTGATTGAGCAGCGCCTCGCGGGCGATCTCAAAGTAGCGGAAATAGTTGCCGTGCCAGACCACGCCCATCATATCGACGTCGTGGAACGGGATGGTCATCTCGACTTCCGTCGTAAAGCGGGGATCGGTCAGCACCCTTTACTCCTTCTCGGTGATCTCGGGCAGTTGCCAGAAATCGAAAAAATTAAACCAGTCGAGCGGCGACAGTAAGGCGTAATGCTCCAGCCGCCGGACGTAGCGATCGACGGTGTGTTGCAGCGCCTGCTGGCGCTCAGCGCGCGGTAACAGCAGCGGGTCGGCAAACGGTTCGCAGTGCAGGGTCAGCTTTCCCTGCTGGCTGAGGGCAAAAATCAGCACCACCGGACAACGCAGAATGGAGGCCAGGATAAACGGCCCCTGCGGAAACGGTGCGGGCTGGCCCATAAAATCGCTCCAGATCACACGCCAGTTGCCGCCGCGCTGCGGCGTGACGGCGATACGATCGCCCACGATGGCCACCCATTCGCCGCGATCCAGTTTTTCTTTGATCAGAATAGCGGTCTCAGGGCCGATGTCGGTGACGGGCATCAGGTGAATACCCGCCTGTGGAGCCATCTCTTCCATGATCTGCTTAAAGCGTTGGGCGTTATCGCTAAAGACCAGGGCGTTGATGGTTTTCCCTCCTTCACGCTGCGCCAGCGCGCGGCAGGCTTCCACATCGCCAAGATGCGAGGCCAGCAGCAATTTACCCTGAGGGTCATCCAGCCCCAGCGCCTCGCTGGCCCCCGGCGCAAACACCAGATCGCGATGAAGGTGCATCTCGCCGCGCCAGCTCGCCACTTTGTTCAGCATGGCATGACCAAAACGCAGGAAGTGAAAAAAGCTGTGCAGCCGGGGGGGCTGAGAGATCTGTCGCTGTGCCATGACCTGCTTAACCCGCCTCAGCCATTGCCGCGACGCCTGACGCGCCGAACGGGCGGTAAGCCAGTAAACGGCTGTGACCGGCCACAGCAGGAGGGTGAAGGCCTTGCGCCCAAGTAACTGCCAGACGCGTAACATCAGGCGCATTCCCCACAGCCCTTTGACTTCCTGCTGTTGCGCCCAGTGCTGCGGCCTACGGCGCATCAGCAGGGAAGGGATGCGCGGTAACATTCCCAGGAACAGGCGGGTATGCATCAGCGAGATGCGCACGTTGTCATTTAGCGCATCGAAGTGAGAGACACCGTCTGGCGGATAGGTGACGCGGGTGGGCAGAAAATAGCTGGGCGTGCCCTGCCAGTAGAGGCGGACCATTACTTCGGTATCAAAGTCCATTCGCTTGCCGAGCGGGGTACGCGCGGCAAGCTGCATCACCGGCGCAACCGGGTAGACCCGAAAGCCGCACATGCTGTCTTTCAGTTGCAGGGACAGGGTTTCAATCCAGACCCAGACGTGGGTTACCCAGCGTCCGTAGAGACGCGCGCGTGGAATTGAGTCATCGTAAACAGGTTGACCGGAAATCAGTGCATCAGGATGACGTTGCGCCAGCGCCAGAAAGCGGGGGATATCTTCAATGGCGTGCTGACCGTCGGCATCCACCTGGATCGCATGGGTGAAGCCGCGCTCTGCGCAGGCTTTCAGTCCCGCCATCACCGCCGCGCCTTTGCCGCTGTTTTTTGCCAGGTGTAGTAACGTGACCTGAGGATGCTGCTCCGCTAAGTACGCAAGCGTACGACGCGTATGCTCTTCACTGCCGTCGTCCACCACCAGGCACGGGAGGTTAAACGGTGCCAGTCGTGCGAGCACCGTTGCCATCATCGCACCGTGGTTGTAGCAGGGGATCAACACGCAGGGGCGGAAGGTTACTGACATAGGCGAATCTTCCCGCTGCTGGCGGTATGGCGCTCACTGCCCGCATGGCGCTGGTAGCTGAAGCTGAGCATCTCACGGGCAGGGTGCCAGTCAAGGACCAGCGTCACTGTGTTGTCTGGCAACAGTGGGGCCGCAAACTTCACATTCTGAATGCTGTGAAAACGGTAGCCTGGAGCCATCAGGGTGATGGCGTAATGCATTACCCAGTCGAGTTGTGCCACGCCAGGGAGCAGCGGCTGGATGGCAAAATGTCCCTTAAACCAGAGAAGGTCAGGATCCAGATAGAGCGTTATCTCCAGATGCTCCGGATGCGTCTGGTGGCGTTCGATTTCATGGATCTTCATGAAATAACTCCTGTAGCTGCGCAGTCACACGCTTGTTCATGCTGTTGACCGGGATTTCATCAACGATCCGCCAGTAGCGAGGCACGGCAACCGGCTCAAGGCAGGGACGAAGGGCGCGACGCCAGGCTGATTCCTGGGCATTTTTACCCACGTTATCTCTGTGCAAACGCGCCGCGTCATTGAGCACCAGCAGCACGCCAATACTCTGGCGTCCCCCGCGCATCACTACCAGCGCGGCGGCGTCGCAGATGCCGTCCAGCGCCAGCAATCGCTGTTCAATCTCATCGAGCGAAATTCGTTTATCTTCAATTTTGACCACCCGACCACGGCGTCCGACGATGTTGAACTGTCCGTCAGCCGCGAAATGCAGGATATCATCCAGCACTATTCCCTCCGCCTCGTGGATCAGCGGCGACGTCACACGATCGCCGTGGAACGTCACACCGGGGAACGGCTGCCAGAGTGTCGTCTCATCCTGACGGTGACGCCAGGCCATAACGCCCGTTTCGGTGCTGCCGTAGATTTCATCAAGCCAGATATTCAGCCAGCCCTGAAACGCAGTGATATCCCGCCAGGGCAGTACGCCACCTGCGGAGAAAAGCAGGGCAACGGGAGGAGGCGTCAGGGCCGTATCCAGCCGCTTGAGGAATGCCGGGCTGCTGATGAAAAGATAGCGTTTGTCGTGGGGAAGGGCTGAGAGTTGCTCGGCATAGTTGAGCAGGCTGGCATGCACCGGCAGACCGAGCGCCATGGGTAAGACGACACGAAACGTCAGGCCATACAGATGATGCAACACCACGGAAGCCACGACGCGACAGCCTGTCAATCGTTCGCCAAACCGGTCAGCAAGTAAACGGGTTTCACGATCCAGACTGATAACAGGCTTAATGACTCGCTGCGGCGCACCAGTAGAGCCAGAAGTGTAAAGCTCGATCACGCGCGTATCGTCAATGGCAGGCAAGGGGGAAAAGTCGTTGCTAGTCGGCACTGTGGAAGTGAGCAACTGCTGTCGCCCCGAAAAATCGAGCGTTGTGTCGCTCAGGACGCCACTGAACAGGGACCGCTGTTCGTTAAGCTGTGCCGCCCGGCTGTGCCCGGGAAGCACGGGGATTTTTCCTGCATGCAGCGCCGCCAGCAGGGCGACGATAAAAAGATAGCCGTTATCAAAACAGAGCGCCCAGCGCTCACCCTCTTCCTGACGCAGTATGTCGACCAGTTGCGTGACATCGTGGCGCAGCTCGCCGAGCGTCCAGATACGGTCGTCAAGCCAGGCGATCGGCGTATCATCAGGACGCGGGGCATTTAGCCACTGGCTAAGAGGAAGCGGTTTATACATCGTGTTTAATTACCCGTTGTCGCACCAGCCATTCACACGCCATCAACGTGCCCATCAGGATGTAGGCAATTATCCCGTTCCACAGCGTCCATAGGCGCATGTCGGCGTACAGCACGGTAAACAGCGCGACAGCCCCGTTGCCAATAAAAAAACCGCACCAGACTTTAGTCACCTTGCGCGTGTAACGAACTCCGGCAGGAGACAAGTTGGGTTCCCGTATCCGCGCCAGCCGTTCTACCATCGGCATGGTTGTCCACAGCGAACTCCCAAATACCACCAGCATCACCAGATTGACGACCACCGGATAAAACAGCACCCACTGGTGAGCGTGCAAAAGCGCGCTCGCCACGCACAGCACCACCCCGGCCAGTGCCACACTCAGGATCACGTAGCGCAAAGGACCGCGATGCTGGCGCACCTGCCAGACACGCAGCAGCAACACCAGAACCATCAGGGGCAATATCCACTGCAGATTGTGGCTTGCAAGGCCGTAGCCAATCAAAAATGGCCATGCCAGCAGCATCAGACCCGTCAGTATCGGGATGAATGGAATGGCAGGCACGTCAGGCGTCGCGCTGGAGTTGTTCCACAACGTCGACGATGTCCTGAACGGTACGCACCGCTTTGAAGGTTTCAGGTTTAATTTTATGACCCGTCTTCTTCTGCAGGTTAACCACCATATCCACGGCATCAATGCTGTCGAGATCCAGGTCTTCGTAAAGCCGGGCTTGCGGTGTAATGATCTCAGGGTCGAGTTCAAAAAGTTTAATAAGAAGCGCAGAGACTTCCTGATAAATCGTTTCTTGTTCTGTCATAGCGGGTCATTCTCAGGCGCGTTGTTGATGGATAAAAGCGGCGAGCGTGGCAACGGAATAGAAGTGCTGACGCATCTCGTCGCTTTCGGCAGAAAGCACTACGCCGTACTGATTTTTCACAGCCAGCCCCAGTTCCAGGGCATCAATAGAGTCCAGACCCAGTCCGTCGCCAAACAGCGGAGCGTCGGTATCAATATCCTCTGGGGTAAGATCTTCCAGATTCAGCGTAGAGATAATGAGATTCTTAATTTCAAGATAGAGCGCTTGCATCTTTCATTCCTGACAAAGATTGAAGACCGGATGTTAATTGCTGCTGCATATACCGGTTTAACTGCCTTGCCGCCAGCGCAGGTTCGTGCTGGCTTGCATCGTAAAAATCATGAATGTTGATGCGTTCGCGAACATCCACGGTAAAAATTGGTTTATCAGGCGGCACATTGTACCAGCGGCTGTGTTTATCCAGCATGCGTTCGCTACAGTGGATCACCACCACGCGCAGGGAGCTGTTGCAACGAACGGCAATATTCGCCGCGCCCCGTTGCAGGGAAATGGCTTCGCCAACGCGGGTGCGGGTGCCTTCCGGAAAGATTAGTAGGGTGTCGCCCTGGGTCAGACGCTGCTGGCTGGCACGAAGCAGCGTTTCTGCTTCGCTGTTGATCAGGTAGTCAGCTGCGCGGATCACGCCGCTGACGAACGGGTTACGCAGCAAGGTGCTTTTCACCAGACAGTCGGTTTCGTTCATCACCGAAGCAAGGATCACATAGTCCAGTAGCGAAGGATGGTTCGCTATCACCAGGCAGCCGCGCTCGGCGCGTAAAACATCCAGGTTGTTGAAGCGGTAATCCAGCACGCCGGTACCGCGAACGACCGCGAGGAACAGCCGAAAACTGGCTGAAATACTGCGTCGCGCCAGTCGACGGCGTTTCGTGCGATCGCGCTGAAAAATCAGCAGCAGGTTAAACCAGACCAGCGACAGCAGCAGCCCGCCAAGGCCAAACAGCGCAAAGCAGAAGCCGGTCATCAGCATGCGCCATAACCGATTGATGCGGGACAGAAGACGGCTCATTGGCGTGTCCACTGCCACTGCAAACGCTCGCCCGTAAGGGCAAATCGCTGTGTGTCGCTCAGGTAATGTCGCAGGAACTGAAGGCTTTGCGGCAACGCCGGCTCTTCCCCGGCACGCCCACTTTGGGTTTCACAGCAGAGTGCGTCACCGGCTTCAATCACCAGCGCCAGGGCGTAAGGCCAGACAGGCATCTGCGGGGGGAGCCCGGCTTGATAAAACTCAGGCAGGACGCCGTCAAAATCTACCAGCAAAACGCGGGAGTAGCCCGCGTGGAGCAGACTCAATACTTCGTACAAACTTTGCTGGAAAGTGTCCATACCGGCGGAGACCGAGGATGAAACAATAGGCTGACCAGCGGTTATCGTGAGGTTGCCAACCGCGGCGTTGTGGACAGACATCGCAAAATCGGTGGGGGAGACGGGTTGCTCTGTCGCCAGCGCTTGCAGAATACGATAATTGCGTTCCAGTTCGCCATGGCGACTGCTGTAGACCACGGCATCAATACGATGTTTATGCAGCATCGCAAGACCGAGATCGACGGCCAGCTTACTGCCTGAATTGAGACGGCGGGCGGTCATCATCGGCAGGTCGGTCAGTTTCGCAAGCGGCGCGGTGGGATCGATGGCGTCAGACTGGCGTGACCATGCCTGCCATGCGCTGGCATCGCTGAGTCCTGGCGCTCTTGCCTGCCAGTCGATAAGAGAGAGTGTAAATTTCATCTACGCGCGTCCGCGATAAACCTGTTTCTGTGATGTTTCTTCGCAAGCGCTATGTTGCAGCATACATCGTACAGTGTTGTTGTAGGCTTGCGAATAACGTTTATCCTAAAAATTTCCCGTAGAGTACTATGCTGCCCCGCTCCGGATGCTTAATCCGGGAGCCGACTCTTGGGGCGCCCAGGTCCAAGCAGAATCGCCAGTTTGCTGCCGCCTTTGGTGGTCTCCATCCAGATCTTACACACACTGGTTAGCGGGACTGACAACAACATGCCGACCGGGCCCAGAAGCCATCCCCAAATCAGTAAAGATAAGAATACCACCAGCGTCGACATGCCCAGCCGGTGCCCCATCATGCGCGGTTCGAGAATATTCCCCAGCACCATATGCACGACCAGAAAAAGTGCCCCGACCAACATGCATTCGTAGAAACCATTAAACAGGAATGCCTGAATCATCGGTGGTACGGCGGAGAGTACCGCGCCAATATTGGGCACATAGTTGAGCAAAAACGCCAGTACGCCCCACATCAACGCGAACTGCACGCCCATCAACATCAGTCCCAGCCAGACAATCACACCCGTCCAGACGCTCAAAAGCGTTTTCAGTGCCAGATACTTGGAGACGCCCTTTAATGCGCGATGTAAACCGGCGATGTGGATTTGCGGGTTATTGAGTGCAAAACGCAGCTTATAGGGCACGTGGCGCACTTCGAACAACATAAACACCACGGTCATCACCAGCAGTAGAATACTGGCCATTGCCCCGGAAAGGCCGGTCATCAGTGTGGTGGCGTAGGTCATGATTTTTTCTGAATCCATCCTGCGTAGCATCCGTTCTGGCGAGATATGCAGGTTAAGAAAGGGCACTATCTCCTGTAGTGCGACTAGCTTACGCGTCAGCGCTTTGTTGTACTGTGGCAGCATCGTGGAGAATTCGCTAAGTGATGCCGCCAGCACACCAAAAAGCGCTGTCAGGGCAATTAGCATGACGATAACCACAATGGTGATGGCCACCGGGCGGCTGACGCCCCGACGTAAAAACCAGGTCACCAGCGGGTTAAGCACAATGGCGAAAAAGAGCGCCAGCAGGAGCTGAACAATAATGTCAGCGGCAGCATGGATACCCGCAAGGATAACCACCAGGCAGGCGAGTTTTAATAAGATGTGGAGCCCTGCTTTGTCGGACGGGTTGGCGATCATGCGTGTTCCTTAATATGCTGACCCATAAAGTGTAGTGTCCGGGCTTCGCTTCGTCTGGCTCCGTTAATCTGAAAGTCGGTGCTGATTTTCTTATTGTGTCGTGGTAATAGTGAAACACTGTTGTAAAAATCCAGGTAGAACCTCATGCCCGAACCTGCCGCTGAACCGGCGCTGAGCGGACTGCGCCTCAATCTGCGCATCGTTACCGTTGTTATTTTCAATTTTGCCAGTTATCTGACCATTGGCCTGCCGCTGGCGGTTTTGCCTGGCTATGTCCATGACGTGATGGGCTTTAGTGCGTTCTGGGCGGGATTGGTGATTAGCCTCCAGTATTTCGCCACACTTCTGAGTCGCCCACATGCCGGGCGCTACGCAGATCTGTTCGGGCCAAAAAGCATCGTTATTGTGGGACTATGCGGCTGTTTCCTGAGTGGTCTGAGCTATTTGCTGGCCGCCACAACCAGCCACTGGCCCCTGGTTAGCCTGGTGCTGCTTTGTCTTGGGCGCGTGATCCTGGGTATCGGTCAAAGTCTGGCGGGAACCGGTTCGACGCTGTGGGGCGTGGGTGTCGTGGGTGCGCCGCACATTGGCCGGGTGATTTCGTGGAATGGCATTGTCACATACGGCGCAATGGCTCTGGGGGCACCGCTTGGTGTGGCTTGTTATGCGTTTGGCGGCCTGTATGGACTGGCGATTACCATTATGGCGGTCGCTGCTCTGGCGATTATCTTTGCGTTGCCACGTCCGAAAGTGAAGGCCAGCAAAGGCAAACCGCTACCGTTTCGCGCAGTGCTGGGGCGCGTCTGGCCGTATGGTATGGCTCTGGCACTGGCAACTACGGGGTTCGGCGTGATCGCGACCTTCATTACCTTGTTCTATGATGCCAAAGGGTGGGACGGTGCAGCTTTTGCGTTAACCCTGTTTAGCTGTGCGTTTGTTGGTGCGCGTTTACTTTTCCCGAACGGTATCAACCGTCTGGGTGGACTGAACGTGGCGATGATCTGCTTTGCAGTAGAGATAGTTGGGCTGCTGTTGACCGGCATTGCTATGGCACCCTGGATGGCGAAAACAGGCGTATTTCTCTCCGGCGCGGGTTTTTCACTGGTCTTCCCGGCACTGGGTGTGGTGGCGGTAAAAGCCGTGCCGCAGCAGAACCAGGGGGCGGCGCTGGCAACGTATACGGTATTTATGGATATGTCTTTAGGCATTACCGGCCCGCTGGCGGGGCTGGTGATGACCTGGGCAGGGGTACCGGTTATTTATCTTGCTGCGGCGGGTCTGGTGGTTATCGCATTGATGCTGACATGGCAGCTAAAAAAATGGCCCCCGGTGCAGGCACCGGAGGCCACGTCATCCTCGTGAAGGATTACTGGATCACGAGGGTGTTAATGATGTTTTCAGCCGCAGTCTGCGCTTTCTGTTGATCGTCCGCTGGCAGGGTGATCTGCATGGTCAGCAGTTTATTATCAACCTTACCCAGCACCACTGAAGAGTATGCGGTCTGGCCTTTTGCGGAGATGATGCTGTCCAGCTGTTGCAGTGTGTGGCCTTTCAGTTCGATGGATTTATTGGTGACCACCTGCAGCTGCGGATCGCGGCTGCGCTGCTGATCTTCCAGACGTTTTGACAGCACGCCAAGATCTTCGCTGGTGTCGTCACCCACAATCACAATGACGGCTTTCTGCCCGGTTGCGTCGGAATAAACGTGCATATTGTTCGCCTGAGTGCCCAGCTTACCGCTCTGGTCAGTCATATCGGCTGGCAGAGAGAAACTGAGTTTCCCATCCAGCAGATTCACCGGCTGACCGGTCGCATTACTCTCTGCAGATGCACCCTGAGCAGGCGTTTTCGTGTCGCTGTTATCACAGGCTGCAAGACCCACAACCAGCAGGCCAATCCCGACATATTTAACCAGATTGCGCATTGACTTCTTCCTTTCGATAAACGGCCATAACGGCTCATTCGCTCATCTTATCACAACTGATAAAGCGAACCCTTAACCAGCCTGCAATGCCGTGATTTCAGATTTATCTGCCAGCCTTTTCAGCATCATATTCAGCAATACACCATACATTGGCAGGAAGAAGACGATACTGATGAGCACCTTGAAGCAGTAGTCCACCAGGGCGATCTCCATCCAGTGCTCGGCCATGAACGCATCCGGGCTGTGCCAGAAGGCGATGAAGAAGAAGGCCAGCGTATCGCTCACGTTACCGAACAGCGTCGAGGCGGTCGGGGCCATCCACCAGCGGTGATTCTGACGCAGGCGGTTAAACACATGCACGTCGAGGATCTGCCCCAGCGCATAAGCCATAAAGCTTGCGGTGGCGATGCGTGCGACAAACAGGTTGAAGTGGGTTAGTGCCTCAAAGCCCTGCCAGCTACCCATGTAGAACAGGGACGAAATCACGTAAGACACGAACAGTGCCGGGAGCATGACCGCAAAAATAATGCGGCGAGCCAGCGGTGCGCCAAAAATTCGCACGGTCAAATCGGTGGCGAGAAAAATAAACGGAAAACTGAACGCGCCCCAGGTGGTATGAAAACCAAAGATGGAGATGGGGAGCTGCACCAGATAGTTGCTGGAGGTGATCACCAGCAAATGGAAAAGCGAAAGCCAGAACAACGCTTTTACGCGCTGCGATTCAGAAAACTGCGTCATATTTTGACCTTTTTATACGTTGGGGTGAGGGAACCCAATAAAAACCGCAGCATGATACTGCTTTGGTCAGACATTGCAATGGTTAGTTTTTACGCAATCGTTAACCTGGTTTGCATTGATCGCTACGGGGCGTAAACTACAGCCGTTTTTACCTGACCGAGAAGATCATGACCGACCTGTTTTCCAGCCCAGACCACACCCTTGATGCCCAGGGCCTTCGCTGCCCGGAGCCGGTAATGATGGTGCGCAAAACCGTGCGTAACATGCAATCCGGTGAAACGCTGCTGATCATCGCCGACGACCCGGCGACCACCCGCGATATCCCCGGGTTTTGTACCTTTATGGAGCATGAGCTGGTGGCACAGCAGACCGAGGCGCTGCCGTACCGGTATTTGATTCGTAAGGGTTAGTCCTCCGCGGCCTGATGTCCTCACCCTGGCCCTCTCCCACGGGGAGAGGGAGAAAGTCATCCTTTCATCCACACCCGGATCCCGTCCAGGAACATCTGCGTTGCCATCATCACCAGAATCAGCCCCATCAGACGTTCCAGCGCGTTCACCCCTTTTTCACCCAGCAGGCGCAGGAACAGGGACGACTGCAGCAGGATGATAAATGTCCCGCCCCAGGCGATCAGCAGGGCAATCACCAGATGGCTCATCTGGTTCGGATACTGATGTGACAGCAGCATCAGCGTGGCCAGAATGGTCGGCCCGGCGACGAGTGGAATTGCCAGCGGCACAATAAACGGCTCTTCACCCGCAGGCAGGCCGCTGCTGCTGCCTTCTGCGCTCGGGAAAATCATCTTTATGGCAATCAGGAACAGGATAATCCCGCCGGAAATGGAAACGGTTTCGGCGCGCAGGTTCAGGAATGCGAGGATTTTTTCGCCCGCAAACAGGAAGATAAACATCACCAGCAGGGCGATGAGCAGCTCGCGGATCATGATTGCCCGACGGCGCTTTGGTTCGGTGTGTTTTAGCACCGACATGAAGATCGGCAGGTTTCCGAGAGGATCCATTATCAGGATCAATAAAACCGCCGCGGAAATGATTTCACTCATGTAAATTATCCCTGAAACTCTCTATGGTTATTATGATGATTAGCTCTTTTTCTGATTGCCGGGCAATCATCGATTAATTTCGCTTGCGACTTTGGCTGCATTTTGTAATGTGAAGCATATCCCAGTTCAATACTGGCTTGCACAAACAGCACACACCCTCTGCAGGAAAAAAATGCTATGAAAAACGTTGGTTTTATCGGCTGGCGCGGTATGGTCGGCTCTGTACTCATGCAACGCATGGTTGAAGAGCGCGATTTCGACGCCATCCGCCCGGTCTTCTTCTCTACTTCCCAGCTCGGTCAGGCTGCGCCTTCATTCGGCGGCACCACTGGCACGTTGCAGGATGCTTTCGATCTGGAAGCGCTGAAGGCACTCGACATTATTGTCACTTGCCAGGGCGGCGATTATACCAACGAAATTTATCCAAAGCTGCGTGAAAGCGGCTGGCAGGGCTACTGGATTGACGCGGCCTCTTCGCTGCGTATGAAAGACGATGCCATCATCATTCTTGATCCGGTTAACCAGGACGTGATCACCAACGGCCTGAATAACGGCGTGAAAACCTTTGTTGGTGGTAACTGTACCGTCAGCCTGATGCTGATGTCTCTGGGCGGTCTGTTCGCTCAGGATCTGGTGGAGTGGGTCTCCGTGGCGACGTACCAGGCGGCTTCCGGTGGCGGTGCGCGTCATATGCGTGAGCTGCTTACCCAGATGGGCCAGTTGCACCACAGCGTGGCGCACGAGCTGGCAAACCCGGCGTCCGCGATCCTCGATATCGAGCGAAAAGTCACTCAACTGACCCGCAGCGGCGAGCTGCCGGTGGACAACTTTGGCGTACCACTGGCGGGTGGCCTGATCCCGTGGATCGACAAACAGCTGGATAACGGCCAGACCCGCGAAGAGTGGAAAGGCCAGGCCGAGACCAACAAAATTCTCGCCACCGCGAATACCATTCCGGTAGACGGTCTGTGCGTGCGCATCGGCGCGCTACGCTGCCACAGCCAGGCCTTCACCATTAAACTGAAAAAAGATGTGTCTATTCCGACCGTGGAAGAGTTGCTGGCTGCACACAACCCATGGGCGAAAGTGGTGCCAAATGATCGCGAGATCACCATGCGTGAACTGACCCCGGCTGCCGTGACTGGCACGCTGACCACGCCGGTTGGCCGTCTGCGTAAGCTGAACATGGGGCCGGAGTACCTCTCCGCGTTCACCGTTGGCGACCAGCTCTTATGGGGAGCAGCGGAGCCGCTGCGCCGCATGCTGCGCCAGCTGGCGTAATAATTTGTTAACTACCGGGGGTGATTTTCGCCCCCTTTTTTTGCGTACTACATGGAGTAAAACGCGTATGTCTTATTTTTATCAGGAGTCATTTAGAGCGTTGGCTATGCTTTAAGGAAGAGTCATTTCTTACCTGAGGTTAGGACGGGCTGTGAGGATGCTCGTTCAGGTCACATTAAAGTCGTCCCAGGCGCTAAAAAAGGACGACATAAAAAACAGGATGAATACCATGTCCGATCGTGTGGATAGAGACGTGATTAATGCGCTTATTGCGGGTCATTTTGCCGACCCCTTTTCCGTGCTGGGGATGCACCGTACAGAGGCCGGGCTGGAAGTTCGGGCGTTGTTACCGGATGCGACAGAAGTGTGGGTTATCGAACCCAAAACCGGCCGCAAAGTGGGCAATCTGGAATGCCTCGACTCGCGTGGTTTCTTCTCAGGCGTGATGCCCCGTCGTAAAAACCCCTTTCGTTATCAGCTTGCCGTCATCTGGCACGGCCAGCAAAATCTCATTGATGATCCCTACAGCTTTGGTCCTCTTTTGCAGGAGATGGATGCCTGGCTGCTGTCTGAAGGAACCCATTTGCGACCTTATGAAACGCTGGGTGCCCACGCAGACACGATGGATGGTATCACCGGCACGCGGTTTGCTGTGTGGGCACCCAACGCCCAACGCGTCTCCGTTGTCGGACAGTTCAACTACTGGGACGGTCGTCGTCACCCGATGCGCCTGCGCCGGGAAACGGGGATCTGGGAACTGTTTATCCCTGGGGCGCACAACGGACAGCTCTACAAATTCGAGATGATCGATGCCCACGGCAAGTTGCGCATTAAAGCCGACCCGTATGCCTTTGAAGCCCAGATGCGCCCGGATACGGCGTCGCTGATTTGTGGCCTGCCGGAGAAGATCACCCAGACGGAAGAGCGCAAACAGGCTAACCGCTTCGATGCACCTATCTCCGTCTATGAAGTGCATCTTGGCTCCTGGCGTCGCCACACGGATAACAACTTCTGGCTCAGCTACCGGGAACTCGCCGAACAACTGGTACCGTATGCCAAATGGATGGGCTTTACTCACCTTGAGCTGTTGCCGGTCAACGAGCATCCGTTCGATGGTAGCTGGGGTTATCAGCCAACCGGACTGTATGCGCCTACGCGCCGCTTTGGCACGCGCGATGACTTCCGTTATTTCATCCATGCCGCGCATGCCGCCGGGCTGAATGTGATCCTCGACTGGGTGCCTGGCCATTTCCCGTCGGATGACTTTGGTTTGTCAGAGTTTGATGGTACGAAGCTGTACGAGCACAGCGACCCGCGAGAAGGTTATCACCAGGACTGGAATACGCTGATCTACAACTACGGTCGCCGCGAAGTCGCGAACTACCTGGTCGGAAATGCCCTGTACTGGATTGAGCGCTTTGGCATTGATGCTCTGCGTGTTGATGCGGTGGCATCCATGATCTATCGCGATTACAGCCGCAAAGAGGGAGAGTGGATCCCGAACGAGTTTGGTGGCCGTGAAAACCTGGAAGCGATTGAGTTCCTGCGCAGCACCAACCGCATTATCGGTGAGCAGGTGGACGGCGCGGTAACAATGGCAGAAGAGTCGACCGACTTTGCGGGTGTCTCCCGACCACCGTCATTAGGTGGCCTGGGGTTCTGGTACAAGTGGAACCTGGGCTGGATGCATGACACGCTCGACTACATGAAGCTCGATCCGGTTTATCGTCAGTATCATCACGATAAGCTGACGTTCGGGATGCTCTACAACTACACCGAAAACTTCATGCTGCCGCTGTCGCATGATGAAGTGGTACACGGCAAAAAATCCATTCTTGACCGCATGCCGGGCGATGCGTGGCAGAAATTTGCCAACCTGCGCGCCTACTACGGCTGGATGTTTGCGTTCCCGGGCAAAAAACTGCTGTTTATGGGCAATGAGTTCGCTCAGGGACGCGAGTGGAACCACGACGCCAGCCTCGACTGGCATCTGCTGGAAGGTGGCGATAACTGGCACCATGGCGTGCAACGTCTGGTGCGTGACCTGAACCTGACCTATCGTCATCACAAAGCGCTGCACGAACTCGACTTTGACCCGTACGGCTTTGAGTGGCTGGTGGTGGATGACCATGAGCGCTCGGTGTTTGTCTTTGTGCGGCGAGATAAAGCGGGTAACGAGATCATCGTCGCCAGCAACTTCACACCGGTGCCGCGCCAGCACTATCGCTTCGGCATTAACCAGCCGGGTAAATGGCGCGAAATCCTGAATACCGATTCCATGCACTACCACGGCAGCAATACCGGTAATGGTGGTCTGGTGCAAAGTGATGCCATCGAAAGTCATGGGCGGCCAAACTCTCTGAGTCTCACGTTACCGCCGCTTGGCACCATCTGGCTGATGCGGGAGGGTGAATGACGCAACTTACGGCAGGTCAACCCGAACCGCTCGGGGCGAGTTTCGACGGAAAGGGTGTGAATTTCACCCTCTTTTCTGCTCACGCTGAGCGGGTAGAACTGTGTGTTTTTGACGGTGAGGGTAACGAGCACCGTTACGATTTACCGTCGCGCACGGGGGATACCTGGCACGGTTACCTGGCCGGAGGACGGCCAGGTATGCACTATGGTTTTCGTGTTCATGGTCCGTGGGAACCTGCTCAAGGGCACTGGTTTAACCCTGCAAAGCTGTTGATTGATCCGTGTGCGCACCGCGTGGACGGTGAGTTTAAAGACGACCCGATTTTTCATGTCGGTTATGGTGAACCTGACCATCGTGACAGTGCCCATGTGGTGCCAAAAAGCGTGGTAGTGCACGATCACTATGACTGGGAAGACGATGCGCCGCCAGCCACGCCGTGGGGCAACACCGTCATTTATGAGGCCCATGTCAAAGGGCTGACGTATCTGCATCCGTCCATCCCCAAAGAGATGCGCGGCACCTACAAGGCGCTCGGGCATCCGACCATGATCGCCTACCTGAAACACCTCGGCATCACCGCTCTTGAACTGTTACCCGTCGCCCATTTTGCCAGCGAGCCGCGTCTGCAGCGGCTGGGGTTGAGCAACTACTGGGGCTACAACCCGCTGGCGATGTTCGCGCTCGAACCCCGCTATGCCGTCCATCCGGAAAAAGCGCGGGACGAATTCCGCGATGCGGTGAAAGCGCTCCATGCCGCGGGAATTGAAGTCATTCTGGATGTGGTGCTGAACCACAGCGCTGAAAGCGATCTTGATGGTCCAACGCTCTCCATGCGCGGAATTGATAACCGTAGCTATTATTGGATCAGGCAGGATGGTGATTATGAGAACTGGACCGGCTGCGGCAACACGCTCAATCTCAGCCATCCGTCGGTCATGCAATTTGCATATGAGAGCCTGAAATACTGGGTGGAAACGTACCACGTGGATGGTTTTCGTTTCGACCTGGCGCCTGTGATGGGGCGGACACCGGCATTCAGCCAGCAGGCGCCGCTGTTTGAGGCGATAAGAAACTGCCCGGTGCTATCACAAGTGAAGCTCATTGCCGAGCCGTGGGACATTGGGGAAGGGGGATATCAGGTCGGGAATTTTCCCCCCTTGTTTGCCGAATGGAACGATCACTATCGCGATGCCGCGCGCCGCTTCTGGCTTGAGCGAAATCTCTCGCTGGGGGAATTTGCCGGGCGCTTTGCCGCGTCAAGCGATCTCTTTAAGCGCGACGGTAAGCGACCGTCGGCCACCGTCAACCTGCTGACGGCGCACGACGGTTTTACGCTCAGGGACTGCGTTTGTTTCAATCAGAAACACAATGAGGCGAACGGCGAAGAGAATCGCGATGGCACTAACAATAACCATAGCTTCAATCATGGTATAGAAGGGTTAGGCGGAAGCCTTGACGTTATCGAGCGGCGGCGCGCCAGCGTTCATGCACTGCTGACAACGCTTCTGTTGTCGCAGGGGACACCGATGCTGCTGGCGGGCGATGAGCACGGCCACAGCCAGCACGGTAACAACAATGCGTATTGCCAGGACAACACCTTAACCTGGCTTGACTGGGGGGAGGCGAACAGCGGGTTGATCCATTTTACCGCTGCGCTGATCCACCTTCGCCAGCAAATCCCGGCCCTGACCACCGACCGCTGGTGGGAAGAGGGGGACGGAAACGTTCGCTGGTTGAATAAAGACGCGCAACCACTAAGCGCGCAAGAGTGGCAACACGGTGTACCACGGCTGCAAATCCTGCTTTCGGATAAATGGCTGGTTACGCTGAACGCGACGGATGATGTCGCAGAGATTGTTTTACCTGAAGGGGAATGGCGCGCCGTTCCCCCCTTTGCCGGAGCGGATAATCCGGTAGTAATGGCTGTCTGGCACGGGCCTGCGCACGGAGTGTGTGTATTCCAAAGATGATAAAAAAGGAGTTAGTCATGGTTAGATTAGAGAAAAACGATCCCTTAATGTTGGCACGCCAGCTACCATTAAAAACGGTTGCCCTGATACTCGCTGGTGGGCGTGGTACCCGTCTGAAAGATTTGACCATCAAACGCGCCAAGCCGGCTGTTCACTTTGGTGGTAAGTTCCGTATCATAGATTTCGCACTCTCCAATTGCCTCAACTCTGGCATCCGCCGTATTGGCGTCATTACGCAGTATCAATCACACACGCTGGTGCAGCATATCCAGCGCGGCTGGTCCTTCTTCAGCGAAGAGATGAATGAGTTTGTCGATCTCCTCCCGGCCCAGCAGCGCGTTCATGGCGAAAACTGGTACCGGGGCACGGCGGATGCGGTGACGCAAAACCTCGATATCATTCGTCGTTATAACGCGGAATACATCGTGATCCTCGCCGGGGATCATATTTACAAGCAAGACTACTCCCACATGCTCATCGACCATGTCGAAAAAGGGGCGCGTTGCACCGTGGCGTGTCTGCCGGTGCCCGTTGCTGAAGCGACGGCGTTTGGCGTAATGCACGTGGATGCGGACGACAAAATTATCGACTTCGTCGAAAAACCTGCAAACCCGCCGACCATGCCGGGAGATGATACGAAGTCACTCGCCAGTATGGGGATCTATGTCTTTGATGCAGATTACCTTTATGAACTGCTGGAAGAAGACGACAAAGACGAAAATTCCAGCCATGACTTTGGCAAAGACATCATCCCGAAAATTACGCAAGCTGGCATGGCGTATGTACATCCCTTCCCGTTGTCCTGCGTGCAATCCGACCCAAATGCGGAACCTTACTGGCGCGATGTGGGAACGCTGGAAGCGTACTGGAAGGCGAACCTCGACCTGGCCTCGGTGACCCCTGAGCTGGATATGTACGATCAGAACTGGCCGATTCGTACTCATATGGAATCGCTCCCGCCAGCCAAATTCGTTCAGGACCGTTCGGGTAGTCACGGTATGACACTGAACTCGCTGGTTTCTGGCGGATGCATTATTTCAGGGTCGGTGGTGGTGCAGTCAGTGCTGTTCCCCCGCGTGCGGATAAATTCATTCTGTAATATTGATTCGGCAGTCTTATTGCCAGATGTCTGGGTTGGACGTTCGTGTCGCCTGCGTCGTTGCGTTATCGACCGCGCCTGCGTCATTCCTGAGGGGATGGTCATTGGTGAAAACGCGGAAGAAGACGCGCGTCGTTTCTACCGTTCGGAAGAGGGAATCGTGTTAGTAACACGGGAAATGTTGCGGAAGCTGCAGATCAAACAGGAGCGATGATGCAGGTTTTACACGTATGTTCTGAGATGTTCCCGTTGTTAAAAACGGGCGGCCTGGCGGATGTTCTTGGTGCATTACCGGCGGCGCAAATCGCCGGAGGGGTGGATACCCGAGTCCTGCTGCCCGCATTTCCGGATATCCGGCGTGGTATTCCCGATGCAAAAGTGGTGACGCGTCGTGAGACCTTTGCCGGGCGCATCACCCTGCTGTTTGGACATTACAATGGCGTTGGGATCTACCTGATTGACGCGCCGCACTTATATGACAGGCCCGGGAGTCCGTATCACGACACCAACCTGTTTGCTTACCCGGACAACGTGCTGCGCTTTGCGTTGCTCGGTTGGGTCGGTGCAGAAATGGCGACGGGGCTGGATCCGTTCTGGCGTCCGGATGTGGTGCACGCGCACGACTGGCACGCCGGGCTTGCCCCGGCGTATCTGGCCGCGCGCGGCCACCCGGCCAGGTCAGTTTTTACTGTGCATAACCTGGCATATCAGGGGATGTACTATGCCCATCACATGCATGAAATCGATCTGCCATTGTCGTTCTATAACATGCACGGGCTGGAGTTTAACGGGCAGATCTCGTTCCTGAAAGCCGGGCTTTACTATGCCGATCATATTACCGCCGTGAGCCCGACTTACGCCCGGGAAATTACCCAGCCGGAGTTTGGTTATGGCCTGGAAGGGCTACTGCGGCAGCGTCATCGTGAGGGGCGCCTGTCGGGTATTTTGAACGGTGTTGATGAAAAGATCTGGAGCCCGGAAACCGATCTCCTGCTGGCGTCGCGCTATGGCCGTGATTCGGTCGAGGACAAAGCCGAAAACAAGCGCCAGCTGCAAATTGCCATGGGCCTGAAGGTGAACGACAAAGTACCGTTGTTCGCCGTGGTCAGTCGCCTGACCAGCCAGAAAGGGCTGGATCTGGTGCTGGAAGCTCTGCCTGGTTTACTGGAGCAGGGAGGGCAACTGGCGCTGCTCGGCGCGGGTGATCCGGTGCTGCAGGAGGGTTTTCTGGCGGCAGCAGCGGAACATCCCGGGCAGGTTGGGGTGCAGATTGGCTATCACGAAGCGTTTTCGCACCGCATTATGGGCGGCGCGGACGTCATCCTGGTGCCAAGCCGTTTCGAACCCTGCGGTCTGACGCAACTCTACGGCCTGAAATACGGCACGTTACCGCTGGTGCGCCGCACGGGTGGGCTGGCGGATACAGTTTCCGACAGTTCTCTGGAAAATCTGGCGGACGGTATCGCCAGCGGGTTTGTGTTTGAAGACAGTAATGCCTGGTCGTTGTTACGGGCGATTCGGCGTGCTTTCGTTTTATGGTCCCGTCCTTCCTTGTGGCGTTATGTTCAGCGCCAGGCGATGAGCATGGACTTTAGCTGGCACGTTGCGGCGCAGTCATACCGCGATCTTTATCAACGCTTGATGTAACAAGGCGGAGTCACTGATATGAATGCACCTTTTAGCTACTCTTCACCCACACTCAGCGTTGAGGCGTTAAAACACTCTATCGCCTATAAGCTGATGTTCACCATCGGGAAAGATCCGGTCATCGCGAACAAACACGAGTGGCTGAACGCCACCCTGTTTGCCGTGCGTGACCGTTTAGTTGAACGCTGGCTGCGCTCCAACCGTGCCCAGCTCTCACAGGAAACGCGTCAGGTTTACTACCTGTCGATGGAATTTTTGATTGGCCGCACGCTTTCCAATGCGCTGTTGTCGCTCGGTATTTATGACGACGTCAAAACCGCACTGGAAGAGATGGGGTTAGATTTAGAAGAACTGATTGACGAAGAGAATGACCCTGGCCTCGGTAACGGTGGTCTGGGACGCCTTGCGGCCTGCTTCCTGGACTCGCTGGCGACGCTGGCGTTGCCGGGGCGTGGTTACGGGATTCGCTATGATTACGGCATGTTCAAGCAGAACATCGTCGACGGACGTCAGAAAGAGTCGCCGGACTACTGGCTGGAATACGGTAACCCGTGGGAGTTCAAACGCCATAACACGCGCTATAAAGTGCGCTTTGGTGGACGTATTCAGCAGGAAGGGAAAAAATCCCGCTGGGTGGAAACCGAAGAGATCCTGGCCGTGGCCTATGACCAGATCATCCCTGGTTACGACACCGATGCCACCAATACGCTGCGCCTGTGGAGTGCCCAGGCCAGTAGTGAAATTAACCTCGGTAAATTCAACCAGGGTGACTACTTCGCGGCGGTGGAAGATAAAAACCACTCCGAGAACGTGTCCCGCGTGCTGTACCCGGATGACTCTACCTACTCCGGTCGCGAACTGCGCCTGCGTCAGGAGTATTTCCTTGTCTCCTCAACGGTACAGGACATCCTTAATCGCCATTATCAACTGCATAAAACCTACGCCAACCTGGCGGAGAAAACCGCGATTCACCTCAACGACACCCACCCGGTGCTCTCCATTCCTGAGCTGATGCGTTTGCTGATCGACGAACATAAGTTCAGCTGGGATGATGCGTTTGAAGTGACCTGTCAGGTGTTCTCGTACACCAACCATACGCTGATGAGCGAAGCGCTGGAGACCTGGCCGGTGGATATGCTCGGCAAAATCCTGCCGCGCCATCTGCAGATTATCTTTGAGATCAACGATTACTTCCTCAAGACGTTGCAGGAGCAGTACCCGAACGATACCGGCCTGCTGAGTCGTACGTCGATCATTGATGAGTCGAACGGCCGCCGTGTGCGCATGGCCTGGCTGGCGGTAGTGATCAGCCACAAGGTGAACGGGGTGTCCGAACTGCACTCAAACCTGATGGTGCAGTCGCTGTTTGCTGACTTCGCGAAGATCTTCCCGACACGTTTTTGCAATGTGACCAACGGCGTTACACCACGACGCTGGCTGGCGCTGGCCAATCAGCCGCTCTCTGAGGTGCTGGATGAGAATATCGGTCGCACCTGGCGTACCGATTTGAGCCAACTGAGCGAACTTGAACAGCACATTGATTTCCCGACGGTCAACAAAGCCGTGCGTGAAGCCAAGCTGCTGAACAAAAAGCGTTTATCGGTTTATCTTGCGCTGCATCTGAACGTAGTCGCCAACCCGAAAGCGCTGTTCGATGTGCAGATCAAGCGCATCCATGAGTACAAACGTCAGCTCATGAACGTGCTGCATGTGATCACCCATTACAACCGCATCAAGGCCGATCCTACGGCCGAGTGGGTGCCACGGGTGAAGATCTTTGCTGGTAAGGCGGCTTCCGCCTACTACATGGCAAAGCATATCATTCACCTAATCAACGATGTGGCGAAGGTGGTCAACCTGGATCCGGAAATTGGCGACAAGCTGAAGGTGGTGTTCATCCCGAACTACAGCGTAAGCCTGGCGCAGTTGATTATCCCGGCGGCGGATCTCTCTGAGCAGATTTCCACAGCAGGTACGGAAGCGTCCGGCACCAGTAATATGAAGTTTGCTCTCAACGGCGCGCTGACCATTGGTACGTTGGACGGGGCGAATGTCGAGATGCTGGAGCATGTCGGTGCAGATAACATCTTTATCTTCGGTAACACAACGGAAGAGGTCGAAGCGCTGCGTAAGCAGGGTTACTCACCGCGTAAATACTACGAAGAGGATGAAGAGCTACGCCAGGTATTGACGCAAATCGCCACCGGTGTGTTTAGCCCTGAGGAGCCTGGCCGTTATCGCGACCTGGTGGATTCGCTGATTAATTTTGGCGATCACTATCAGGTGCTGGCGGATTATCGCAGCTATGTGGATTGCCAGGATAAAGTGGACGAACTGTACCGGCATCAGGAGAAGTGGACCTGTGCCGCGATGCGCAACATCGCCAATATGGGGTATTTCTCGTCAGACAGGACCATCAAAGAGTATGCCGAGACGATCTGGCATATTGATCCGGTAAGGTTGTAAAAACAAAGCCGGGTGGCGGCTACGCCTTACCCGGCCTACTCGATCCCGTAAGCCCGGTAAGCGGTAGCGCCACCGGGCTTTTTTTCACGTCAAGATGCTAACGACAGCTCACGCTTCCCCGCATTTTGCAGTAACCACTGCGCCACGCGAGATTGCTGCTCGGCATCCAGCCACATCCCTTCTTTAGTACGACGCCAGATGGCGTCATCCAGGCGGCGAACCCATTCGTGTTCAACCAGATAACGCAACTCGGCTTCGTACAGTTCATGGCCGAAATGTTCACCCAGATCAGCAATCTCTTTGGCTTCACCGAGGATCCACTCGGTGTTGCTACCGTAAGTACGGGCATAATGGCGTGCCATCCCTTCGGTGATGAACGGGTAGCGGCGACGCAGCTTCGCGGCATAATCATCGCGGTTATCCCCGATATCTCCGCCAGGCAGCACGGCACCTTTGGTCCATGCCGGGCCAATGCCCTTATAGTACGGCACCAGTTTTTCCAGCGCGTGCTCAGCCAGCTTACGATAAGTGGTGAGTTTACCGCCAAATACCGACAGCAGCGGTGCCTGGCCATCTACGTCGTGAATATCAAGCGTATAGTCGCGGGTGATGGCTTGTGGTGAATCCGATTCGTCATCGCACAGCGGACGCACGCCGGAGTAAGTCCAGACTACATCATGACGAGACAGCTGTTTCTTAAAGTGCGCGTTATACACTTTCAGCAGGTAGTTGACCTCGCTCTCGTCGATCTCAACGTTTTTCGGATCGCCTTTGTACTCCACGTCGGTGGTACCGATAATGGAAAACTCGTCCATCCACGGGATCACAAACACGATGCGTTTATCTTCGTTCTGCAGAATATAAGCCTGCTTCTGAGTATGTACGCGCGGCACCACAATATGGCTGCCTTTGATCAGACGAATACCGTACGGCGAAGGCAGGTGCATGCCTTCGTCAAAGAACTGTTTCACCCACGGACCGGTGGCGTTGACCAGGCCGCGTGCTTTCCAGCTGAATTTCTCGCCGGTATCAATGTCTTCCGCGTCGACAATCCACAGACCGTTTTCACGACGAGCAGAGGTCGCGCGGGTGCGGGTTTTCACCTCACCGCCTTTCTTCACCACCATCTGTGCGTTCGCCAGAACCAGACGCGCATCGTCTACCCAGCAATCGGAATATTCGAATCCGCGCACGATTTCAGGTTTAAGGACCGATTCTGAACCAAAACGCAAACCGTTCGAACCCGGCAGACTGGTGCGTTTACCCAGGTGATCGTACATAAACAGACCGATTCGGATCATCCAGGCCGGACGCAGATGCGGGCGATGGGGCAGGCGGAAACGCATCGGAATCGCCAGATGCGGTGCCATTTTCAGCAACACTTCACGTTCAGCCAGCGCTTCGCTGACCAGGCGGAATTCGTAGTGTTCCAGGTAGCGCAGGCCACCGTGAATCAGTTTGGAGCTGGCGGACGACGTCGCGCAGGCGAGATCGTTAGCTTCCAGCATCAGTACGGATAATCCGCGTCCTGCGGCATCGACCGCAATACCGGCACCGTTGATGCCACCGCCTATCACAATCAGATCTTTGGTTTCCATAACACCCTCATGCACTTTCGTTAAAGCTCAGAAATGTTCGATATCGCTCATAATAGCAAAGGAACGCGCTTTTGGTAACATCAAAAAAACAATTTAGAGTGATATGGATAACATAATGGCGTTTACCCGCCGCCAGGACGTACACTACGGGGTAAAATAGTGCCGTTGACCAATGTAAAGAGAACACCATGGATCAGTTTGAATGTATTAACGTAGAAGAAGCCCATCAGAAAATGCACCAGGGAACGGCGGTGCTGGTGGACATCCGCGATCCGCAGAGTTTTGCGATGGGCCACACGCCGGGTGCGTTCCACCTCACCAACGATACGCTGGGCGCGTTTATGCGCGATAACGACTTCGAAACACCGGTGATGGTGATGTGCTACCACGGCAACAGCAGTAAAGGTGCGGCGCAGTACCTGATTCAGCAAGGCTACGACGCGGTGTACAGCGTCGACGGTGGATTCGATGCATGGCATCGCCATTTCCCGGCAGAAGTTGAGTACGCGTTTGAGCGCTGATCCCGCTATACTGTCCCCTTTTGTGTGGAAATAAGCGACCGCTACCCATGTTGATGATCACCTCTTTTACCAACCCGCGTGTCGCCCAGGCGTTTGTCGACTACATGGCGACGCAGGGTGTTATTCTGACCATCCAGCAACATACTCAGACCGATGTCTGGCTGGCCGACGAGAGCCAGGCAGGGCGGGTAAACGAGGAGTTGGCGCGTTTTCTTGAGAACCCCGGCGACCCGCGCTATCTGGCAGCCAGCTGGCAATCTGGCCAGACAGGCAGTGGGTTGCATTATCGTCGTTTTCCTTTCTTTGCCACCGTGCGTGAACGTGCAGGGCCGTTTACGCTACTGCTGATGGCGGCCTGTATTGTCGTCTTTATCATTATGAACGTGGTGGGTGACCAGAGCGTGATGATCGCTCTGGCGTGGCCGTACGACCCCTCTCTGGAGTTTGATGTCTGGCGCTACTTTACCCACGCGCTGATGCACTTCTCGGTGATGCACATCCTCTTTAACCTGCTGTGGTGGTGGTATCTCGGCGGTATCGTTGAGAAGCGGCTCGGCAGCGGCAAGCTGATCGTTATCACCATTATTAGCGCCCTGCTGAGCGGCTATGTGCAGCATAAATTCAGCGGTCCGTGGTTCGGTGGGCTGTCTGGGGTGGTATACGCCCTGATGGGCTACGTCTGGCTTCGCGGGGAGCGCGACCCGGAAAGCGGCATCTATTTACAACGCGGACTCATAACCTTTGCGTTAATATGGCTAATTGCCGGATGGTTTGATCTGTTTGGTATGTCTATCGCCAATGGTGCACACGTCACTGGCCTGGTTGTCGGGTTGGCAATGGCCTTTGCCGACACGCTCCATGCGCGAAAACGAACATAATTCTCAGGGATAATTGATGAAACAAACACAACGTCATGACGCCATTATCGAACTGGTAAAAAAACAGGGATACGTCAGTACTGAAGAGCTGGTTGAACAGTTTGCCGTCAGCCCGCAAACCATCCGTCGTGACCTGAACGAGCTGGCCGATCAGAACCGTATTCTGCGCCACCACGGCGGGGCGGCGTTGCCGTCCAGCTCGGTCAACACCTCCTGGCATGATCGTAAAGCCACACAGACGGCAGAGAAAGAACGCATTGCCCGCAAGGTTGCCAGTCAGATCCCGAACGGGGCGACGCTGTTTATTGATATCGGCACCACGCCGGAAGCGGTCGCCCATGCGCTGCTGGATCACGAGAACCTGCGCGTGGTCACCAACAACCTGAATGTCGCCAACACCCTGATGCAGAAAGACGATTTCCGCATCATCCTCGCGGGCGGCGAGTTGCGCAGCCGCGATGGCGGGATTATCGGTGAAGCGACCCTCGACTTTATCTCACAGTTCCGCCTCGATTTTGGCATTCTCGGGATCAGTGGCATTGATAGCGACGGCTCACTGCTGGAGTTTGATTATCATGAGGTGCGTACCAAGCGCGCGATTATTGAAAACTCACGTCACGTAATGCTGGTGGTAGACCATTCGAAGTTTGGCCGTAATGCGATGGTGAACATGGGCAGTATCAGCATGGTGGATGCGGTGTATACCGACGTGATGCCGCCGGCTGGCGTTATGCAGGTGATTAAAGATAATAATATGCAGCTGGAATTGTGCTAGGAATTGTGTCGGGTGGCGCTGCGCTTACCCGACCTACAAAACTCCGTAGGCCCGTGCAAGCGTAGCGCCGCCGGGCAATGAATTACACTCCGTACCCCATCATCTTCAACAATCGCTGCGCATGCTGCACTGCATCCTGACGGTGCGCCACGCCCAGTTTCTGATACAGATTTCGGATATGCGTTTTAATGGTGGTCGCAGCAACCGCCAGTTCACCCGCAATTTGTTCATTGCTGTAGCCGGAATAGATCAGCCCCAGTACCTGCCATTCACGCTGGGTGAGCGGGCTGGTGCGGATAAGCTCCGGTACTTCCGGGTGGTTCAACAGACGTTCGACAAAGTTCTCATCGAAATGCGCAAACTTATGGCGATGGTGTTGGTTGATTTCACGCAGAATACGTTGAGCGCGATGCTGATCGAGTTCCGGCAGCGTATTGAGCTGAATCAATTGACGCAGTTGCTGCGCCATCACTTCACCTTCAATCACAAAGTGGCTGATAAAACCGGTGCGGTTCGCGAGTTGCAGCGCTTCCAGCAGTACACGCTGAGCATCATTTTTACGACCCGCCTGCCAGTAGAGCTGGTTCAGCAGCAGCAGGTTGCGGTTGAGATCGCTCATCAGACGCAGGCCGCGCGCGTTCTCATTTAGCTCTTCAAGCACAATCTCCGCGGGCTCTAATTCACCGAGCAGGATCTGCGCGCGGGCAATGTTGCGCCACTGGCTCTGCAGGAAATGGTTGTTAGCAAATTCCGGTTTTGGCGTCTGACGTAACCAGTTGGCGGCGGATTTTTTGTCGCCAGTCATTTGCCAGTAAATCACCCGGACCTTATCGGCGTTCGATACCCAGTCGCTATGATACTGACCGTTGCCGAGCAGGTTTTCCAGACGGTTAAGATGGTTACGGGCGTTATCGAGATCACCGCGCGCCAGCGAGCACTGCACCAGCAGTGCCAGACACTGCAATTGTTGCTGCGGCTGGAAGCCAGAAAGCACGTCCACACCCTGGCGAGCGCAACTTTCTGCTTCATCCAGACGTGACCATGCCCACAGGAGCTGAGCGCGAATACGCAACAGGAACTCGTGCATCGGCAGCTGTTCCAGGTGCTGTTCACGAATTAACTGGAAGGCTTTTTCCTGATTTTCCCAGGCAGCCTGCAGGAACCCCTGAGCGAACAGAATTTCGCTTTGCTGGATCAGGCTCCATAACGCGTAGTGCCAGACATCGTGGCGCCGTGCCATTTGTTCAGTTTGCTGCATCAGCGAAAGGGAGCGCGTCAGCTCGCCTTTGCAGTGCAGCACTTCACCGTGTACCGACGTGGCAACGATCCGGCTGTAGAAGTTGGCCAGCGGCAGTTCATCCAGTGCGACCATCGCCAGACGCTCGGCTTCATCCGGGTCGCCGTCGTTAATCGCGACCTGGGCCCGCAGGGCGTTAAATTCACCGTGCAGGGGCGTGTCCATGTTGCTCTCCATCTCCTGTTCCGCACGTGCCAGCAAGGTATTCACTTCGCTATAGCGATGTTGGCTCTGCATCAGCCAGGCCTGCAGCAACACCAGACGCGGGTTCTCCAGCAGACTTTCCCACGGCAGCGCTTTGAGAGACTCTTCAAGTAGCGTCAGCTCGCTGTGGTTGAATAAGCCCCACGCATGGTTGAGGAGAATATCACGCAGCATGTTGGCATCACCTGCGGCCAGCGCATGGTGGATCGCCTCGCTCGGGAAGCCTTGTGCCATCCAGCTTTCGGCGGCAGCGCGATGAATTTCCGGCAGTTCAACCGCAAGCTCCCACTGGCAACGCTGGCGCAGGAAACTGCCAAACAGCGGATGGTAGCTGAACCATTCGCCGGGATCGTCCATACGCGTCAGGAACAGGCCCTGACGTTCAATTTCTTCAAGCTGTAACTGGCCGTTTTCGCAGCCCGTCACGCGTACAATCAGCGCGTCGTTCATGGAACGCAGCAGCGAGCTTTTCAGCAGGAAATTACGGGTAGACGGATCGACGCTGTCCAGCACCTCATCCACGAGATAGTCAGAAAGATGGCTGGCATTGATGCCCGCCAGACGCCGCGCAGACTGATGCGCCGGACTGTTGTTTTGCCGGGCAGAGAGGGCAATTAACTGCAATGCAGTGGCCCAGCCAGCGACATCATCGCACATCCGGCTGCTTTCTGATGCCTCAATGGGGGAGGTCAAACGGCAGTCAAAGAACTGTTTCGCTTCCTGATGAGTAAAAGCCAACTGCTGGCTACCCACTTCCAGAAGTTGATCGCGCACGCGCAGGTTGGCAATGCCCAACTGCGGCAGGTTACGTGACAATACCACCAGGGTCAGGTTTTCCGGTTGATGGCGCAGGAAGAAACGCATCGACTCATGGATCACTGGGTTAGTGATGAGATGGTAATCATCAATCACCACATACAGCGGGCGATGCCATTCGGCCAGTTCAATAAATAGCTGGGAGAAAAGGGAGGACAGGCTGGCGCACTGGCGCTTTTGCACCATCACCTCACTGGCGACGCAGTGTCCATTGGTTGCCTGTTGAATAGCGGCAATCAAATAGCTGGCAAAACGCTCTTGCTGGTTGTCGCCCTCATCAAGGGAGTACCAGCCAAGATCGCTCTTACCTGCGGCCCATTGCGAAATGAGCGTTGTTTTTCCATAACCTGCAGGGCTCGTAACCAGCGCCAGTCGGAAATTATGCGCGCCGGAAAGTTTAGCCAACAGGCGCTCGCGGACCACTGTATGGTCAAGGCGAACCGGGCGACTTAATTTAGACGGAATCAACATAGGTTTCACTTCACTGTGGGGAACGAGAGATTTTATTTTTTTTGCGCTTCGTAATTAATACGATATAAGGTCGGCCAGAAAGAGAACTATTGCAAGTTATGTCTGGATTTGGTGGCTCTGAATTTGCACTCTGTCACAAAACATTCAGACAGATGATGGAACTTTCTGGAATGGGCTTTAACGCCGCGTCAATGCTGGCTTGTATGGTTCTGGTGCGGCTACGCTGAAACTGGTTTCAGAAAGGAATAGTGACGTCAAATGTAATAAAGTTCGGGTAAAATTATAAGTGATTAATAATCTCCTTAGTTATTACCCGATTGCAGAAATATTATTCTACGTAAGTAATCATTTCAGAGAGGTTTAATTACACACGAAACTGCATTTCATTTCTTTGACATTCTCCCCGGTTACTTTTTTATCTTCAGGGCACACTCGAACTATGCTCTGAGAGTGGCCTCGATCACATTTTTATGCTCATCCCCGCTACTCCTCCCTGTCTAATCCCCCACAGGAGGAGGAAGAGGTGAAATGAGCCAGGCACACTAGCGCCAACTTGTGTTTTCTTTCTAAAGGATGCCGATCCCCTATGTCACAGCCTACCTTCAACAAAGCTCAATTCCAGGCTGCCCTGACGCGTCAGTGGCAGCGTTTTGGCCTTCATGCGGCAAACGAAATGACGCCTCACCAGTGGTGGCAGGCGGTGAGTGGTGCGCTCGCGGAACAGCTGGATGCTCAGCCTTTGGCAAAGCCGGTGAAAAACCAGCGACACGTGAACTACATCTCGATGGAATTCCTGATTGGCCGTCTGACGGGCAACAACCTGCTGAACCTTGGCTGGTATCAGGACGTTGGTGATGTGCTCAAAGAGCATGACATTAATCTGACCGATCTGCTGGAAGAAGAGATTGACCCCGCGCTGGGTAACGGTGGACTGGGACGTCTGGCTGCCTGCTTCCTTGACTCCATGGCAACCGTCGGCCAGTCAGCAATTGGCTATGGTCTCAACTACCAGTACGGCCTGTTCCGTCAGTCATTTGCCGATGGTCATCAGATGGAAGCGCCGGACGACTGGCACCGCAATACTTACCCGTGGTTCCGCCATAACGCGCAGCTGGATGTGCAGGTCGGGATTGGTGGGAAAGTCACGAAGGAGGGTCTCTGGGAACCGGCCTTCACCATTACTGGCGAAGCCTGGGATCTGCCAGTACTGGGTTACCGTAACGGCGTGGCGCAGCCTCTGCGTCTGTGGCAGGCGAAGCACGCGCATCCGTTCAACCTGACCAAATTCAACGATGGCGATTTCCTGCGTGCTGAACAGCAAGGTATCGACGCCGAGAAGCTGACGAAAGTCCTCTACCCGAACGACAACCACCTGGCGGGTAAAAAACTGCGTTTGATGCAGCAGTACTTCCAGTGTGCCTGTTCCGTGGCGGATATCCTGCGTCGTCATCATCTGGCAGGCCGCAAGCTGGCTCAGCTGCCTGATTTCGAAGTGATTCAGCTCAACGACACACACCCGACGATTGCGATCCCGGAACTGCTGCGCGTGCTGATCGATGAGCATCAGCTGAGCTGGGATGATGCATGGGCGATCACCAGTCGTACCTTCGCTTACACCAACCACACCCTGATGCCAGAAGCGCTGGAGTGCTGGGACGAGAAGCTGGTGAAAACACTGCTGCCGCGTCATATGCAGATCATCAACAAGATTAACGACAACTTTAAAGTGCTGGTGAAAAAGACCTGGCCTGGTGACAAAGAGGTCTGGGCGAAGCTGGCAGTAGTTCATGACAAACAGGTCCGCATGGCAAACATGTGTGTGGTAAGCGGCTTTGCCGTAAACGGTGTGGCAGCGCTGCACTCGGAGCTGGTGGTAAAAGATCTGTTCCCGGAATATCACCAACTGTGGCCGACCAAATTCCACAACGTGACTAACGGCATCACGCCGCGTCGCTGGATCAAGCAGTGCAACCCACTGCTGGCAGGACTGCTGGATAAAACCCTGAAAAAAGAGTGGGCCAACGATCTGGACCAGCTCATCAACCTGGAAAAATACGCCGACGACGCGAAATTCCGCGAGCAGTACCGCGCGATCAAGCAGGAAAACAAAGTTCGCCTGGCAGCGTTTGTCAAAGCGCGTACCGGAATTGAGATCAACCCGAATGCCATTTTCGACATTCAGATCAAACGCCTGCATGAGTACAAACGTCAGCACCTGAATCTGCTGCATATTCTGGCGCTGTACAAAGAGATCCGCGAGAATCCGAAAGCCGATCGCGTTCCACGCGTGTTCCTGTTCGGTGCGAAAGCGGCGCCGGGCTACTACCTGGCGAAAAACATCATTCTGGCAATCAACAAGGTTGCTGAAGCCATCAACAACGATCCGAAAGTCGGCGACAAGCTGAAAGTGGTGTTCCTGCCGGATTACTGTGTCTCGGCGGCTGAAATGCTGATCCCGGCGGCAGATATCTCCGAGCAGATTTCTACAGCGGGTAAAGAAGCATCCGGTACCGGCAACATGAAGCTGGCGCTCAACGGCGCGCTGACGGTTGGCACACTGGACGGTGCAAACGTCGAAATCGCCGAGAAAGTGGGTGAAGAGAATATCTTTATCTTCGGTCATACCGTGGAAGAAGTGAAAGCCATCAAGGCCAAAGGCTACGACCCGGTGAAATGGCGTAAGAAAGATAAAGTGCTCGATGCGGTGCTGAAAGAGCTGGAAAGCGGTAAATACAGCGACGGCGACAAGCATGCGTTTGACCAGATGCTGCACAGCATGGACAAGCATGGCGGTGACCCGTATCTGGTGATGGCGGACTTCACAGCCTATGTCGACGCACAAAAACAGGTTGATGTTCTGTATCGCGACCAGGAAGCCTGGACCCGGGCGTGCATCCTGAATACCGCCCGCTGCGGCATGTTCAGCTCTGACCGCTCAATTCGTGATTATCAGGCCCGTATCTGGCAGGCAAAACGCTAAGGAAGCGCGATGGAGAGTAAACGTCTGGACAGTGCCGCACAGGCGGCGGGAATTAGCCTCAGTTACATCAATGCGCACGGCAAACCGCAGTCTATTGGTGCGGACACCAAAAGACGTTTGCTGGATGCCATGCACAAAACCGACGCGAAAGCGTCGGTTGCTCCGGTGCCGAATGTGAATGTTTTCACTTCAGGCAAAAAGATGTCGCTGGCGGTGGAGGGGCGCGGTGAATTTAGCTGGCTGCTCACCACCGAAGAGGGGCATCAGCACAAAGGCCATGCTACCGGCGGCAAAATGTTAAACCTTCCGGCAAAACTGCCGGAGGGCTATCACACCTTAACGCTCACCCAGGACGACCAGCGATACCCTTGTCGGGTGATTGTGGCACCAAAACGTTGCTATGAACCGCAGGCGTTGCTTGAAGGTAAAAAGCTGTGGGGCGCCTGCGTGCAGCTCTACACGTTGCGTTCCGACAGCAACTGGGGCATCGGTGATTTTGGCGACCTGAAAAAAATGCTGGCATCGGTGGGGGAGCGCGGCGGCGCATTTATTGGTCTTAACCCTATTCACGCTCTCTATCCGGCCAACCCGGAAAGTGCCAGCCCGTATAGCCCGTCGTCCCGTCGCTGGCTGAATGTCATCTATATCGACGTTAACGCGTTAGATGACTTCAAAAACAACAAAGAAGCGCAGGCATGGTGGAAGCTTCCGACCACCCAGCAGATGCTGAAGCAGGCTCGTGACGCAGAATGGGTTGATTACTCGACGGTTACCTCGCTGAAGATGGCGGCTTTACGCCTGGCGTGGAAAGGTTTTGCCCGGCGCGATGATGAGCAGATGGCGGCTTTTCGTCAGTTTGTGATCCAGGAGGGCGAAAGCCTTTACTGGCAGGCGGCATTTGATGCTTTACACGCGTATCAGGTGAAAGAGGATGAAATGCGCTGGGGCTGGCCGGTATGGCCACAAGCGTATCAATCTGTTGATACCCCGGAAGTGAAAGCGTTCTGTAAGAAACATGCAGACGAGGTGGATTTCTACCTGTGGCTGCAGTGGCTGGCGTACAGCCAGTTTGCTGCCTGCTGGCAGGTAAGCCAGGGCTACAAGATGCCGATTGGCCTGTATCGTGACCTGGCCGTGGGTGTGGCTGAAGGCGGGGCGGAAACATGGTGTGACCGTGAGCTTTACTGCCTGAAGGCCTCTGTAGGCGCACCGCCTGATATCCTTGGTCCGCTCGGTCAGAACTGGGGATTACCGCCGATGGATCCGCACGTGATGGCGGCGCGTGCTTACGAGCCGTTTATCGACCTGCTGCGCGCTAACATGCAGAACTGCGGGGCGCTGCGTATCGACCATGTGATGTCCGTGCTGCGTCTGTGGTGGATCCCATACGGTGAAACGGCGGATCACGGGGCGTATGTGCAGTATCCGGTTGACGATCTACTGTCAATTCTGGCGCTGGAAAGTAAGCGCCATCAGTGCATGGTGATCGGTGAAGATCTGGGTACTGTGCCAGTGGAGATTGTCAGTAAACTGCGTGATAGCGGTGTGTATTCCTATAAAGTGCTCTATTTTGAAAACGACCATGAGAAAACCTTCCGCGCGCCGAAAGCGTACCCTGAACAGTCAATGGCAGTCGCGACGACGCATGATCTTCCTACGCTGCGTGGTTATTGGGAAAGCGGTGACCTGACGCTTGGCAAAACGCTGGGGCTGTATCCAGATGAAGAGGTGTTACGCGGTCTGTATCAGGATCGTGAGCTGGCGAAACAGGGTTTGCTGGATGCGTTGCATAAGCATGGCTGTCTGCCGAAACGTGCCGGGCATAAAGCGTCGCTGATGGCGATGACCCCGACGCTCAACCGTGGCTTGCAGCGCTATATCGCTGACAGCAACAGCGCCCTGCTGGGGCTGCAGCCGGAAGACTGGATTGATATGGCCGGGCCGGTGAACATTCCGGGAACCAGCTATCAGTACAAGAACTGGCGTCGCAAGTTGTCCGTGAGCCTTGAGAAGATGTTTGCTGATGATGGGGTGAACAAGCTGATTAAGGATTTAGATAAGCGCAGACGAGCAGTAGTGAAGAATAAATAAAAAAGAACCCGCCAGTTGGCGGGTTCTTTTTTTACATCAGATAACCATATTCAACAGCAGAACCCCGACCAGACCACACACTGAAATAATGGTTTCCAGCGCAGACCAGGACTTGATGGTTTCACCGATGGTCAGGTTGAAGTACTCCTTGAACAGCCAGAAGCCCGGATCGTTTACGTGAGAGAAAATCACGCTACCGGAACCTACTGCGATAACCATCAGTTCAGGGCTAACACCCGTCGTGGCAATCAGTGGCGCAACGATACCACCGGCGGTGATGGCGGCCACAGTCGCAGAACCGAGAGCAATACGCAGAACCGCGGCGATAGACCAGGCCATCAGGAGCGGAGACACGTTGGTTTCATGCATCATGGCTGCGATGTATTTATCCACGCCGCTGTCGACCAGTACCTGCTTGAACGCACCGCCACCACCGATGATCAGGAGCATCATGGCAATGATTTTGATGGAGGAGGTCAGCGTGTCGTTGATCTGATCCATTGAACGACCACGGTTCAGACCGAAGGTGAACATCGCGATCAATACCGCAATCAGGGTTGCCATCACCGGGTCGCCCAGGAACTCCGCAACGGACAGGAACGGGTGACCTTTCGGCAGGATCATCTCTGCCACGGCACGCATCGCCATCAGGATAACCGGCACCAGAGAGGTCCAGACGCTGACGCCAAAGCCAGGCATCTCTTCTTCAGTGAAGGTTTTTGCGCTGTACAGACCTTCCGGGATTGGCTTATCAATTCCTTTCAGGAAACGGGCATAAACAGGGCCAGCCAGGATCACTGTTGGGATAGCGAGAATTGTGCCGAACAGCAGCGTTTTACCCATATCGGCGTGGAAGATGGTCGCGATAGCGGTTGGACCCGGGTGCGGTGGCAGGAAGCCGTGCGTGACGGACAACGCCGCAGCCATTGGTACACCGACATACAGCAGGGGAATGTTTGCCGCCGCCGCAATGGTGAACACTAGTGGCAGCATCAGCACAAAGCCCACTTCATAGAACAGTGCAAAACCGACGGTAAAACCGGTTAAAACCACCGCCCACTGGATGTTCTTCTTACCAAATTTGGCAATCAGCGTGGTGGCAATACGTTGAGCACCACCGCAGTCCGCCAGCATTTTGCCGAGCATGGCACCGAAGCCCATGATCAACGCCAGGCTGCCGAGCGTCCCGCCGACACCGGCTTTAATGGAGCTGATAACTTTCACCAGCGGCATCCCTTGCATCAGACCGACTGCAAGTGCCACCAGAACCAAAGCGATAAATCCGTTCATTTTGAAACGGATCATCAAGAGCAGTAATAACACAACACCGATAGCAACGATGACTAATGGCATGATTTACCTGGCCTTTGAATTGTTATGGGTAACGTCATTGTTTCAACGACAAATTCCGCTTGTCCCAACTGGGAACAGAGTGATTACGGCACTAGTACTGATACCTTAGAAACTAATTAGTTTAGTCGGCTGTTATGAGAGTGCTTAGTGCCCACGAGAATGATACGGGTAACATGATGTGATTGAGAATCACCCTGGGAGGCTAAATTTGAATTATGAGACGCAGGTCAACATATGGGGGGAGGGGGAGAAGGTGTCAGGCCCACATTGTTTCTGTAGGCCCGGTAAGCGCAGTGCTACCGGGCGATACAGACGGGCACTGAATCAGTAGTAAGAGTGCTCGCCGCGCTGGTGTTCGGTCAGATCACGCACGCCTTTCAGTTCCGGGAATTCGTTCAGCAGTTGCTTTTCGATCCCTTCTTTCAGGGTCACATCGACCATGGAACACCCGTTACAGCCGCCGCCAAACTGCAGAATGGCGAAGCCTTCGTCAGTAATTTCCATCAGGGAAACACGACCACCGTGGCCCGCCAGCTGTGGGTTGATTTGGGACTGCAGAAGATACTCTACGCGCTCCATCAGCGGCGCATCGTCTGCCACTTTACGCATTTTCGCGTTTGGCGCTTTCAGGGTCAGCTGAGAACCCAGCTGGTCGGTGACGAAGTCGATCTCCGCATCTTCAAGATACGGTGCGCTCAGCTCATCAACATATGCGGTGAGCTGTTCAAATTTAAGGGCAGTGTCAGTTGCTTCTACCGCATCCGGCGGACAATAAGAGACACCACATTCTGCATTCGGAGTGCCTGGATTGATCACAAACACGCGGATCTGCGTCCCTTCTTCCTGATTTGCCAGCAGTTTGGCAAAGTGCGCTTGTGCAGAATCGGAAATACGGATCATAGCTTTGGCCTAATAGTTGACTAAATTACCTGGGTATAATCATACGCCCATTGAAGAAGGGCTACAAGGTACGGCACAGACACCATACCTGAACCGACGCGGCGCCGCTTCGCAAAAGCAGTCGGGAAAGTTCAGCAACGGTACTGCCTGTGGTGACGACATCATCCACAATCGCGATATGGAGGCCTTTGACCGCTAATTCAAGGCGAAAGGCATTTTTGAGGTTTCTTTTGCGAAGCCGGGCGTTGAGCTGGTGCTGGATGGCGGTGGCATGGACACGCGTGATCGCGCAGGCATCATACTCACAGCCGAGCCAGCGGGCGAGTGGTCGACAGAGCAGGTCACTCTGGTTGTAGCCGCGCCGCCAGTGTCGGCGTCGGTATAAGGGGACATTCACCACCCTGTCGATTCTCGGCAGTGTGCGGCTACGCCGAGCCTGTAAAACCGCCAGCAATAAGAGGCGGGCGAGGGGTTGCGCCAGCGAACTCTGGCCGGAAAACTTCAGGGCGTGAATAAGCCTGCTCAACGGTGGAACATAATCATCTACCGCCACCAGTGCGCTCCACGGCGGGGATTTTTTCAGGCAGCGGCCGCAGGGTATATGTCGGCTCGTGGCCGGTAAACCACATTGTGGGCAGGCCGTGAGACGTCCTTCCAGCGACCGCGTACAGACGGAACAGATCCCCCACCCGCTGAGTGCAAGTGGCATTTGGCATAGCCAGCACAAGCCAGGCACTGTTAGCATGTGCAACCTCCATGTGAAATAAAGAGAACAGTAACTGATGAAGACGCTGTGGTGGCAGACTGTCGGGACAGGAAATTGCCATCTTGTGCTGCTGCACGGATGGGGCCTGAATGCGGAAGTATGGAATTGCATAAACGAGGAACTGTCCTCGCATTTCACGCTGCATCTGGTGGACTTACCGGGTTTTGGTCGCAGTCGTGGTTTTGGCCCTATGTCGCTTGATGAGATGGCGCAGCAGGTTCTGGCCGCCGCGCCACAAAACGCCATCTGGCTGGGCTGGAGCCTGGGCGGGCTGGTGGCGAGCCAGATTGCGCTCACCCGACCTGAACGCGTGAGCGCGCTGGTGACCGTAGCCTCGTCGCCGTGTTTTAGTGCACAAGCGTCGTGGCCAGGTATAAAACCGGATGTGCTGGCGGGCTTCCAGCAACAACTGAGTGAAGATTTCCAGCGGACCGTTGAACGGTTCCTCGCATTGCAAACGATGGGAACCGAAACCGCTCGTCAGGATGCGAGAGCGCTGAAGCAGACTGTGCTTTCCCTGCCGATGCCGGATGTTGAGGTGCTTAACGGTGGTCTTGAGATCCTGAAAACGGTTGACCTGCGTGAACCGCTGTCTGCGCTGACGATGCCGCATCTGCGTATCTATGGCTACCTCGACGGACTGGTTCCACGGAAAGTGGTTCCATTGCTGGATTCGCTCTGGCCGGAAAGTGAATCGCAGGTTATTGCCAAAGCGGCGCATGCCCCGTTTATCTCTCATCCGGCGGAGTTTTGTTCAGCGCTCGTTGCGTTAAGTCAACGTTTAGACTGATTAATTTCTATCCAGCCTGGAAAAAGTCATACACCGCAACCATACTCCAGATGTCGTTGCGGTGGTTCTGCCTACGACAATCAAAACAACAATCCTAAGGAGAGTCAGGCTATGAAACTTGTTACAGGTATTGTCACTTCTCTGGTTATTGGGTCACTTTCATTTGGCGTCTTTGCGGCAAAAGAGCTGGAAAAAGATAAAGTTGCCGAGATGAATCTGACCAAAATTGGTGAGATTTCTACGTCTGACACTACCGCGCCGATGGACGCCAGAAGTGAGCTGTCGAAGAAAGCGGATGAACTGGGTGGGACGTACTACGTGATAACCAGTGCAAATAAAGATACAAAAAACGTGCGCGCAACGGCGGACGTCTATAAGTAATACGATAAAGCCGGGCATCTCTGCCCGGCTTTATTAACGCAAAGCCCACCACTCCCTGAGGCAGGCCTTACCTTCCGGGCAGCTTTTACAACTGCCAGAGAGACAACCTTCCGCTTCTTCCTGAATCCGCACGGCTTTCCCCATGGCTTCCAGTCTTTCCAGCATGGCATCGATCATCGGTTGCGGCGTATTCAGGCTGAGGCTCAGCTGTTTCGCCTCCATCCGCCCTTGTAATGCCAGCAGATCACGAACCTGAATCAACGATGCCATGGCTTACTCCTTAGTGACAGTCACCCGCCGGGCTGCTGCAACAAGTGGCGGCGGTTTTACGGTTTGCCAGCAGGTCGATATCGACACGGCTGCGTGCCCGACGTAGCAGACTGATAACTAATACGTTAAACAGGACAACTGCCAGGATACAGACCAGGCTGTAACGCGGGTGCTGGCTAAAGTTAACGGTCTGGTAAAAGAGCGTCGCCAGCGAGTAAGCAATGTTTAACCCCCACAGAATGGAGAATCCCATCCAGCCACGGCTGGACTCACGGGAAATCGCCCCCATCACGGAGATGCACGGAATATAGAGCAGGACAAAGATGAGGTAGCTGTAAGCTGCGGACTCGCTGCCAAACTTCTCACTCATCACGCCCATCGCACCCGTCGCCATTTCACCGTCGCCTTTGCTGGCTTCAATGGGGTTTGCCAGTACGCTCAGGCTGAAGGTGTCTTTCAGGCTCTGCCAGGTTTCCTCTACCGCACCCAACAGTTCGTTACCGAGGTGAAACTCTGCCGGATTAAATTCCTGCTCCTGAATGTTCTCAGCGGTGTAAAGCGTGTTCAGGGTGCCGACAACCACTTCTTTCGCCATCGCACCGGTGAACAGGCCAACGGTCGCCTGCCAGTTGTCCTCATGCACGCCAATCGGTTTGAAGACTGGCGTGATGACGCGGCTGACAGAGGCAAGAGCAGAGTCGTTGATGTTATCTGCTGCTTGTCCACTCAGGGTGAAGCTGTTCAGTGCACTCAGGAAAATACTGACGATGACGATCACTTTACCCGCGCGCAGCACAAAGCCTTTCAGGCGTTGCCAGGTCTGGATCACCAGGCTCTTAAGATGTGGTACGTGATAGACCGGCAGCTCCATGACAAAGGGTGATGCTTCGCCACGCATAATGGTGTGTTTCAGCATTAAGCCGGTCAGGATCGCCATCACAATGCCCAGTACGTACAGCGAGAAGACTGCCAGCGCCCCTTGCTGACCAAAGAAGGCTGCCGCAAAGACCGCAAAGATGGCCAGGCGCGCACCGCAGGACATAAACGGCGCCATCATGATGGTCATCAGACGTTCACGCGGTGCATCCAGGGTACGTGCGCCCATCACCGACGGTACGTTACAGCCGAAGCCAACAATCAGCGGGACGAAGGATTTGCCCGGCAGACCAAGAGCCTGCATCAGACGGTCCATGACAAACGCCGCGCGTGCCATGTAACCGGAATCCTCCAGGAAGGAGAGGAACAGATACATCATGCCGATTTGCGGCACCAGTGGCAGAACGGTATTGATACCGCCACCGATCCCCTGGGCCAGGAAAATGGTTAGCCATTCCGGGAAGTGCAGGGTGTAACCCACCCACTGAATACCGTGTACGAAGACCGCGACGGAACCCGCATCGAAAATAGGCTGCAGCGCGCCACCGATGTTAATGGCGAGCAGGAACATCACGTACATCACCAGCAGGAAGATCGGCAAACCCAGGAAACGGTTAAGCACAATCTTGTCTACCGCAGCGGTAAAACGGCTCGGTTCCGCCGTGAGGGCGTTACTGACAACGTCGCAAATCGAGGCGATAGCCTGATAACGTGCATCTGCGATGTGCAGGGCCGGGTCATCCAGCTCGTCGCTAAGACGGGCGATTGTGACATCCAGTTTATCTGCTGCATGCCCGGCGTATGCGCGGCTGTAGATATCCCCTTCCAGCATTTGCAGGCCGAGCCACAGACGCTGTTTTGCGGGCATGCTTTTGTCCATTTCCTCTGCCAGCAGACCGGCTTCGCGCAGAAGTGGTTGTGCGTAATGCACCAGCTCAACGTCGCGATTTCCCGCATGACGGTCAATCGCCAGCTTCAGGGCATCAATCCCGCGAGCACGCGTCGACACCAGCGGAACCACCGGGCAACCCAGACGCGCGGAGAGAGCATCGACGTCGATGCGCAGCTTCTGTTTCTCGGCAATGTCGAGCATGTTAAGCGCCACGATACAGGGAATACCCAGTTCCAGCAGTTGCAGCGTCAGATAGAGGTTACGCTCAAGATTGGAAGCGTCGACCACGTTGATCAGCAGATCCGCGTCGCCGCCAAGAATATAGTGACAGGCAATCTGCTCATCGAGCGAAGTTTGCGACGAAATCGTGGTTAAGGAATAGGTGCCCGGAAGGTCAACCAGTGTGACCTGGTTGTCTGTTGTCGTGAACTGGCCTTCTTTACGCTCAACCGTCACGCCTGCCCAGTTACCCACGCGCTGACGTGCTCCGGTTAACTGGTTAAATAACGTGGTCTTGCCGGAATTCGGATTACCAATTAAGCCAATAGTTAATTTTTTCATTTTAGTAGACTCACTGAAACCGCTGGCTTGTTATTGAGATAAGGCTTCGACTTCTATTAATGCGAGGTCTTTCTTACGCAGCACCAAATTCACGCGGCGGGTTTCGATATGAACGGGATCACCTAACGGGGCAACGCGCACGACCTGGAAAGACGAGCCGGGTAGCATGCCCAGCGACAGCAGCTTTTGCCGATAGGCTGGGCTAATTTCACGGGTAAAACCGGTAATTTTCCATGCACTGTCTGGAGTGAATTGCATAATGCCTGATCCCACGAAGGTTAAATAATCTACTATGCGATGATAATGAGAATAGTTTGTATCAGCAATAATAAAACTGTGACGGAATGTTGTTTGCGGGATTAATTTACGGCCTGTTTGACCTTGCTCAATATTTGCTGAATATGCGGCGACGAGAGAAGCGGCCTATTTGTTAATGGCGTGCTAATTATTGGTTTAAATAAAGGAGTGAGAGAATAAACCGTACTGCGAGATCCCCTCTCCCCTGTGGGGAGAGGGTGAGAGGTTAGCGTTTTTTACCCATCGCGGCCGCCAGCGCATCCATCATCGCGCTGTTGCCTGCAGGCTGCGTATCACGTCCACGCGGTTTCGCGGCTTTAGCGGCCGGGCGCTGCTGCTCGCGACCACCACCATTGCCGCCACGGCGCGCGTTGGTTTCGCCTGGTTGTTCATCCAGACGCATGGTCAGGGCGATACGTTTGCGCTGTAAATCCACTTCCAGCACTTTGACCTTCACGATATCGCCCGCTTTGACCACGGTATGCGGGTCTTCCACGAACTTGTCAGCGAGGGACGAGATATGCACCAGACCATCCTGATGCACACCGATATCCACAAACGCGCCAAAGTTGGTGACGTTGGTCACCGCACCTTCCAGCACCATGCCTGGCAGCAGGTCGTTCATGGTCTCGATACCGTCGGCAAAGGTCGCTGTTTTGAACTCAGGACGTGGATCGCGGCCCGGTTTTTCCAGCTCTTTGATGATGTCAGTGACGGTTGGCACACCAAATTTATCATCGGTGAAATCCGCGGCTTTCAGGTTGCGTAGCGCACTGTTATCTCCCATCAGGTCTTTCAGTGCCTGTTGGGTAGCGGCCAGAATGCGTTCCACCACCGGGTAAGCTTCCGGGTGAACGGTTGAGGCATCCAGCGGGTTATCACCGTGGTTGATGCGCAGGAAGCCCGCACACTGCTCAAAAGCTTTTGGTCCCAGACGGCTCACCTTCAGCAGCTGCTGACGGTTCTGGAACTGACCGTTCTCATCACGCCAGGCGACGATGTTCTGCGCCATCATGCGGGTTAAGCCTGCAACACGGGTCAACAGGGGAACGGAGGCGGTGTTCAGATCTACACCGACGGCGTTTACGCAGTCTTCCACCACCGCATCCAGCTTACGTGCGAGCTGAGTCTGGCTTACGTCGTGCTGATACTGGCCCACACCGATGGATTTCGGGTCAATCTTCACCAGCTCTGCCAGCGGATCCTGTAAACGACGAGCGATAGAGACCGCGCCACGCAGAGAAACGTCCAGGTCCGGGAACTCCTGCGCCGCCAGTTCAGATGCGGAATAGACGGATGCCCCCGCTTCACTGACGATCACTTTCTGCGCCGTTACTTTCGGGAATTGTTTCTGCACGTCGAGGTAGAAACGTTCGGTTTCGCGGGACGCCGTACCGTTGCCGATAGCAACCAGCTCCACGTTGTACTTCTCGCACAGTGCCGCCACAGCGACAGCCGCTTTCGCTGCCTGGCCAGTGTGTGGATAGATAGTGTCGGTTGCCACCAGCTTACCGGTGCCGTCAACTACCGCCACTTTTACGCCCGTACGCAGACCCGGATCGAGACCCATGGTGGCGCGAAGGCCAGCCGGGGCGGCCATCAGCAGATCGTGCAGGTTGCGGGCAAACACATTGATCGCTTCATCTTCGGCGCGCTCGCGCACGGTGCCCATCAGCTCGGTTTCGAGGTGCATCAGCACTTTGATACGCCACGTCCAGCTCACCACACCTTTACGCCAGCTGTCCGCCGGGGCGTTGTTCAGGCGCAGGCCGAGGTGATCGATAATGATCTGCTCGCAGTGGCTCTCTTTCGGCGGCTCGTCAAACTGCGGGTCGGCATTCAGGGAGAGCTGCAGCACGCCTTCGTTGCGGCCGCGGAACATCGCCAGCGCACGGTGAGACGGGGTCGTTGAAATGGGTTCGTGGTGATCGAAGTAGTCGCGGAATTTCGCGCCTTCTTCCTCTTTACCCGCGACGACGGTCGAGACAAGGTGGGCGTTTTTCCACAGATAATCACGCACTTTGGCGAGCAGGGCGGCGTCTTCGGCGAAGCGCTCCATCAGAATATAACGCGCGCCGTCGAGGGCAGCCTTGGTGTCCGCGACGCCTTTGTCAGCGTCGATGAATTTCGCCGCTTCGGTATCTGGATCGTGGGAAGGTTCGTTCCACAGCAGGTCGGCCAGTGGCTCAAGACCCGCTTCAATCGCAATCTGCCCGCGCGTGCGGCGCTTTGGTTTGTACGGCAGATAGAGGTCTTCGAGTTCAGTTTTGCTCAGGGTGCCGTTAATGGCGCTTTCCAGCTCGGTGCTCAGTTTACCCTGTTCGCCGATGGATTTGAGTATCGCCTGACGACGTTCTTCCAGTTCGCGCAGATAACCCAGACGGGTCTCCAGGTTACGCAGCTGTGTGTCATCCAGACCGCCGGTGACTTCCTTACGATAACGTGCAATAAACGGCACGGTGTTCCCTTCATCAAGCAGGCGAACGGCAGCTTCTACCTGTTCGGCCCTGGCCTGAAGTTCACCCGCAATAATGCGGCAGAGCGAATCTTTCATCATGGCTTTATCATCTTGTGGGTCAAAAATCAGGGGATAGTTATACGGGCTGACACGGCAAAATGCCAGCCGGGGAGGGCGCTCTCGGACTATTTTACGTACTCGATCTCATTGACGTACCAGCTGGCTTCACCGGCAGGTGTCTGAACGACGGCTAAATCGCCCACTTCTTTTTTCAACAGCGCGCGGGCCATAGGGGAGTCAATAGAGATGTAATCCTTACGACCAAAAATTTCATCATAGCCGACGATGCGAAAACGCAGGGTATCGCCGTTATCGTTTTCAATTTCCACCCATGCGCCGAAGAACACTTTGCCCTCCTGCTGTGGGGAGTAATCGACAATTTTGAGGTTCTCAAGGCATTTCGTCAGATAGCGCACCCGACGGTCGATCTCGCGCAGTCGCTTCTTGTTGTACTGATAATCAGCATTTTCGCTGCGATCGCCGAGGCTCGCAGCCCAGGTGACTTTTTTCGTCACTTCTGGACGCTCTTCGCGCCACAGGTAATCCATCTCTTTTTTGAGTTTTTCGTACCCTTCGCGGGTGATCAGGGGCGTTTTCATGGGGTGACCTTCAGACTCGACATCATTGCAAACCTTGCGCACATTACGTATCACATAGCGTAACAGACAGCATTAATAATGATTTATGTGATGAAATGTGCAGATAAGCTGCTGTTAAATATGCTTTGTAACAATTTCGACTAGAATTTATACCAGAATTAGCTGGTCGAACACGTGCACTTTTTTAGAATACGCTGTTACAAAGACTATCCGAACCTTTGGGAGTAAATACAATGCAAGAGAACTACAAAATTCTGGTCGTGGATGACGACATGCGCCTGCGTGCGCTGCTGGAACGTTATCTGACCGAGCAGGGCTTCCAGGTTCGTAGCGTCGCGAACGCTGAGCAGATGGATCGTCTGCTGACCCGTGAATCTTTCCACCTGATGGTGCTCGACCTGATGCTGCCAGGTGAGGATGGGCTTTCTATCTGCCGTCGTCTGCGTAGCCAGAGCAACCCGATGCCGATCATCATGGTGACGGCGAAGGGTGAAGAAGTTGACCGTATCGTGGGCCTCGAAATTGGTGCTGACGACTACATTCCAAAACCGTTTAACCCGCGTGAACTGCTGGCACGTATTCGCGCCGTGCTGCGTCGTCAGGCAAACGAACTGCCTGGTGCACCATCGCAGGAAGAAGCTGTTATTGCCTTCGGTAAGTTTAAGCTGAACCTCGGCACGCGCGAGATGTTCCGTGAAGACGAACCTATGCCACTCACCAGCGGCGAGTTTGCCGTTCTCAAAGCACTGGTTAGCCACCCACGTGAGCCGCTGTCCCGTGACAAGCTGATGAACCTGGCGCGTGGCCGCGAATACTCCGCAATGGAACGCTCCATCGACGTACAGATCTCTCGTCTGCGCCGCATGGTGGAAGAAGATCCGGCGCATCCTCGTTATATTCAGACCGTTTGGGGTCTTGGCTACGTATTTGTCCCGGACGGTTCTAAAGCATGAGGCGAATGCGCTTCTCACCGCGAAGCTCGTTTGCCCGCACCCTGCTGTTGATCGTCACCTTGCTGTTCGTCAGCCTGGTGACGACCTATCTGGTGGTGCTGAACTTTGCGATCCTGCCAAGCCTCCAGCAGTTTAATAAGGTTCTGGCGTACGAAGTCCGTATGCTGATGACCGATAAACTGCAACTGGAGGATGGCACGCAGCTGGTTGTCCCCCCTGCCTTCCGTCGTGAAATCTACCGTGAGCTGGGCATTTCGCTCTACTCAAATGAAGCGGCGGAAGACGCGGGCCTGCGCTGGGCGCAGCATTATGAATTCCTTAGCCAGCAGATGGCGCAGCAGCTCGGAGGCCCGACGGAAGTGCGCGTCGAGGTCAACAAAAGCTCACCTGTTGTCTGGCTGAAAACCTGGCTGTCACCCAATATCTGGGTGCGCGTTCCACTGACCGAAATCCATCAGGGCGATTTCTCACCGCTGTTCCGCTATACCCTGGCGATTATGCTGCTGGCGATAGGCGGAGCCTGGTTGTTTATCCGTATACAGAACCGACCGCTGGTCGACCTGGAGCACGCTGCGCTGCAGGTCGGTAAAGGGATTATTCCTCCTCCATTGCGTGAGTATGGTGCCTCTGAGGTCCGTTCGGTGACGCGTGCGTTTAACCATATGGCGGCCGGTGTGAAGCAACTGGCGGATGACCGTACGTTGCTGATGGCCGGTGTGAGCCATGACCTGCGCACGCCGCTAACGCGTATTCGTCTGGCGACGGAGATGATGGGGGAAGAGGACGGCTATCTTGCCGAGTCCATCAACAAGGACATCGAAGAGTGTAATGCCATCATTGAGCAGTTCATCGACTACCTGCGCACCGGGCAGGAGATGCCAATGGAGATGGCAGATCTGAACGCGGTGCTGGGCGAAGTGGTGGCGGCGGAAAGCGGCTACGAGCGCGAGATTGATACCGACCTTCAGGCGGGTGAGATCCAGGTCCGCATGCACCCGCTCTCCATTAAGCGCGCGGTGGCGAACATGGTGGTCAACGCGGCGCGCTACGGCAATGGCTGGATTAAAGTCAGCAGCGGGTCTGAACTCAACCGCGCCTGGTTCCAGGTGGAAGACGATGGTCCGGGCATCAAGCCTGAGCAGCGTAAGCATCTGTTCCAGCCATTTGTTCGTGGTGACAGCGCGCGCAGCACCAGCGGTACAGGCTTAGGTCTGGCGATTGTGCAGCGTATCATTGATAACCATAACGGGTTGCTGGAGATTGGGACCAGCGAGCGGGGTGGGTTGAGCATTCGCGCCTGGCTGCCGGTGCCGGTGACGCGGGGACAGGTGAAAGAGAGTTAACAAAAGGGTGCGGCCTGATGCCCTCACCCCGGCCCTCTCCCGGAGGGAGAGGGAGAAAACATTAAAAAAGGCAACTTTCGTTGCCTTTTTGCTTTTACCTACAGCTTCGGTCCCGAACTCACCAGCGCTTCACCCGCCGGGGTATCGGTGTATTTCTCGAAGTTCTCAATAAACAACTTCGCCAGCGATTCCGCTTTCTCGCGCCACTGCTCCGGCGAACCGTAAGTGTTGCGTGGGTCGAGGATATGCGTATCCACACCCGGCAGCTCTGTTGGGATCGCCAGATCAAACATTGGCAGCGTGAAGGTTTCAGCGTTATCCAGAGAACCATCCAGAATGGCGTCGATAATGGCGCGCGTATCTTTGATGGAGATACGCTTGCCGGTACCGTTCCAGCCCGTGTTCACCAGGTATGCCTGCGCACCGGATGCCTGCATGCGTTTTACCAGCACCTCAGCGTACTGCGTCGGATGCAGCGACAGGAATGCCGCGCCGAAGCAGGCGGAGAAGGTTGGGGTGGGTTCAGTCACGCCGCGCTCGGTACCCGCCAGCTTGGCGGTGAAACCGGAGAGGAAGTGGTACTGTGTCTGGCTGGCAGTCAGGCGAGACACCGGAGGCAGCACGCCGAACGCATCCGCCGTCAGGAAAATGACCTTCGTGGCATGACCCGCTTTTGACACCGGCTTCACGATATTGTCGATGTGATAGATCGGGTAAGAGACGCGGGTGTTTTCCGTTTTCGACGCATCGTCGAAGTCGATGGAGCCATCGGCACGCACGGTGACGTTTTCCAGCAGCGCATCGCGACGAATAGCGTGGAAGATATCCGGCTCGGCCTCTTCAGACAGGCGAATGGTCTTCGCGTAGCAGCCGCCTTCAAAGTTGAATACACCGTCGTCATCCCAGCCGTGTTCGTCATCGCCAATCAGACGACGTTTCGGATCGGTGGACAGCGTGGTTTTCCCGGTACCGGAAAGTCCGAAGAACACCGCCACGTCACCTTTTTCACCGACGTTAGCCGAGCAGTGCATGGAGGCGATGCCCCGCAGCGGCAGCAGGTAGTTCATGACGGAGAACATCCCTTTCTTCATTTCGCCGCCGTACCAGGTACCACCGATCAGCTGGATACGCTCGGTCAGGTTGAAGGCAACAAAGTTTTCGGAGTTCAGACCCTGCTCTTTCCACTGTGGGTTAGTGCATTTCGCACCGTTCATCACGATGAAATCCGGGGTGAAATTCTTCAGCTCTTCGTCGGTTGGACGAATAAACATGTTTTTCACGAAATGCGCCTGCCAGGCCACTTCGGTGATAAAACGTACGGAGAGACGGGTGTCGGCGTTTGCGCCACAGAAAGCATCGACAATGAACAGACGCTTGCCGGAAAGTTGATGGGTGACGAGCCCTTTCAGATGCTGCCAGGTCTCCGGGGAGAGCGGTTTGTTATCGTTCTTCCCTTTGCCCTTGTCAGCCCACCACAGCGTATTGCGGGTGGTTTCGTCGCGGACGATATACTTATCTTTCGGCGAACGACCGGTAAAGATACCGGTATCGACGGCGATAGCACCAAGATTCGTCAACACACCGCGCTCGTATCCTTCCAGTGCTGGATTGAGCTCTTCCTGATACAGCGTATCGTAGTCGGGGTTGTAGACGATTTCCTGGACGTCGTTAATACCATAAGCCTTGAGATCTTGCGGGGTTAAACCAGTAACACGCATATCACTGCTCCTTAGCCAATATGTACTGCCTGAAATTGTAGGGTTTTTCTGAGGTTGTTAACCGCGACGGGGCTCATAGATTTACGCATCTGGACAAAACCCTTACTAACGGAAAACGCTGCGACTCCAGTCACAGGGCAGGCGGATTATCGCAGGAATCGCTTTTTGGTTGGGGAAAATGTTCCGAAAAGGTTAAAGGCTGGTGATATTATCGGAAGGAATGTGAATGTAATCGCATACACGTAAGAAAATTACGTAAGAGTTACATTATGAAAACGATTCAGCATGGGCGGGGATTTTACCCCTCCCCCAAAGGGGAGAGGGGAAAGTACTAGTGAACCTGTGGGTCAGCCGGGGAGGCGTTATTGCGGATCTCAGCGATATCCATCGAATTGAACACATAGTGCGTACCGCAGTAGTCACAGTGCATATCAATTTCGCCATCTTCCGCCATGATGCTGTCGATCTCTTCGTCCGGCAGCGTCTTCAGTGCGCCAGCACAGCGTTCACGTGAACAGGTGCACTTAAACTCCACTGACTGCGGGTCGTAAACGGTCACTTCTTCTTCGTGATACAGACGCCACAGCACATCGGTCGCCGACAGGTTGAACAACTCTTCCGCTTTGATGGTTTCAGTCAGCGTCGCCAGGTGTTCAAAATCATTGGTCTGCGCGTCCTGAGCCGGCAGAACCTGCAGCAACATACCACCTGCAGCTGGCTGACCGTCCACTTCACCGGTGCGAATGAACAGACGGGTTGGCAGCTGCTCAGAACGCATAAAGTAATCTTCCAGGCAGGCCGCCAGCGTATCGCCTTCCAGACCGACCACGCCCTGATAACGTTCACCTTCCTCTGGAGAGATAGTGATCACCAGGTAGCCATTACCCACCAGCGTTTTCAGATCTGCATTTTCAGGTACATCGCCCTGAACGCGTGCCACGCCGCGCATCTGCTGCTGGTTATTACCGTTGATCACCGCCAGCGTCATCGGGCCATCACCCTGCAATTGCACGGTGATATCACCCGCGAATTTCAGCGTCGCCGTCAGCAAGCTGGTGGCAACCAGCAGTTCGCCCAACAGGGTCTTCACCGGCAGCGGGTAGTTGTGGTTTTCCAGAATCTGTTTCCAGGTTTCGGATACGGTGACCAGCTCGCCGCGCACGGCGAATTGTTCAAACAGATAGCGGTGTAATTGGTCGTGTTGGGCCATTTTAGTCTCTCGTGCGGGTGAGGTTACTCAGTCTCACCGTGTTTAAATTTCATCAGATCGCGGCGCTCTTTTTTATCCGGCCGCCGGTCCGGGTGTGGCATTGTCAGCGCGTTCATTTTGCGCGCCAGCGCGGTTTTCTCACGCTTTTCAATGCTTTCAGCCGTCTCTTCATAAAGCAGTACGGCTTCGGTTGCGGGCCGTCGTTGTTCGGTAATGGCTTTAATCACCACCGTTCGTTCATCGTTGCCCTGACGCAGCGTCAGGGTGGCATTCAACTCAACCAGTTTGCTCGGTTTACTGCGCTGGCCGTTGTAATGCACTTTCCCGCCGTCAATCATCTCGCGGGCAAGGGCGCGCGTTTTATAAAAACGGGCTGCCCACAGCCATTTATCCAGTCTTACCTCGTCAGAGGGTTTTTCTTTCATGGCGTCTCCTTCACGGTGAGTGAGGGGATCATCTGGCGATAGTCATTCAGCCCAGGATGGCGCAGATAGCTTTTTTCAGCCAGACCAGAGTCAGGATTAGTGACCCCCAGACAATAGCGAATGCCAAAGGTGGCTGCGGAATCCAGAATGGGCTCGCTGTCGTCAATAAACAGCGTGCGTTCGGGCTGCAATCCCGTCTCTTCTTTCACCGCGTGCCACAACCGCTGATCCTCTTTCGGATAACCAAATGTGTGGGTAGAAAGTAATAAATCAAGGTGTGAAGCCAGACCCGTATGTTCCAGCTTTACCGCCAGATTATGAGGATGCGCATTGGTCAGCAAAATACGGCGCTTGCCGCTGGCTTTCAGTGCATCCAGGAAAGGAACAGTATCTTCACGCAGCACGGCGCGTGGGCCCTGAGCGGTAGTCATGGCACAAATATCCAAACCGAGGCGTTCGCTCCAGTAGTCAAGACAGTACCAGTTTAGCGTATGCTGCACCGCGCTATATTGCGAACGAATGAATGCCTGCGCTTCTGCCGGGGAGATCCCCTGCTGTTCGCCATAGGTTTCCGGAACCAGCTTTTGCCAGAAATAGTTATCAAAGGCGAGATCGAGCAGTGTGCCGTCCATATCCAGCAGAACGGTATCAACCTCCTGCCAGGCGATATCAAGATGCATAAGGGGTACTCCAGCCAGAAGAAACGTGCGCGACAGGGTAGCACATCTTGTCGCGCGAGGACGTTATCAGATCAGGCTCTCAGAGGAGGGGAGCAGCTTAGGATTGAGGCAATTTTCGTAATACTGCTGGATGTCAGCCAGCCGGGTGCGTGAGCGCTGGTAGCGACGCAGGGCCATAAAACCGTTCCAGAAGATAGAGAACAACATGGCTAACATCAGCAGCGAAGTACCAATGTAGCGCCACAAACCTGCGCTATCCGGCATCCGGTGCAGGCCGATATGACGGGTACCGTTGGCATCAGTATAAATACTCGTGACGATCCCTTCGGCACTGAACGGTGTTTGCATCAGCATCTGCGCCAGGCGCTGAAATTGGCCCCACTGCTCTTGTGCCGGGTAATCATAAAGCGCAACCTGCGGATAAGGTTGATCGACCAGGTCGCTACCTTCATCACTGACAATGACAAAGCCACCCGGTGCCGGGCTGTTCAGCGCCTGAGCCGCACGGGTGGTTTCACGCATCATGAACGGTGCTGTCGAGGTGGCCACCAGGTTATCCAGCGATTCCGCGCTAACCGGACGCAGCAGCACGTTGACGCCATCCAGTCGACCCGCTTCGGCACGTTTCACCAGCGAGTCCCAGTCTTTACTGTTCCCCAGGTTTACCAGGGCGTTTTTGAGACGCACACACTCGTCTTGCGAGGAGCATAAATCCTTCGTTTTCAGTACGATGTCGCCAAAATCATCCAGCAGAACCATGCCTGATTTCTGAATAGCTGAGCGCAGCGCAGGACTGACGCGCGAATCATCATCCGGCTTCGGATGTAACTGGCGGTTGACCGTCTGAGTGAGGGCGGTGGCTTTATTCACCACTTCGGATTCCGGCAACGGCAACGGTGGGGCGTCGTTCCAGATGATTTGCGAGCAATCGAACGGCATGAACGGTGAATTCTGACGCGTATTCCACGCCCCTGGGGTGTGAATATTACACATCCCGGTTCCCTTCAGGCGCAGCGTGTCTCCTACGCGCACACCGGCTTCATCCAGTTTGTTGACGCTGGACGCTTCGATGGTTTGCGCCCCTTTGATCCACGACAGGGTGAATTTGATGGGCATATCCAGCGGCACGAAAAGCAGCAGCATGACAAAGACCAGCGCGGCGCCTCCGGCAATAACCGTGCTACGTAGCCAGTGCTGGAGCGGGAAATTTTTCACTTCGTCATGCAGAGATAAAAACCGCCCCTGACGCACAACGTGGCGGTCAAGGTAGATATCAATATCGGTTTTCTGTCCTAAATCCTGCGCAATCCATGGTTGCCAGTGGCGCGGGTAGATAAGGTCGATAATGCCGAGTGAGATATTGTTGAGATGCTCCTGATCGTTTTCACCGAACAGACCCCAGCGCTTCGGCGTACCGCGCAGGCAGTGGATCTCTCGCAACGAGGTTTTTGCTGGTGGGGCAAAAAGCCCCCAAAGCCCGGCAGCCAACAGTAACACCGCTCCGCCAGCCAGCCAGGGGACAAACACATCCGGCGTCAGCAGACAGCAGAAAAAGAGCAGGAAAGCGGCAACGATCAGGATGGCTTCACGAATGCCATCCGGACGGCTCAGGGCGTATTCTTCATGCGTCTCCTGGCGGATATTCAGCAGCTCGATCTGCTCTGACTCTTCGCCACGGATGGAAGCCTGGGTTGAACTTGCACGTTCCAGGGCAAAGCGAGGCGCTTCCTGAAGGTATTCACTTAACGTGTGACCGTTAAGCGAGATGACCAGAGGTAGTGAATCGGTGTGGATCAGTTCAACGCTGTTTTCGTCAGTAATGTATTGCTCCCAGGAAGGGGGCAGATGTACTTCGACAGAATCAAGGTAATAGCGCCATTTGTTGGGATCATCGGTGGTGATGCCATAGCGCGTGATGGAGCGCGTCAGGCACAGCACGGTATCACTTTGCGCATTAAGCTTAAGTGAGACTGGCGCAGTAGTAGCTCCCGTCGGCCCAGGGGTTAACTGAGAACGGTTCAGCGTTTCGAGATAGTTTTCAACTGCATCGCGCTCGTCTTGCGTGAGTTTACGCGTCGTTGCGCCAGCGAACGCATTTAAAAAAGGCAACCGGTAACGGCGTTGTATGCGACGCCTGTACACCCACCCTGCAAACAATGCGCCGGCCAGCATAGCAGCGAGAACAATCAAAATGGTGCTCATGCTTTCCCCATCTTACTTATCTTCTTACAGGTGTAGTCTGTAGCACCTTTAATATTGAATGAGAGTCTGTGGTTGGCTATCGGCAAGTATGGAGTCGAACTTGAGCATTCTGAAGCGCATCCCAGTGACCGATGATGATAGCAAAGCCTGTTATGGCGCGATATCAGCAAATTCCTGGAAACATTTCAACCTCTTGACATTTGTTTTGAATTGAGGATTGATCTTTATTACGTTGCATAAATGTAAATAAAGAACGATTGACATTGCCGAAACCGTGCGGCGTATCGCACAATAAAGCCCGTTCTCACTGCTAAGACCCATCAAGATGAGCAAACCACTACAAAAACCCACCATTCTGAATGTTGAAACTATCGCCAAATCGCGCCTGTTTAATGTCGAAAGCGTGGATCTGGAGTTCAGCAACGGTGTGCGTCGCGTTTATGAGCGTATGCGCCCCTCTGCGCGCGAAGCGGTGATGATTGTTCCCATTGTCGACGATCATCTGATTTTGATCCGCGAATACGCTGTGGGAACGGAATCTTACGAGCTCGGGTTTTCGAAAGGACTTATCGACCCGGGTGAAACCGTCTTTGAAGCGGCAAACCGTGAGCTGAAAGAAGAGGTGGGTTTTGGTGCAAATGAGCTGTCGTTCCTGAAAAAACTGAGCCTGGCACCGTCCTATTTTTCCAGCAAAATGAATATTGTGGTGGCTGAAGATCTCTATCCAGAATCGCTGGAAGGAGACGAACCGGAACCACTGCCGCAGGTTCGCTGGCCGTTAGCACACCTGATGGATTTGCTGGAAGACCCGGACTTTAACGAAGCGCGTAATGTGAGTGCGCTGTTCCTGGTTCGTGAGTGGTTGAAGGGGCAGGGGCGACTGTAGGCCATAAAAAAAGCCGGGTGGCGGCTTCGCCTTACCCGGCCTACGATGCTTTGCCCGATTTTTATCGGGCATTTTTATATTTAGAACAACTCGTGCGTTTCACCGTTATCAATAATCTCTGTACCCACCTCGTGCACCGCCTGTGTGGTTGGCTGCGTGCCCTCGATGAAATACTCTTCTCGACTATTCCCGCCGTTGGCGAGCTGGCCTGTACTGCGGTCGATATTGACTGTCACCACGCCTGGCGGTGGCGTCAGCGGCTGTTCCGGAACACCTTCAAGAACAGACTTCATATACGCATCCCAGGCAGGTTGTGCACTTTTCGCACCGCCTTCGTAGCCAGAAATCTGATCTTTAATCGCTCCTGACGCCGTTGTACGGCCTAAGTCACGACGATGATCGTCGAAACCGATCCAGACTGAGGTCACCACACCCGGGCCGTAGCCGGAGAACCACGCATCTTTCGAGCTGTTGGTGGTCCCTGTCTTACCGCCGATGTCATGACGCTGCAAATCACGTCCTGCACGCCAGCCGGTACCTTGCCAGCCTGGTTCACCGAAGATGTTAGTGTTCAGTGCGCTTTTGATCAGGAACGACAGCGGCGTGTTGATCACATGCGGGGCATACTCCTGCGCACCAGTCTGCGCCACCAGCGCCTGGTTCGCCTGTTCCAGTTGCGGCTGCGGTACTACGCCGTTCTGCTGCTCCTGAGACACAGCGACGTCTTCCATGTCCTTATTTTCAAGCACGTCAGATTTCGGCGTATTGCCGTAAATGACCGGAATATCGCAGTCAGGACAAGCAATTTTCGGCTTCGCTTCAAACAGTACGCCACCCTGATCGTTCTCGATTTTACTGATGAAATACGGATCAATCAGGAAGCCACCGTTGGCCATTACCGAGTATCCACGTGCAACCTGAAGCGGCGTAAAGGAGGCTGAGCCTAACGCCAGAGATTCGGTACGAACGATGTTCTGCGCCGGGAAACCGAAGCGCTGCAGATACTCGGCAGCATAGTCGACGCCCATCGCGCGCATGGCACGCACCATCACCACGTTTTTCGACTGTCCCAGACCCTGACGAAGACGAATTGGGCCGGCATATTCCGCCGGGGAGTTCTTCGGCTGCCAGTCGGAACCTGCACCGGCATCCCAGCGAGAGATGGGCACGTCGTTAAGGATGCTGGCGAGGGTCAGGCCCTTATCCATCGCGGCAGTGTAGAGGAACGGCTTGATATTGGAACCGACCTGACGCAGTGCCTGGGTAGCACGGTTAAATTTGCTCTGGTTAAAATCGAACCCACCGACCAGAGCCATTACCGCACCGTTCTGAGGATTAATGGAGACCAGAGCCGAGTTAACGTCCGGAACCTGCGCCAGCCACCAGGACTCACCTACCTTGCGCACCCAGATTTGCTGTCCGGTTTGTACCGCATCGGTCACTTTACGCGGCGTTGCGCCTTGCAGGGTATCCGAACGGTATGGACGCGCCCAACGGATGCCATCCATACGCAGGGAGACGGAGGTGCCGTCCGCGAGCGTTGCAACGGCTTCCTGAGGATCGGCTTGAGTCACCACGGCAGGAAGGAGCGGACCATAGGTTGGCAGCGCTTTCAGCGTAGCGGTGATTTTTTTGCTGTCCCACGCACTTTCGCCCACTTTCCAGAGCACGTTTGACGGGCCGCGATAGCCGTGACGCATATCGTAATCCAGCACGTTATTACGCACCGCTTCCTGAGCTGCTTGCTGAACTTTGCGGGTAACAGTGGTGTAAACGCGATAACCATCTTCATAGGCCTTGTCACCATAACGATTCACCATTTCCTGGCGAACCATTTCGGTCAGATAAGGGGCAGAGAAGGCGATCTCAGGGGCATGGTAGTTGGCATCAATGACATCATTACGCGCCTGGTCGTACTCGCTCTGGCTGATATAGCCTTCGCTTAACATACGGGACAGAACGACGTTACGACGTGCAGTGGCGCGATCGAGCGAGTAGAGCGGGTTAAACGTGGAAGGTGCTTTCGGTAGACCCGCGATGGTTGCCATTTCGCTCAAGCTGAGTTGCTCAACTGGTTTACCAAAGTACACCTGTGCAGCAGCGCCCACGCCATAGGCACGGTAACCCAGATAGATTTTATTGAGGTACAGCTCAAGGATCTCGTCTTTGCTTAACAACTGCTCAATACGGATCGCAAGGAACACCTCTTTGATCTTACGGATCAGCGTCTTTTCCGGACTGAGGAAGAAGTTACGTGCCAGCTGTTGCGTAATGGTACTCGCCCCCTGAGAGGCATGACCGGAGAACAACGCAATGCTTGCGGCACGGAAAATCCCTATCGGATCGACACCATGGTGCTCGTAAAAACGGCTGTCCTCAGTGGCGATAAAGGCTTTCACCATAACAGGTGGAATTTGGTTTAAGGTCAGCGGAATACGGCGCTTCTCGCCATACTGCGCCATCAACTCGCCATCGGCGCTATAGACTTGCATCGGGATCTGGAGTCGCACATCGCGAAGCGTGGCGACATCAGGTAGCTGTGGCTCAATATATTTGTACAAACCGTAAATCGAGCCTGCTCCCAGCAGAATGCAACAGACTGCAAGGATGAATAAATACTTTACGAACTTCACCGGAGATTTCCCATTTGGTTTCACTTGGGCAGTTTCTAAACAATCGCGCGGTAGTATAAAGGCAAGCCTGATTCATTGATATAGCCGTCACGGTGACGGGCGATAAGGAGATCGTGAAGCATGGCTTTCAAAACATGGCAAACGGGCGTTCATATTCAACAGGATAGGGTGCTGATTATCGCATTGGCCCGGGAGAGAGCGGGCTGGTGCTTGCGTCGCTGGTGGGCAATCTCTCTGGCCGAAGGCATTATTCGGGAAGGTAAAATTTGCCAGCCAGAACAGCTGGTTGACGCGTTGCGCGACTGGCGGAAGACGTTGCCGCACCACCACCGTGTGTTCCTCTCTTTCCCGGCAGGACGCACCCTGCAACGGTCACTTCCCCGCCCGGGCATTGCGCTGCGCGACAGTGAGCAACTTTCATGGCTGGGCGCGGCGCTCTCTCGCGAACTGGAGATGCCAGCAGAAACGCTCTGTTTCGATTACGTGCAGGACACGTTCAGCAACACATTTCATGTTACCGCTGCACAAAACAAAGAGGTTGAAACTCTCCTGGCGCTGGCGAAAACGCTACGTTTGCGGCTGGTGACGATTACCCCGGATGCCAGCGCACTGGCGAACCTTCTTCCCGCAGTTGCCCCGGCGCATTGCGTCGCCTGGCGAGATGAACATCAGTGGCTTTGGGCTATGCGCCACCAGTGGGGACGCCGCTTTACCACAGAAGCTGCAAACGCGACGGAACTGGCGGCGCTGCTGGCCCTGAGCCCAGGCAATATCGCGCTGTTCGATAGCCTACGTGACCCATGGGAAACCCTGGATCGCTGCCATGCCCCTCTACCGGATTGCGGTGCTGATTACACCGTCGCGCTGGCGTTAGCCATGAGCGAGGTTCCTGAGTGAACATGACGAACTTTATGCCGTGGCGACAGCAAAGGAGGGCGCGATGCCTGCGTTTCTGGGGCGCGATGTTTGTCGGCGCATGGCTGGTGATGCTGATGGTCATTTTCGGTCTGAGGATAAACCACCAGGTGAGACTGCACGCTCTGCGAGCTGAACTGGCGGGAATGCAGTCCGTGCGTCACGCACTTATGTCTCGCCAGACGCCGATGCCTGCACTGAAACGTCAACGACACGCGTGGCAACCGGTGCTGGAATCACTTGCCAGCGTCATTCCGTCGCAGGTCTGGCTGACAGAACTGCGTTATCAGCCTCCCGCTCTGATGCTTATCGGGTATGCCACTACTCTGCCAGCCCTTTCTGCGCTGCGTGATGTACCTGGACAACTCGACGGGTTCACGACAGGACCCGCAGGGGAGATTCGCCAGGATAGCCAGGGACACTGGATGTTCACATTTAATCTGAAAAGTGAGAGGTAACGTGTGGACACCCTGTTGGAACGCTGGTGCGAAAACCGTCCATGGCATCGGGTGCTTTGCTGGTGTCTGAGTATTCTCTTTGCCGGGCTGGCTGGATGGAGCACCTTGCTCCGTCCAGTAGACAGGCTGTGTGCTGAACTCCAGCGGCAATTGATGCAGGATGCGCGGGCTAATGCATCGCTATGGCCCGCAGCCAGTAAGATACCTTTTAACCCGGAACCCAGGGAATTGCAGAAGATGCAGCCCTTTTCACCGCTCGATTTTCAGGGGAACGGTGTGAAATTGGTTCACTGGAAGCCGTCGCAAAGGGGAGGAGAACTGACGCTGGATGCTGAATGGCCGGCGATCCCGACCGTTTTTTCTCTGCTGGCGCAGCGGGATGTGCAGGTCGCTGCTTTCGCTATTGCGCCACAGGATGCGTTGTTACGCCTGCGGCTGGAGCTGGAGTCGGATCATGAGAAATAGTGCGCGTTGCTTGCTGGTTTGTTCGGTGCTGACATTGACCGGCATGCGCGATCCGTTTCGCCCGCCGGACGATCCTTGCAGTAGTGGTCAACTGGTGCAGTGGCACTACCGCGGTATGGTGGCGGGTCATGAAACGGTTGGCATCTTACAGGATGGGCAAAAGCGCTGGTATCGCCTGAAAACGCATCAGCGCTTCCCGGTGGGCTGGCAGGTAAAAGCCATCAATGAGTCAGCACTGGTTGTTGATGTGGGTGACACATGTGAACCTGGACAATGGACGTGGCAACGAGAAGGAACGATTAAAAATGAACTTAAGGATAATGCTGTTGCTGCTGGCGTTCTGCCATCCGCTGTGGGCCACCGTACCAAAACCCGTCACGCTGGTGGTGGATGATGTTCCTGTGGTTCAGGTGCTACAGGCACTTTTCGCGCAGGAGAACCGTAATCTGGTGATATCACCTGATGTTAGCGGCACGCTTTCACTTAACCTGACGCGCGTCCCCTGGCGACAAGCGCTACAGACGGTGGTCAACAGCGCCGGGCTCGTTTTACGAGAGGAGGGTGGCATTTTTTATGTCCATACCGCGGCCTGGCAGCGCGAACAGCGGGAGCGTTCAGAGCAGGAGCGGACGCGCCGGCAGCTGGATGCACCACTGGTCTCACAGAGTCTCTCTTTTTCTTACGCTGATGCCGGGGAGTTACAAAAAGCAGCCGAAAAACTCCTGAGCCCAAAGGGGAGTTTATCACTCGACAAGCGCACTAACCGCCTGTTGGTTCGGGATAATCAGACGGTGCTGGAGATGCTACAGCGCTGGGCCGCCCAAATGGATATTCCCGTCGAGCAGGTTGAGCTGGCGGCGCATATCGTGACCATTAATGAAAAAAGCCTGCGTGAGCTGGGAGTGAAGTGGAATCTCGCCGACGCCACCGACGCGGGCAAGGTCGGACACGTCACGACGCTTGGCAGCGATCTTTCCGTGGCCAGCGCTACCAGCCACGTGGGTTTTAATATCGGGCGAATTAATGGTCGGCTGCTGGATCTGGAGTTGTCTGCACTGGAGCAAAAACAGCAGGTTGATATCATCGCCAGCCCGCGACTGCTGGCCTCGCATATGCAACCGGCCAGCATCAAACAGGGGAGTGAGATCCCGTATCAGGTCTCAAGCGGTGAAAGCGGGGCGACCTCTGTGGAATTCAAAGAGGCGGTATTAGGGATGGAGGTGACTCCCGTGGTATTGCCTGGTGGACGTGTGCGTCTGAAATTACACATCAGTGAGAATATGCCGGGGCAGGTGCTGCAGCAGGCTGATGGTGAAACGCTGGCGATCGACAAACAAGAGATCGAAACACAGGTGGAGGTAAAAAGCGGAGAAACACTGGCGCTGGGTGGAATTTTCTCGCAGAAGAACAAAACAGGCAGCGACAGCGTGCCGGGGCTGGGTCGCATCCCCTGGATTGGGCAGCTTTTTCGTCATGATGGAAAAGACAACGAACGACGTGAGTTAGTGGTGTTTATTACACCACGTCTGGTCGGTATTCACTGACGGGTAACGATCCCCGCAATGATTTTGCATTCAGTTTGTTGCAGATGTTTGACGTGGGGCATGAATTAGCATACAAGGAGTACCGATTTGAGTTGGACTTACGTCTTATTACCTTATGCGCCCGGCGCGGTGATTTAATCAGTTGCCAAACAAGCCGGAGTATTGAGATAATTTTTAGTCTGACTCTCGCTCTATTGCATATGAGGTTTCAGTTCATGTCCTGCTACGCTGGGTGTCTGCGAAGCGGGGATTACCATTAACGAATAGTCTTAGTAGTACCGATAAAATGGCAGAGAAACGCAATATCTTTCTGGTTGGGCCTATGGGTGCCGGCAAAAGCACTATTGGGCGTCAGTTAGCTCAACAACTCAATATGGAATTTTACGATTCTGATCAAGAGATTGAGAAACGAACCGGAGCTGATGTGGGCTGGGTTTTCGACGTAGAAGGCGAAGAAGGTTTCCGTGACCGAGAAGAAAAAGTGATCAACGAACTCACGGAAAAACAGGGCATTGTGCTGGCAACAGGCGGCGGCTCTGTAAAATCTCGCGAAACCCGCAACCGTCTCTCCGCCCGTGGCGTAGTGGTCTATCTTGAAACGACCATCGAGAAACAGCTGGCACGTACGCAGCGTGATAAAAAGCGCCCGCTGCTGCAGGTTGAAACGCCACCACGCGAAGTTCTGGAAGCGTTGGCCGATGAACGCAATCCGTTGTACGAAGAGATTGCTGATGTGACCATTCGTACTGACGATCAGAGCGCTAAAGTGGTTGCAAACCAGATTATTCATATGCTGGAAAGCAACTGATTCTGGCTTTATATACACTCGCCTGCGGGTAAAAGCATTAAAGGTGGATGTCGCGTCATGGAGAGGATTACAGTTACTCTCGGGGAACGTAGTTACCCTATCACCATCGCGGCTGGTTTGTTTAACGACCCAGCTTCCTTTTTACCACTGAAAGCGGGTGATCAGGCGATGCTGGTCACCAACGAGACGCTGGCTCCGCTTTATCTTGACCGTGTACGCCACCTGCTAGAGCAGGCGGGTGTAAAAGTCGACAGTGTCATTCTGCCCGATGGCGAGCAGTATAAAAGTCTGACGGTACTGGATACCGTCTTTACCGCATTGCTGCAAAAACCGCATGGTCGCGATACAACACTGCTTGCCCTGGGCGGCGGTGTTGTGGGCGATCTCACCGGCTTTGCGGCTGCAAGCTATCAACGTGGTGTCCGTTTTATTCAGATTCCAACCACGTTACTGTCTCAGGTCGACTCTTCTGTTGGCGGCAAAACTGCGGTCAACCATCCGCTTGGCAAAAACATGATTGGTGCGTTCTACCAGCCCGCTTCGGTGGTGGTGGATCTCGACTGTCTGAAAACGCTGCCGAAGCGTGAGCTGGCGTCTGGTCTTGCTGAAGTGATCAAATACGGCATTATTCTGGATGGCGAGTTCTTTGACTGGCTTGAAGAGAATATGGATGCGTTGCTGCGCCTGGATGAGGCTAAACTGGCATATTGCATCCGTCGTTGTTGTGAGCTGAAAGCGGAAGTTGTCGCTGCGGACGAGCGTGAAACGGGCTTACGTGCTTTACTGAATCTGGGGCATACGTTTGGTCACGCGATTGAAGCCGAAATGGGTTACGGTAACTGGCTTCACGGTGAAGCGGTTGCTGCCGGAATGGTGATGGCTGCTCGCACCTCTGAACGTCTGGGGCAGTTTAAACCGGATGAGACGGCGCGCATCATCGCGCTGCTTGAGCGTGCAGGCTTGCCAGTGACCGGGCCGCAAGAGATGTCGGCACAAGCGTATTTACCCCACATGATGCGCGATAAAAAAGTATTGGCAGGTGAGATGCGTCTTGTACTCCCGCTTGCAATAGGGAAGAGTGAAGTGCGCGGCGGAGTGCCGCACGATGTCGTTCTTGGCGCTATCGCTGATTGTCAGCAGGCGTAACAACTAGAAAGGTCAGGCCACTGTTGCAGGTGGTCGTTTAGCTTCAGGTGAAATGCAAAGTCGTTGGCATAAGCCTTTGAGTGGGGTGTTAAATGGATGAATTCAAACCAGAAGACGAGCTGAAACCCGATCCCAGCGATCGTCGTACTGGTCGTTCTCGTCAATCTTCAGAACGTGATAACGAGCCGCAGATCAACTTTGACGATGTTGATCTGGATGCAGACGATCGTCGCCCTTCGCGCAGCCGCAACGCGCGTGATGAGCGAGAAGAAGAGGATTATGAGTCCGAAGAAGATTCAATGGACGAAGAGCCTGTAGAGCGTCGCCCGCGTAAACGTAAGAAAGCCGCTGCACCAAAACCGGCTTCCCGCCAGTATCTTATGATGGGGCTTGGCGTGTTGGTACTTGTGCTGCTGATTGTCGGCATTGGTTCCGCACTTAAAGCACCATCAACGAACTCAACCGAGCAAACCGCCTCCGCTGAGAAGAGCATCAATCTCTCCGGTAACGATGCGGCAAATCAGGCAAATGGCGCGCAACCTGCACCGGGTACCACTCCGGCAGAGCAGACCGCAGGAAACACCGCAGCACCACAGGATGTTTCTCTGCCGCCGGTTTCCTCAAACCCAGCTCAGAGCCAGGCACCTGTTACGCCTGAAGGTCAGCAGCGTGTAGAAGTTCAGGGAGACCTGAATAATGCACTGACGCAGCCGCAAAACCAGCAGCAGATTGATAACGCCGTAGTTAACTCTACACTGCCAACTGAACCTGCAACCGTCGCACCGATTCGCGGTGGTAACGCTCAGCCGCAAACTGCTGCGACGGAAACGAAACCGCGCCAGACACAAACTGCGACACGTCCTGAACGTAAGCAGGCAGTGATTGAGCCTAAACGCGAAACTAAACCTCAGGCAGTGGTGAAAGCGCCTGAAGTGAAAGCCGCACCAGCACAGCCAAAACATACTGAAACGGCTGCGGTGAGCGAGCCAGCAAAAGCGCCAGTCACACAGACTGCGCCGAAAGCAACGGCGAGCACGACAGCACCTGCAGCGTCTGCTACAGCTTCCAGCGCCGCAGCAGGCAAAACAGCAGGTAACGTAGGTTCGCTGAAATCTGCACCTTCCAGCAATTACACGCTGCAGCTGAGCAGTTCGTCTAACTATGACAACCTCAACGGTTGGGCGAAGAAATCGAATCTGAAAAACTACGTGGTTTATCAGACGACCCGTAACGGTCAGCCGTGGTATGTGCTGGTGAGCGGTGTGTATGCGTCCAAAGATGAAGCGAAACGCGCCGTGGCGACACTGCCAGCAGACGTTCAGGCGAAAAACCCGTGGGCGAAGCCAATTCATCAGGTTCAGGCCGATCTGAAGTAATGTTTAAAGCGCAGGATGCTGTCGGAGCTTTCTCCACAGCCGGAGAAGGTGTAATCAGTTAGTCAGCATGAAAAAAAATCGCGCTTTTCTGAAATGGGCAGGGGGGAAATACCCCCTGCTCGATGATATTAAAAAGCACCTGCCGAAAGGTGAGTGTCTTATCGAGCCCTTCGTGGGCGCGGGATCGGTGTTCCTGAACACCGATTTTTCTCGTTATATCCTGGCGGATATCAACAGCGACCTTATCAGCCTCTATAACATCGTCAAACTGCGTACCGATGAGTATGTCGCAGAGGCGCGTAAACTGTTTACGCCTGAGAACAATAACCCGGACATTTACTACCAGTTCCGCGCGGAGTTCAATCAGAGTGAGGATTCGTTCCGCCGGGCCTTGTTGTTCCTCTATCTTAACCGACATGGCTACAACGGCCTGTGTCGGTATAATCTTCGTGGTGAATTCAACGTACCTTTTGGCCGCTATAAGCGCCCGTATTTCCCACAGGACGAGCTGTATCACTTTGCTGAAAAAGCACAGAATGCTGAGTTTCACTGCCTCTCCTATGAAGAGTGTATGGAACTGGCAGGCGTAAACTCGGTGGTTTACTGTGACCCCCCTTATGCGCCGCTGTCTGCGACGGCAAATTTCACTGCCTATCACACCAACAGCTTCAGCCCGGCCGAACAGGCTCGTCTGGCAGAGATGGCGGAAAAGCTGGTCAGTAAAAGAATTCCGGTGTTAATTTCAAATCACGATACCCCTGATACGCGCGAATGGTACAAAGCCGCGAAGCATTTTCAGGTTAAAGTGCGGCGTAGCATTAGCAGCAACGGCGGCACACGTAAAAAGGTGGACGAACTCCTGGCTCTTTATCGCCCCTGAGCCGTTTTGCCCGCCGGTAAATACATTTCAAGGAGATGCGGATGAAACAGTTTTTGATTGCTCCCTCAATTCTGTCGGCCGATTTTGCCCGCCTGGGTGAAGACACCGCTAAAGCTCTCGCGGCTGGCGCAGATGTCGTCCATTTCGACGTGATGGATAACCACTACGTTCCTAACCTGACCATCGGTCCGATGGTGCTCAAGGCGCTGCGTAACTATGGTATTACCGCCCCGATCGACGTACACCTGATGGTGAAACCGGTTGACCGCATCGTGCCGGATTTTGCCGCGGCGGGAGCCAGCATCATCACCTTCCACCCGGAAGCCTCTGAACATGTGGATCGCACGCTGCAGCTGATCAAAGAGAACGGCTGTAAAGCCGGTCTGGTGTTTAACCCGGCAACGCCGCTGAGCTATCTCGATTATGTGATGGATAAGCTGGACGTAATTTTGCTGATGTCCGTTAACCCAGGCTTTGGCGGTCAGTCGTTCATTCCTCATACGCTGGATAAGCTGCGTGAAGTGCGTCGTCGTATTGATGAGTCGGGCTACGACATTCGTCTGGAAGTGGATGGAGGTGTGAAAGTGAATAACATTGGTGAAATTGCGGCAGCGGGCGCGGATATGTTCGTTGCAGGTTCGGCAATTTTCGACCAACCGGATTACAAAAAAGTCATTGATGAAATGCGCCGTGAACTGGCGAAGGTAAGTCATGGATAAATTGCAGACAATTCGGGGTGTGGCATTCGACCTCGATGGCACGCTGGTCGACAGCGCGCCGGGCTTAACAAGCGCTGTTGACCAGGCGCTGTATGCGCTTGAACTCCCCGTTGCGGGTGAAGAGCGTGTGGTAACGTGGATCGGCAACGGTGCTGACGTGCTGATGGAGCGTGCGTTGACATGGGCTCGCCAGGAGCGTGCGTCGCAGCGTTCGGCACAGGGTAAACCGAGCGTCGATCATGCCGACATCCCGAAGGACGAGCAACTGCGTATTCTGCGCAAACTGTTTGATCGTTTCTATGAAGAGACTGTCGAGGAGGGGAGTTTCCTGTTCCCGGACGTCCTGGAAACGCTGAGCACACTGCATGCGAAAGGCATCCCGCTGGGGCTGGTAACCAATAAGCCAACGCCATTTGTTGCACCTCTGCTAGAAGCGCTGGATATCGCGAAGTATTTCACCGTCATTGTGGGCGGTGATGACGTACAAAACAAAAAGCCGCATCCGGAACCGCTTCTGCTGGTGGCAGGAAAATTATCCTTAACGCCTGCGGAGCTGCTCTTTGTTGGTGATTCACGCAATGATATTCTGGCTGCCCGAGCGGCTGGGTGTCCTTCCGTCGGGTTAACCTACGGCTACAACTACGGTGAGGCCATCACGCTAAGTGAGCCGGACGTCGTGTTCGACCACTTCAAAGATTTGTTGCCCGTACTCGGGCTTTCACACAGTGAACATCAGGAATTGAATAATGACTAAGCCCATCGTTTTTAGTGGCGCACAGCCTTCAGGTGAATTGACCATTGGTAACTACATGGGTGCGTTACGTCAGTGGGTCAGCATGCAGGATGACTACCATTGCATTTATTGCATCGTCGATCTCCATGCGATTACCGCGCGTCAGGATCCTGAGAAACTGCGTAAAGCCACGCTGGACACCCTGGCGCTGTATCTGGCCTGCGGAATTGATCCTGAGAAGAGCACCATTTTTGTTCAGTCGCATGTACCAGAGCACGCACAGCTGGGCTGGGCGCTGAACTGCTACACCTACTTCGGCGAGCTGAGCCGCATGACCCAGTTCAAGGATAAATCCGCGCGCTACTCTGAAAACATCAACGCCGGTCTGTTCGACTATCCGGTTCTGATGGCTGCAGACATTCTGCTGTATCAGACTAACCAGGTTCCTGTTGGTGAAGACCAGAAGCAGCACCTGGAGCTGAGCCGTGATATTGCCCAGCGCTTTAATGCGATTTATGGCGATGTGTTCAAGGTACCTGAGCCATTCATTCCGAAATCCGGCGCACGCGTGATGTCACTGCTGGAACCGACCAAAAAGATGTCTAAGTCTGACGATAACCGCAACAACGTTATCGGCCTGCTGGAAGATCCGAAATCAGTCGTCAAAAAGCTCAAGCGCGCGGTCACCGACTCCGACGAGCCGCCTGTCGTGCGCTACGACGTGCAGAACAAAGCGGGCGTCTCCAACCTGCTGGATATTCTCTCCGGGGTTACCGGTCAGAGCATCCCTGAGCTGGAACAGCATTTTGAAGGCAAGATGTATGGCCACCTGAAAGGTGAAGTGGCGGATGCCGTTTCTGGCATGCTGACTGAGCTGCAGGAGCGCTATAACCGCTATCGTAACGACGAAGCTTTCCTGCAGAAGGTGATGAAAGACGGCGCGGAAAAAGCCAGTGCACGCGCGTCCGAAACCCTGAAAGCGGTGTACGAAGCGATTGGGTTTGTTGGTAAACCTTAAGCTTGCTTTGCCGGGTGGCGACTCCGCCGCCCGACAACAAAAAACCGGGAAACCCCGGTTTTTTTACGCCTGAAAAACGCTTACTGCTGTGCCGCCGGGCCGCAACCACCGATGATCTTCGAAATGGAGATCGCCGGGTGCAGCAGATAATCGTAGCTGCAGTTATTTTTCGTGTTTTCTACACGACCGGTGCAGGCCGTCAGAGTCGATAACAGGCCGACCAGAACGGCGGCTTTTGCCAGTTTAAACATACGCATTCCTTGTCTGAAAACGAAAATAAGATGTAACTCAAGGGAATAAAGGGGAAAAGTTCCACTTCGGGGCGGTATGTTATCGACAGCAGTAAGAGGGGAGTAGTCCGCATAAGGACTACTCAGGGAAGGACGAATATGCGTTAGTGATTCGAGAACCAGTTAAGTTTATCGCGCAGTTCCACCACACGGCCCACGACAATCAGCGCCGGGCTTTCAACCTGTTGCGCCAGTTCACCGAGCTGTGTCAGCACGCCATTTACCACGCGCTGCGTAATGGCGGTACCGTTTTCCACCAGTGCGACAGGCATATCTGCATCCATGCCGTGTTCCAGCAGTTTCGCCTGAATTGTGGCGGCCTGGTTTAGCCCCATATAGAACACCAGCGTCTGTTTTTCTGCGGCCAGGTTATGCCAGTCCAGCTCGCTGCCGGTTTTCAGGTGGCCCGTCACCAGACGCACGCTCTGGGCGTAGTCCCGGTGTGTCAGCGGAATGCCTGAGTAGGCTGAGCAACCGGATGCCGCCGTAATGCCCGGCACGACAGAGAACGGAATACCCGCGTTGCACAGGGTTTCCAGCTCTTCACCGCCACGGCCAAAGATAAACGGATCACCACCTTTCAGACGCACCACGCGTTTTCCCTTTTGCGCCTCGCGCAGCAGGATCTGGTTAATCTCTTCCTGCGGCACGCAATGGTAGCCCGCGCGTTTGCCCACAAAAATACGGTCAGCATCGCGACGCACCAGGTTCATGATGTCATCGGAGACCAGGCGATCGTAAACCACGATATCGGCCTGCTGGATCTGCTGGAGACCTTTCAGCGTCAGCAAGCCCGCATCTCCCGGCCCAGCCCCCACCAGAACCACTTCACCGCGGTGATCCAGCGGTTCGCGCAGCAGTTGTTCGGTCGTCTCTTCAACGGCTTTGCTGTCCTGATTCGCCAGCGACTGCGCCAGCCTGTCGTTCACAAAGAATTTTTCCCAGAACCGACGTCGCTCACCTACGGTTGCGAAGGTTTGCTTCACACGGGAGCGGAGCTGTCCGGCGTAATGCGCAATCTGACCAAGATGCTGTGGCAGCACGGCCTCCAGTTTTTCCCGCAGCAGGCGAGCAAGTACCGGCGAGCGGCCACCGGCCGACACTGCAATCATCAGCGGTGAACGGTCGATAATCGACGGCATGATAAAGCTGGCTTCCTGTGGCGCATCCACCACGTTACAGAAGATACGGCGGGCTTCGCAGGCATCGCTGACGCGCTGGTTCACGGTATCATCGTCCGTCGCGGCAATAGTCAGCCAGCAGGTATCCAGCAGGGATTCATTAAACGCCCCCCGCTCCAGCGTGAGCATTCCTTCCTGGGCCCAGACCTCAAACTGTGGCGCAAAGTCGAGGGCGTTAACAGTCAAACGGGCACCTGCTTCTAACAGCAGGCGCGCTTTGCGTTCAGCCACATCGCCGCCGCCCACGAGCAGGCAGTCGCGGTTGCGTAATTGACAAAAAATCGGCAGGTGATCCACGACGTTACCTCGCAGCATTCATGGAGGGGGTAAGAATTGACGTCAGGATAACAGCAGGAATCGTACAGAACATACGGTTTTTCCTGCCGTTACCCATAAGGGGTCATAAGCCTTTCCTATAGGAAAGGCGAGGGGATTAGCCTTTCAGCTGCACCTTGCCGTCCTTCACGCGAACGTCGTAGTGCTTCACGGAGTGGCTGGCATCTTCCATACAGTGTCCGTCGGTCAGGCGGAAACGTTGTTTTTTCAGCGGACTGGCAACCCACAGTTCGCCTTGATGCTCCGCAATCAAGCCGCGTGAGAGGACGCTGGCCTCAAAGAACGGGTCGATATTGCTGATGGCAAAAACCTGTTCATCGTGGCGGGGACGGAAAATCGCGACCTGCTCTTTACCCAGCAGCGCGCAAACGCCGGTGGCAGGCAGGATGTCGTTAATATTGCAGATGTTTACCCACTGGCTCATGCGTTTTCCTCCACCAGCGTGACCGGAATTCGTTCATACGGTGTCGCCGGACGATGCTGTTCGCGCTCTGCCACAACCTGTACGTTCGGGTCGCGCTGGGTGCTGTTGATAAAGTGTTTGAAGCGCGTTTGTGCCGCCGGGGTGTTCACGGTTTCGGTCCATTCGCAAATCACCGCTTCGCGCAGGCGAGCCATCTCGGCTTCAAGCTGTTCGTTAAGGCCCAGTTTGTCGTCGATGATGACTGACTTCAGGTAGTCGATGCCGCCTTCCAGGTTGTCCAGCCAGGAAGCGGTACGGGTCAGCTTGTCGGCGGTACGGATGTAGAACATCATGAAGCGGTCGAGATACTGAATCAGCGTATCGTGGTCGAGATCTGCCGCCAGCAGGTCTGCGTGGCGTGGTTTCATCCCGCCGTTACCGCACACGTACAAGTTCCAGCCTTTCTCAGTAGCAATAATACCCACGTCTTTACCCTGCGCTTCCGCACATTCACGAGTACAGCCGGAGACGCCAAACTTCATTTTATGCGGCGTACGGATGCCTTTGTAGCGGTTTTCCAGCTCCACGCCGAAGCCCACGCTGTCGCCGACGCCGTAGCGGCACCAGGTGCTGCCTACGCAGGTTTTCGCCATACGCAGCGCTTTGGCATACGCATGCCCAGTTTCGAAGCCCGCTTCAATCAGCTGACGCCAGATTTCTGGCAGATCATCTTTCTGCGCACCAAACAGGCCGATACGCTGGGAACCAGTAATTTTGGTGTACAGGTTAAATTCACGTGCAATGCGACCTACGGCGACCAGCCCTTCCGGGGTAATTTCGCCACCGGCAGAACGTGGAATAACAGAATAGGTACCGTCTTTCTGGATGTTTGCCAGGAAGTTATCGTTGGTGTCCTGCAGTGGCGTATGTTCAGGTTTGAGAACGTACTCATTCCAGCAGGAGGCCAGCAGAGAACCAACGGTTGGCTTACATACTTCGCAGCCATAACCCTGGCCGTGTTTTGCCAGCAGTTCGTCGAAGGATTTGATGCCCTCCACGCGGATCAGATGGTAAAGCTCCTGGCGAGAGTAAGAGAAGTGTTCGCACAGATTGTTGTTCACTTCGATGCCCTGTTTCGCCAGTTCGGCGTTCAGCACCTGGGTGACCAGTGGAATACAACCGCCGCAGCCGGTACCGGCTTTGGTTTCGGCTTTCAGCGCTGCAACAGTGTGGCAGCCTTTGTTGATAGCTGAAATCAACATGCCTTTGGTGACGTCGAAGCAGGAGCAAATCTGCGCGCTGTCTGGCAGTTTATCAACGCCGATAGACGGTTTGCCGCTCGAGGCGTGAGCAGGCAGGATCAGGGCGTCCGGGTTTTCCGGCAGTTCGATGGCATTCAGCACCAGTTGCAGCAGGTTGCCGTAATCACTGGTGTTACCCACCAGCACCGCGCCGAGCAGGGTTTTGTTGTCCTGGCTGACGATCAGGCGTTTATAGACTTCTTTGCTTTCGTCGAGGTAGACGTAGCTGCGTGAGTTCGGGGTACGACCGTGGGCATCGCCAATACCGCCAACGTCCACGCCCAGCAGCTTCAGCTTGGCGCTCATGTCTGCGCCTTCGAAGGCGTTCTCCGTTCCGAGGATATGGTCTACGGCGACCTGCGCCATTTTGTAGCCCGGGGCGACCAGCCCATACACACGGTTGTTCCAGCTGGCGCACTCGCCAATTGCGTAGATGTCCGGATCAGAGGTCTGGCAGGTATCGTTAATCATGATACCGCCGCGCTGAGCAACGGCCAGGCCACACTGGTTAGCCAGCTTGTCGCGAGGGCGAATACCGGTGGAGAAGACGATAAAGTCTACTTCCAGCTCGCTGCCGTCGGCAAAGCGCATAGTTTTGCGCGCTTCAGTGCCTTCCTGAACGATCTCTTTGGTGTTTTTGCTGGTGTGAACTTTCACACCCATGCTTTCGATTTTACGGCGCAGCTGGTCACCACCCATGTGGTCAAGCTGTTCTGCCATCAGCATCGGGGCAAATTCGATGACGTGAGTTTCAATGCCGAGGTTTTTCAGTGCGCCTGCAGCTTCCAGACCCAGCAGGCCGCCACCAACCACTGCACCGCGTTTGCTGCGACGTGCACAGTTTTCGATGGCCTTGAGGTCTTCAATGGTACGGTAGACGAAACAATCCTGGGTTTCCGAGCCTTTGATTGGTGGGATCCACGGATAAGAGCCAGTCGCCATGATCAGCTTGTCGTAAAAAACTGTGCGTCCGGCGCTGGAGTGGATCACCTTTTCCTGACGGTTGATGGTGATAGCGCGTTCGCCCACCAGCACGTTAACGCCATGCTTCTCGTAGAAACCTTCACGCACCAGAGAGAGTTCTTCGGCGGTATGATGGGAGAAGTAGGAAGAAAGATGCACACGGTCGTACGCCTTGCGGGGTTCTTCACAGAACACGGTAATATCGAACTGGGCAGCGTCAGCTTTATCGAGAAGATCCTCAATAAAGCGGTGGCCGACCATGCCGTTACCGATGATAGCGAGTCTGACTTTGCTCATTATTGCCTCGATTTCTTTTCTATTACTGCCTACCTTAACGATTCAGCTACGGCGCTTATTGATGCAAATCAAATACGTCTTCGCCTACTCCTTAGGTGGTATGCGACTGATTTGTCAGGATTTTTATAAGTGGCGGAAATCGAAGGCTTTTCGTTGTCGTTGAATTTGTGTACAACTCAGGGACGATCGTTGAAAAATCGGTACGCCTGAATATCAGCTGCATTTTTTAGGGGAAAGGTATGTCTACAACACCGTTATGGCTTGTTCAGAATGTTCGTTTACCGGGTCGGGAAGGGCTATGGCAACTCGCCATTGAGAACGGGCGATTTGGTGACATTACCCCAATGGATGATACCCACGACGAAAGTTATGAAGTCTTAAATGCCCGTGGAGGGCTGGCGATCCCGCCGTTTATCGAGCCGCATATTCATCTTGATACAACCCAGACGGCAGGTGAGCCGAACTGGAACCAGTCCGGCACGCTGTTTGAAGGTATTGAGCGCTGGGCGGAGCGTAAGGCGTTGCTCAGCCATGACGATGTCAAAGCGCGTGCCTGGAAAACGCTGAAGTGGCAAATTGCCAATGGTATTCAGTTTGTCCGCACCCATGTGGATGTCTCCGACCCGACGCTTACTGCTCTTAAGGCGATGCTGGAGGTGAAACAGGAGGTTGCCCCGTGGGTGACGCTGCAAATTGTCGCCTTCCCGCAGGAAGGTATTCTTTCGTACCCGAATGGCGCGGCACTGCTGGAAGAGGCGTTAAAACTGGGGGCTGACGTGGTGGGGGCGATCCCGCACTTCGAATTCACCCGGGAATATGGCGTGCAGTCTCTGTATATTGCCTTCGAGCTGGCGAAGAAATATGACCGTCCGCTGGATATCCACTGTGATGAAATCGACGACGAGCAGTCCCGCTTTGTGGAGACTGTCGCCATGCTGGCGTATGAAGCCGGTATTGGCGCGCGGGTAACGGCCAGCCATACCACTGCCATGCACTCATACAATGGCGCGTACACCTCGCGGCTGTTCCGTCTGCTGAAGATGTCGGGCATTAACTTTGTGGCGAATCCGCTGGTGAACATTCATCTGCAGGGGCGCTTTGATGATTATCCTAAGCGTCGCGGCATCACCCGGGTGAAGGAGTTGCAGGAAGCGGGCATTAACGTCTGCTTTGGTCATGACGATGTGTTTGATCCATGGTATCCGCTTGGTACCGGCAACATGTTGCAGGTGCTGCATATGGGACTGCATGTTTGCCAGATGATGGGCTACCCGCAAATCGACAGCGGGCTGAACCTGATTACACACAACAGTGCCAGAACCTTTGGTCTGAGTGATTACGGTATCGCAACGGGGAACCCGGCAAACCTGATAATCCTGCCGGCAGAGAGCGGATTTGAAGCGGTGCGCTGCCAGGTGCCGGTGCGCTGGTCGATTCGTCAGGGGCGGATTATTGCCACCACGCAGCTGGCGCAGACGTGGATCCAGATGGATAACGGGGGAGAAGAGGTGAGTTTTGCCAGAAACAGCCCCTCTGCTTAACGCAAAGGGGCAAGGCGATTAGTGAGAAGCTGCCGCCACGTTATGCTGGCGGTGGCGGGTCACGAAGCCCAGGACGAGGCACATGATAAACACTACGGCATACAGACCGTTCGCGGTGTGCAGCGCTGCCAGAGGACCGCTGTGCGCAACAATCGGGCCCGTGACGACGAAGGTCAGCATGGTTCCGATGGTGCCGCAGGTCAGCACGAAGTTAACCAGTTTTGGCGAGGCCACTTTGGTCTGCAGCGAGCCCAGGGTAATGATGGACGTGTAAATTGCGCTGGAGAAGAAGCCCAGGGTCAGAATGAACCACGGCATATGTTCCGGGGAACCGTTGATGAACAGATACATCAGCACGGTTGCCAGACCAGCCAGCACGGTCAGGATGCGCTGCAGATCGAAGAAGCGCAGGATGAAGCTAAACGCCCACATGCCAAACATGTAAGACATCCAGAAATCACTCACCAGTTTGCCCGCATCGTTCAGGCTCATGCCGAGACCTTTAGCGTATTCCGGTACCCAGGAGATAAAGCCCAACTGACCCAGGATGTAGCACAGGGCGGCAATGGAGAGGAACAGCACGCCGATGCCCCATTTCTCTTTCGCGACAGGTTCTGCCGTGGTCTGGGCTTTTTTGCCCAGCACCGGGAATTCACAGCCGAAGGTCAGAATAAAGATCGCCACGTAGACCAGCCCAATGCAGGCATAGACCCAGTACCACTCAATGCTGCGCGCCAGCAGAACAGCGGCGACCATCGGGAAAATCATCCCGGCCATGCTGAAGAAGGAGTCAGTAAACAGCAGACGTGCGCCGCGCTGACGGCCTTCATACATGTGGGTAATCAGGAAGGTACCAATCGACATGGTGATCCCGCTCACCAGACCGAGCACGAACATGGCGGCGGAGAACAGGGCGATGCTGTGGCTCAACATCAGACCCGCCACGGCGGCGACCATCAGCACAAAGCCAAAACGCAGCTGCGTTTTCAGCGGAACAATTTCCATCAGCCAGGCATTCAGGAAGATAGAAATCAGGATCCCCGCGTTGAGGAAAGTGAAAGTGTTACTCATGCTGGATACGGGCAGCTGGAAGTAGTCTGCGATGTTCCCCATCACCATCCCGGTGACGATCACCAACGCGCCGGTCAGGGCGTAGGAGAAGAAGCTGATCCATGTGAGCTTGATGCGATTGCTGTTAGTCATGTCTGGCCTGTTCAAAAAAGAAAAGCGCCCATCGGGCGCTGAGAGCGGGCAGATTTTAGACATTAAAGTGATCTATTCATATCTTTTCAGAGAAATTCAGTATTCATTGCATATTTTTATGTGACTCAGATCACATAAAGTGGCGCTTAAACCAATCGTTTGCGTGGTTACAACTGTTTCAATTTCGTAAAATTAGGTAAAAGGCTGGTCTCAGTTCATACTGCTCTTTAGAATCAAGCCATTCGCTTTTTATACTGCGCTTTGTTAAGGAATTCTCATGCTCAAATCAACACTGGCGGCTGTCGCAGCTGTGTTTGCTCTTTCTGCCGTTTCCCCTGCTGCGCTGGCAGCAAAAGGAGATCCTCACGTCCTGCTGACCACCTCCGCCGGGAACATTGAGCTGGAACTGAATAGCCAGAAAGCCCCTGTTTCCGTGAAAAACTTCCTCGACTACGTGAACAGTGGTTTCTATAACAACACCACTTTCCACCGCGTGATCCCGGGCTTTATGATTCAGGGTGGCGGCTTCAATGAGCAAATGCAGCAAAAGCAGCCGAACCCGCCTATTAAAAACGAAGCGGACAACGGTCTGCTGAACAAGCGCGGTACCATTTCCATGGCGCGTACAGCAGATAAAGACAGCGCGACCAGCCAGTTCTTCCTCAACGTGGCGGATAACGCCTTCCTCGACCACGGCCAGCGTGACTTCGGTTATGCCGTCTTCGGTAAAATTGTGAAAGGGATGGATGTGGCGGACAAGATCTCTCAGGTGCCTACCCATGATGTCGGCCCATACCAGAATGTGCCGTCAAAACCTGTCGTTATCCTCTCCGCAAAAGTTCTGCCATAACGTTTTTTGACACGGGCGTCCCCCGCCCGTGTTTTGCCCCTCCCTGCGAAAGCGCGTTTTGCTGCTTATACTTGTGGCAAACGGACTATTCAGGGAGGCGTTAAGTGAAAAAACTCACCGATAAGCGAAAATCCCGTCTCTGGGAACAGCAGCGTAACGTCAATTTTCAGGCCAGTTGCCTCCTTGAAAAAGGTAATGGTCCTTCAGAACCTCACATTGAGACGCTGGAACTGGGGCCTTCTGCCCCCGGTTTGCCCCATCTGTGCCATATTCACCGCCATTTGTATCGCAGAGAGATGAAACGGGCAGGCGAGTTCCGCACCGCCGATATTGCTAAGGGCGACATTCCTTTTTGTCATTTCGAGTACATCGAGAAGATGGGGAATGAACTGATGGAGGCACTGGAAAACGACAAATATCTGGTCGGCCTTCAGAAAGACGCGTTTACAGGTAAAGTTAGCCATTACTATTGTGAAATCAACATGCTGCATCCTTTTATGAGTGGCAATGGCATTTCGCAGCGCATATTCTTTGAGCAACTGGCGATCCACGCCGGTTATACGCTGGACTGGCGCGATATCGATCCGGATCAGTGGGTGGTGGCCAACCAGAGCGGTGCAATGGGGGATTTGACGGCCCTGAATGCTATCTTTGCCAAAGTAGTGAGCGAAGCACGGGAAACTGAGTAGAATAGGGCGGCATTTTTTTCGGGAGCCGCCATGATTCTGCTGATTGATAACTACGATTCCTTCACCTGGAACCTTTACCAGTATTTTTGTGAGCTGGGTGCAGAGGTGGTTGTCCGCCGCAACGACGACATTAGCCTGGCGGATATTGAAACACTGGCTCCGCAGAAAATCGTGATTTCACCGGGGCCGTGTACGCCGTCGGAATCGGGCATTTCTCTGGATGTTATCCAGCAGTATGCCGGCAAACTGCCGATCCTCGGTGTCTGTCTTGGCCATCAGGCCATTGCCCAGGTGTTTGGTGCCACTATCGTGCGCGCTGCTAAAGTGATGCACGGTAAAACTTCTCCGGTCACCCACACTGGCGTTGGGGTATTCACCGGGCTTAATAATCCGTTAACCGTGACGCGCTATCATTCACTGGTGATTGACCCGTCGACGCTGCCTGACTGCTTTGAGGTGACCGCCTGGAGCGATACGCAGGAGATCATGGGGATTCGTCATCGCGAATGGGATCTCGAAGGCGTGCAATTCCACCCGGAAAGCATCCTCAGCGAGCAGGGACACGCGCTGCTGGCAAATTTCCTTAATCGCTGAATATCTGTTGCCTTGTTGTGATTTTTTATGCATATTTTGTGATTATATTTTCACAATCAATGTGGCATAAAAATGGATGGTCATGACATGGCAACTGAACAACCCGCAATTACCCGCGCAACATTCGATGAAGTAATCCTGCCGATTTATGCACCGGCTGAGTTTATCCCGGTAAAAGGAAAAGGCAGCCGCGTCTGGGATCAGCAGGGCAAAGAGTATGTTGATTTCGCGGGCGGTATTGCAGTAACGGCGCTGGGCCATTGCCATCCTGTCCTGGTTGAGGCGCTGAAAACCCAGGGCGAAACGCTCTGGCACACCAGCAACGTTTTCACCAACGAGCCGGCGTTACGCCTCGGCCGCAAGATTATTGATGCGACGTTTGCCGAGCGCGTGCTGTTCATGAACTCGGGCACCGAAGCCAACGAAACCGCCTTCAAGCTGGCGCGCTACTACGCAACCACGCGCCACAGCCCGTACAAAACCAAAATTATTGCCTTCCACAATGCCTTCCACGGACGCTCCTTCTTTACCGTCTCCGTCGGCGGCCAGCCGAAGTATTCCGACGGATTTGGCCCGAAACCGGCCGACATCGTCCATGTGCCGTTTAACGATCTGCATGCGGTGAAAGCGGTGATGGACGACCACACCTGCGCGGTTGTTGTCGAGCCGATCCAGGGTGAAGGCGGCGTGACGGCGGCTACCCCGGAATTCCTGAAAGGTCTGCGTGCGCTGTGCGATGAGCATCAGGCGCTGCTGGTGTTTGATGAAGTACAGTGCGGGATGGGACGTACCGGCGATTTGTTTGCCTATATGCACTACGGCGTGACGCCGGATATTCTCACCAGCGCCAAAGCGCTCGGCGGTGGTTTCCCGGTGAGTGCGGTACTGACGACTCAGGAGATTGCCTCCGCGTTCCACGTTGGTTCTCACGGTTCCACCTATGGCGGCAACCCGCTGGCGAGTGCCGTGGCGGGCGCGGCATTTGATATTATCAATACACCTGAGGTTCTGAACGGCGTCAGCGCGAAGCGCGAGCTGTTTGTGAAACACCTGCAGCAGATTGACGATCAGTTTGATGTGTTCAGCGAGATCCGCGGGATGGGGTTGCTGATCGGTGCCGAGCTGAAACCGCAGTACAAAGGTCGCGCGCGCGATTTCCTGCATGCCGCCGCCCGCGAAGGGGTGATGGTGCTGAACGCGGGACCGGACGTGATGCGTTTTGCACCGTCGCTGGTGGTAGAAGACAAAGACATTGAAGATGGATTAACCCGCTTTGCCGCGGCAGTCGAGAAAATCGTAAAAGGTTAATTCTCCGTCCGCTTTAATATCCGCGTTAACCAAATCCCGTGATGCGGACGCTGACGCCATGCCACCGACGAAATGGTGTGCATGGTGCTCAGATGCCCGAGTACACGCTGCAAATGCTGCTCCAGGGTGCTCATTGGCCCGTGAGTCAGCGTGTCGGGCGCTTCCAGAATATTTGAATCCCCTGACTCTCCCGGTGCGTCATACTCCAGGCGCTGCTGACACCGCTGTAAGGCAATTTCACACGACTGTAAATAACGCTCCGCCAGGTCTGGCGTCAGCATTGTATGTTCACGCGCCAGCGTGGTCATGGCGTTAATATGCTCGACGATAAACTGGCTGTGTGTCACCCAGAGTTTCATATCCGCCAGATAGTGCGAGTTAAAGCCCGGCTCCTGCATCGCCTGGTTGAGCGAGTTAAACAGGGCATTGTGCGCCTGGTTGACCTTCATCCGCTGATACGCCAGTGGGGAAGGTTGCGGGTCGTCGCTCAGGATCAGACGAATGGCCTGCTGATCGGCCTCCAGCGCATCGTGGGCGTTCTGGCGTAGCAATCCGCTCTGCCATTGCGGCCACAGCCAGACCATGCCGCCAAAGGCAATCAGACAGCCAATCAGGGTATCGATCAGTCTGGCGACAATAAACTGTTCGCCATTGAGCGTGAGCAGTTGCAGGGTGTATACCGCCGTTACCGTAAAGCCCACCATCGCCCAGCCGTAGTTTTTGCGGATAATCAGGTAGCTCACCAGCGTAATTATCAGCATTCCCGCCAGGGTATAACCTTCCGGCACGTGAAAGTGCAGCGTGACGCCTGCGATAATCAGCCCGGCCATCGTTCCGCCCGCCCGGTGCAGAATACGCACGCGCGTGGCGCCGTAGCCGTTCTGGGTGACAAACAGCACGGTCATTAAGATCCAGTAGGGTTTTGGCAGATGCAGCGCCATGCCCATCAGGCTGGCGGTACTGAGCATGACGCTAATCCGTGCGGCGTTGCGCAGAGCGGACGATTTAAGCGACAAGTAGCTTCTGAGCGCCGGCAGTAACGGCAGACGTTTTTGTTTATCGGCCATGAGATCGCGGGGATAAAGCGGGCGTTGCGTGCGCAACACACGGGCGATACGGCTGAAATGCCAGGCGGCAAACTGACCCACCGGGTTGTCCTCATGCTGGCGGGCAATTTTCTCCAGCGCGCCGAGCTGTTTTTCCATGTTAAAACGCGTGGGATAGCGGTGATATAAAATGTCATCAGCCAGCACTCTCAGACGCGCGGAGACGGTTTGCGCATTCCAGCGGATCACCGCTTCGGCATGACTGCGCTCGACCAGCTTTTGCACTTCCTGAGGATGGTGCAGGCTCACGGAAATATGCTCTTGCAGATCCAGCCCCACCTGGAAGATACGCAGCAGCCGTTTGTATTCGTGATTCTTGTTGGCAGCGAGCATATGCAGTTGCTGATAACACTGGCTGATCAGATCCACCACCTTTTGCTGGCGCGTCAGCAGCGGCGGCAACGATTTTTCCGGATCGGTGTGCTGGGTGAGCAGGGTATATTTGGCCTCGCAGTAATCCGCAAGTTGCACATAGAGCAGGCTCAATGATTCACGCAGGGGCTGTTCCCGCCACAGCCAGAACCAGAACCAGTTAAACAGCCCATACCACAGCGTACCCAGGGCGTAGATCAGGAGCGGCTCCCACACCGGCATGTTCCCCGCAAGGCTCAGCGTGAAGATGGCCGCAATCAGTGAGGCGGGAAGCAGGCGCGCATGAAGGGCGCTGATTTCAGCAGTGACGCCGAGCGTCATCGCCAGCACGGTCAGGATCAACGGCAGCGGAATATCGCGGGCCAGTAAAAGCTGCACGACGAGGCTACAGCCAGCAAACAGCGAGCCGCCAATAATCAGACGTTTAAAAAAGCGTTTATGCGGTGTGTCCAGGCCGGCAATGTTGCAGCAGGCGGGCACGAGAGAAAACAGCAGACCTTGCTGAAGATGTCCAAGGATCAGGCCCACGGCCACAGGAAGACACAACACCAGCGTTTGTCGCAGTGCGTAGTTAACTTCCGGGTGATAAATCAGCCTGCGCCACATGGGGAAGAGAGACAAAAACGGCGTGACACCTTGCGATGGCACGCCGTTTGAGTGGAATTAACGCGTTCCGTAGACCACGATGGTTTTACCGTGGGCGGAGATCAGGTTCTGATCTTCCAGCATTTTCAGAATACGGCCCACTGTTTCACGGGAGCAGCCGACGATCTGACCGATCTCCTGACGGGTAATTTTAATCTGCATGCCGTCAGGGTGGGTCATCGCATCAGGTTGTTTTGCCAGGTTCAGCAGAGTCTGTGCGATACGGCCGGTAACGTCCAGGAAGGCGAGGTTACCCACTTTCTCGGATGTTACCTGCAGACGGCGAGCCATCTGGGAAGAAAGACGCATCAGGATATCAGGGTTAACCTGAATCAACTGACGGAATTTCTTGTAAGAAATTTCAGCCACTTCACATGCTGTCTTTGCGCGAACCCAGGCGCTACGTTCCTGGCCTTCTTCAAACAGGCCCAGTTCACCGATGAAATCGCCCTGGTTCAGATAAGAAAGGATCATCTCTTTCCCTTCTTCATCTTTGATCAGCACTGCCACCGAGCCTTTTACGATGTAATACAACGTTTCCGCTTTTTCACCCTGGTGAATCAGCGTGCTCTTCGATGGGTACTTATGAATGTGGCAATGAGACAAGAACCATTCGAGAGTCGGGTCTGTTTGCGGTTTGCCAAGCACCATGCGCTGTTATCCTCTGTTATAAGCTGTCACCAGAGTCATCAGATGCATCCGGACTCTGGGGTTGCAATCGAATTCTTACCCATACCCTGGGAAGTCGGCTATCGTAACGTTTCGCAGCCAGTAAAGTTTGATGTCCTCTGCATACATGTGTAACGTCAATGTATTACTGTAGCATCCTGAGTGTTTTAGCATAGCTTTCGCCGCGTGTCTCCTGGTGTCTCGCTTCAGCATGATGCAGGTCGCCTTCCATTGCGAGAAATGTAACGCACACGTAATCTGTCACCAAAAATGCAACGTTGGAGTTAATGAATATGCAAGCGCGCGTGAAATGGGTTGAAGGGTTAACATTCCTGGGCGAGTCCGCTTCAGGACACCAGGTTTTGATGGATGGTAACTCCGGCGATAAAGCGCCAAGCCCGATGGAGATGGTATTGATGGCTGCTGGTGGATGCAGCGCAATTGATGTGGTGTCGATTCTGCAGAAAGGTCGCCATGATGTGACGGATTGCGAAGTTAAACTCACATCGGAACGTCGTGAAGAGGCGCCACGCCTGTTCACCCATATTAACCTGCACTTTGTGGTCACTGGTAAAGAACTGAAAGACGCGGCAGTTTCGCGTGCCGTGGACCTGTCTGCCGAGAAGTACTGCTCTGTGGCGTTAATGCTGGAGAAAGCGGTAAAAATCACCCATTCGTATGAAGTGATCGAGGCGTGATTGGTGGGGCATCGTGCGTGTTGATGCCCACACCCTAACCCTCTCCCACCGGGAGAGGGAATATGATCACGCGATCTGCTTCCCTTCCATCAACCGTTTCACCAGCGGCGTCATGATGAGTTCCATCGCCAGCCCCATTTTCCCGCCCGGCACCACCAGGGTATTCATGTGGGAAATGAACGAGCCCTGCAACATCGCCAGTAACCACGGGTAATCAATGCCTTCGAGGTTGCGGAAATGGATCACCACAAAACTCTCATCCAGCGACGGGATGCTTTTTGCCGCGAATGGGTTGGAGGTGTCAACTGTCGGTACACGCTGGAAGTTAATATGGGTACGGGAGAACTGCGGCGTCAGGAAATTAATGTAATCTTCCATGGATCGCACCACTGAGTCCATCACCGCTTCTCGCGAATGGCCGCGCTCGCTCATGTCTCGCGTCAACTTCTGGATCCACTCCAGGTTAACGATCGGTACCACGCCAACCAGCAGATCCACATGGCGCGCCACGTCGTGATGGGGGGTTACCACGCCGCCATGCAGCCCTTCGTAAAACAGCACGTCGGTGGGTTCCGGCAGGGGTTGCCAGGGGGTAAAGGTGCCCGGTACCTGGTTCCATGGCACGGCTTCATCGTAAGTATGCAGATACTTGCGTGATTGCCCTGTGCCGCTCTTGCCATATTCGACGAAGGTTTGCTCCAGCAGGCCGAAGTCATTGGCTTCCGGGCCAAAGTAGCTGATGTGTTTACCCAGATCGCGCGCTTTACGGATGGCCATGTCCATCTCCGGGCGCGTATAGCGGTGAAAGCTGTCGCCTTCGACCTCCGCCGCACGGAGATTCAGTTGGGCGAAAATCTTGCGAAATGCGAGGCTGGTGGTGGTGGTTCCCGCACCACTCGACCCCGTAACGGCAATAACCGGATGTCTGGCAGACATAGCAACTCCCTGACTGGAAAGGTTGAAAGATCAGCCGTGAAACGCGTTGCGGGGCATGATATTGACCGTCTCATGCAGTTCTGACCATACCAGCACCACGTCGCCGCTTTTGAGCTGGCGCTTTACATCGTTGACCTTTTGCTCAAGCGAGCGTTCTTGTTCACCATAATCTGTGCCTTCGCGTAATACAAAGCTTTCAATCAGATTATCGAGCGTTTCGGGAGCCAGATCCTGCCAGGGAATGATCATTTTGCACCATCCAGATACGGGGTTAACCAGTCAGGAATACGTGTCTCAAGCCACATTTTAGGGCGACGTAGTGTGCCACCGATAAACCCGACGTGGCCGCCATGCTCCGTCAACTGATAGTGAACGTTGTCGGGCAGGAATTCCTGAGCGGGAATTGAATGATGATCCATAAACGGGTCATCTTTGGCATGAATGATCAGTGTCGGCTGTGTAATCTTGCTGAGCAGCGGCATGGCGCTGCACTGACGATAGTAGTCAATCGCGTCGGCAAAGCCGTGAATTTTTGCGGTGATCAGATCGTCGAATTCGCGAATGCGGCGCACTTTTTTTAACTGACGCAGACTTACCGGAAGCGTCTCCGGGTAGGCTTTCAGTTTGCGCGCTGCGTTGGCTTTCAGCAGGTTAAGCAGGTAGCGCTGATAGACGCGGGAAAAACCTTTATCCATATGATAGCTACACTGCTCCAGCATAAATGGCGCAGAGACAATGACGGCGGCATCCAGCGGGACGCTTTCGCCCTCTTTGGCCAGCAGACAAGCCAGCATATTCCCGCCCAGCGAATAGCCCACGGCAGCGGTGGGCACGGTGCCAAAGTTTTCCCGCAACCAGTGTAAAAACCACGTACCGTCTTCGGTCTCGCCCGAGTGATAGATGCGATTCTGACGATTTGGCTCGCCGCTACAGCCACGAAAATGCATCACCACACCGAGCCAGCCACGGGCTTTTGCCGCCTGGATTAACCCATGCGCATACGGGCTATGCAGGCTGCCCTCAAGACCGTGAAAGACCACCAGACGCGGCTTATGGCGAGCCTGTTCCGGCTCCTCGCTCCAGGCGAGGTCCAGAAAGTCTCCGTCCGGTAAATCCAGCCGTTGCCAGTGCGGGGTGAACTGAACCTTGCGACGGATAAGCCGTGGCAGCATGGTCTGCAGGTGGCGATTTGACACGCCGCGCATGGGCACGAACTCAGCGCTCTCTTCAGAAGCTATGTCGAAGTCTGATGGAATGATTTGGGTCATAACGATGCGATGCTAATTCATGTCAGTTATTTACTATAATCGCTTCCAGCTGTTCCTGAGCGTCCAGCCACGCCATCTCGCACTCTTCGAGGCTGGATTTCGTTTTGGCCTGAGTTTGCAGACAGTCAGTCAGCTCGGCTTTGCGGCTCTGGTCATACAGACCGCTGTCGCCCAGCTTCTCTTCAACGGTAGCGAGTGTAGCATTAAGTTTTTCCATCTCTTTTTCGAGACGGGCGATCTCTTTGCGTAGCGGCTGTGTCTGGGTGCGAAGTTCCGCTTCGCGGCGCTTTTGGTCTTTACGAGCCTGCGCGCTGTTGGCGTTCTCTTTCGTGGACTCTTCTGGCTGGTTTTCCTGCTTCTGCACGTCGGTCAGCCACTGCTGGTAGTCTTCCAGGTCACCGTCGAACGGTTCAACTTTGCCGTCGTGCACTAAGTAGAGATCGTCGGTGGTGGAGCGGATCAGGTGGCGATCGTGCGAGACGACAACCAGTGCGCCTTCAAACTCAATCAGCGCTTCAGTCAGCGCCTGACGCATGTCGAGATCCAGGTGGTTAGTCGGTTCATCAAGAAGCAGCAGGTTCGGACGCTGCCAGACGATCAGCGCCAGCACCAGACGGGCTTTTTCGCCACCGGAGAAGCGCTCGGTGTTTTCGGTGACCTTATCCCCCTGGAAGCCAAAGCCGCCGAGGTAGTCACGCAGTTTTTGCTCCATCTCCTGCGGCGCCAGACGCGCGAGGTGCTGAATCGGGGACTCATCAGCGCGTAAAAATTCCAGCTGATGCTGGGCGAAGTAACCCAGCTTGATGCCCTTTGCCAGGCCGATTTCACCGCTTACCGGGTTAAGTTCTCCCGCCAGCAGTTTAATCAGTGTCGATTTACCGGCACCGTTGCGCCCCAGCAAACCAATACGTGAACCTGGCACCAGATTGAGCTTGATAGAGTCGAGAATAGTGCGATCGCCGTAGCCCGCGCTGACTTTTTCCATCTTCAGCAGTGGGTTTGGCAGGCTTTCCGGCGCGCGGAAACTGAAATGGAACGGGTTATCCACGTGCGCCGGGGCAATCATCTCCATGCGTTCTAGCATTTTGATGCGGCTCTGGGCCTGTTTCGCTTTTGACGCTTTGGCCTTGAAGCGATCCACAAAGCTTTGCAGGTGCGCCACGCGCTGCTGCTGGCTTTCATACATGGACTGCTGCTGGGCAAGACGCGTCGCGCGCTGGCGCTCGAAGGAGCTGTAGTTGCCGGTGTACTCGAACATCGTTTGCTGTTCGATATGAATGATTTTATCCACCACCGGGTCGAGGAAGTCGCGGTCGTGGGAGATCAGAATCAGAGTGCCCTGATAGCTCTTGAGCCACTTCTCCAGCCAAATAACCGCATCGAGATCCAGGTGGTTCGTCGGTTCATCGAGCAACAGTAGATCAGAGCGGCAGATCAGCGCCTGCGCCAGGTTGAGGCGCATACGCCAGCCGCCCGAGAAGTCGCTGACCGGGCGTTCCAGCTGTTCATTGCTGAAGCCCAGGCCGTGAAGCAGGCTGGAGGCGCGGGAACGAATGGTCCATGCGTCGATGGCGTCCAGCTTGCCGTGAACGGTGGCGATGGCGTGACCGTCGTTGCGTTCGTTAGCGGCGTTAAGTTCCGCTTCCAGCTTACGGTATTCACGGTCACCGTCGATAACATAGTCGAGTGCCGGTTCGCTCAGGGCAGGCGTCTCCTGGTTCACCCAGGCAAGCTGCCAGTTCCCCGGGAAGGTAAAGTTACCGCCATCCGCGCTAATCTCGTTTTTCAGCAGCGCCAGCAGAGTGGATTTACCACAGCCGTTTTTGCCGACCAGACCCACTTTTTGGCCTGGGTTGATGGTTGCAGTGGCGTTATCCAGCAGGACGCGCACGCCGCGACGAATTTGTAACGAGGAGAAAACAATCATAGAAGCGCCGTATGTTCCGACTATGTTAATTTGTCATTATGATAATGTAAGGTGTGGGCCATTTTCCGCACCGGGCCGCCATGGTAGCCCAAAACAACGACGATACACAAAAACAGAAACAAGACCGGGAGGGGAATGATGTCTCAGACAGCAAAAGTGCTGCTGCTGTATGCCCATCCGGAATCTCAGGACTCGGTGGCAAACCGGGTGCTGCTTAAGCCGGCCACACAGCTCAGTAACGTGACGGTGCACGATCTTTACGCGCACTATCCTGATTTCTTTATCGATATTCCTTATGAGCAGGAACTACTGCGTCAGCACGACGTCATTGTGTTCCAGCATCCGCTTTATACCTATAGCTGCCCGGCACTGCTCAAAGAGTGGCTGGACCGCGTGCTGAGCAGGGGATTCTCCAGTGGGGTAGGGGGCAACCAACTGGCGGGAAAGTATTGGCGTAGTGTTATTACCACCGGTGAACCGGAAAGCGCATACCGTTATGACGGGCTGAACCGCTATCCGATGAGTGACATCCTTCGTCCATTCGAACTGACGGCAGCGATGTGCCGTATGCACTGGATGAGCCCGATTATTATCTACTGGGCGCGGCGTCAGGATCCGAAAGAACTGGCAAGTCATGCCAGAGCGTACGGTGAATGGCTGGCATCACCGATTCCGGCAGGAGGTCGTTAATGGAAGGATCGAATCTGCTCCTTGCCGGAGTGCTGTTTTTATTTGCGGCCGTCGTCGCGGTTCCGCTTGCTGCACGTATTGGAATAGGCGCAGTGCTGGGCTATCTGCTGGCAGGGATAGCAATTGGCCCCTGGGGGCTTGGATTCATCAGCGATGTGGATGAAATCCTCCATTTCTCCGAGCTGGGTGTGGTGTTCCTGATGTTCATCATCGGCCTTGAGCTGAACCCTTCTAAATTGTGGCAACTCAGACGCTCTATCTTCGGTGTGGGTGCCGCGCAGGTGCTGTTCAGCGCCGCGATTCTGGGTGGCTTGTTAATGCTGACCAACTTTTCCTGGCAGGCGGCGGTGATTGGTGGGATAGGTCTTGCGATGTCGTCGACGGCAATGGCACTCCAGTTGATGCGCGACAAAGGGATGAACCGTAGCGAAGCAGGGCAACTGGGTTTTTCGGTGCTACTGTTTCAGGATCTGGCGGTGATCCCTGCATTAGCACTGGTGCCCCTGCTGGCAGGCTCCGGCGACGATCACTTTGACTGGGCTAAAATCGCCATGAAGGTGCTGGCCTTCGCCGGTATGCTGATTGGCGGACGTTTCCTGTTACGCCCTGTGTTCCGCTTTATTGCCGCGTCGGGCGTACGTGAGGTGTTCACCGCTGCGACGCTGCTGCTGGTGCTGGGATCGGCGTTGTTTATGGATGCGCTGGGGCTGTCGATGGCGCTCGGGACCTTCATTGCCGGGGTACTGCTTGCCGAGAGCGAATATCGTCACGAACTGGAAATTGCCATCGATCCTTTCAAAGGGCTGCTGTTAGGGCTGTTCTTTATTTCGGTGGGCATGGCGCTGAATCTGGGTGTTCTTTATACCCATCTGCTGTGGGTGGTGGTGAGCGTGGCCATCCTGGTGGCGGTGAAAACGCTGGTGCTGTACGCCATGGCGCGCATTTACGGCTTGCGCAGTTCGGAACGCATGCAGTTTGCCAGCGTGTTAAGCCAGGGAGGCGAGTTCGCGTTTGTGCTGTTTTCTACCGCCTCCTCCCAGAAGCTGTTTAAAGATGATCAAATGGCTCTGCTGCTGGTGACGGTCACGCTGTCCATGATGACCACGCCGCTGTTGATGAAGCTGGTGGATAAACTTCTGTCACGCCGTCTGAATCCTGCTGACGATGAAGACGAAGCGCCGTGGGTGGAAGACGATAAGCCGCAGGTGATTGTGGTGGGCTTTGGCCGTTTCGGACAGGTTATCGGACGTTTGCTGATGGCGAACAAAATGCGCATTACGGTGCTGGAGCGTGATATCAGCGCGGTTAATCTGATGCGTAAATATGGCTACAAGGTGTATTACGGCGATGCGACCCAACTTGAGCTACTGCGCTCGGCGGGAGCGGAGGCAGCAGAGTCCATCGTGATTACCTGTAACGACCCGGAAGACACGATGAAGCTGGTGGAGCTGTGTCAGCAGCATTTCCCGCATCTGCATATTCTGGCGCGTGCGCGGGGACGTGTTGAAGCTCACGAATTGTTGCAGGCGGGTGTGAAACACTTCTCCCGTGAGACGTTCTCCAGTGCGCTGGAGCTAGGCCGCAAAGCGTTGATCTCGCTCGGTATGCATCCACATCAGGCGCAGCGCGCTCAAATGCACTTCCGCCGGCTGGATATGCGAATGCTGCGTGAACTGATGCCGGTACATACGGATACCGCGCAGATCTCCCGCGTGCGGGAAGCGCGTCGCGAGCTGGAGGAGATTTTCCAGCGAGAGATGCAACTGGAACGACGCCAGCTTGATGGCTGGGATGAATTTGAATAAAGGGTAACGAAAGATGGCTGTACGTAAACGCTTTATTGCGGGTGCAAAATGCCCGACCTGCCAGGCGCAAGATACTCTGGCGATGTGGCGTGAAAATAATATTGATGTTGTTGAGTGTGTTAAGTGCGGTCACCAGATGCGTGAGGCTGATAAAGAGGCCCGCGATCACGTTCGCAAAGAAGAGCAAGTGATCGGGATTTTTCATCCGGACTAGCGATATACCCTGAGTTTTTTTAAGCTAAAGGGTACACGGGTGCAGATTTCCGCTACAATCTGCGCCAGCAATTTTCCCACGCTCAGGAGATATCATGAAAGTAGCAAAAGACCTGGTGGTCAGCCTGGCCTATCAGGTACGTACAGAAGACGGTGTGTTGGTTGATGAGTCTCCGGTGAGTGCGCCGCTTGACTACCTGCATGGTCACGGTTCCCTGATTTCCGGCCTGGAAAACGCGCTGGAAGGTCATGAAGTTGGCGACAAATTTGATGTTGCTGTAGGCGCGAACGACGCTTACGGTCAGTATGATGACAACCTGGTTCAGCGCGTTCCTAAAGATGTGTTCATGGGCGTTGACGAACTGCAGGTTGGCATGCGCTTCCTGGCTGAAACTGACCAGGGTCCGGTTCCTGTTGAAATCACTGAAGTGGAAGATGACCACGTTGTGGTTGACGGTAACCACATGCTGGCTGGCCAGAACCTGAAGTTCAACGTAGAAGTTGTTGCGATCCGTGAAGCAACCGAAGAAGAGCTGGCTCATGGCCACGTTCACGGTGCGCACGGTCACGACCATGACCACGATCACGGCCACGACGGCTGCTGCGGTGGTCATGGCCACGATCACGACCATGGTCACGACCACGGTAAAGGTGGTTGCGGTAACGGCGGCTGCGGTTGCCACTAATTCCGCCATGCGGAAAATAAAAAAGCGGGATAATCCCGCTTTTTTTACGCCTCAATAATGAGGTGGTGGCGTCTCTTCTGACTGAGAGGCAATGTTCGACGGCTGCGTGGCCTTCAGCTTTTCCGTCAGCAGGCGCATATGATCCCGCAGTTTTGCCATTTCGAGTTCATGTGCAGTCACGGTCTGGTTTAGCTCTTCGATGGTGATGTCCTGAAAAGCCAGGCGGCTTTCCAGCTCAGCCATTCTCGCTTCTATTGTTGTATCCTTCATCATTCACCTCGTTTATTTCAGATTCACCATAATGGCCCAGCGGCGGCGCAGTTTAACTGACTTTATCCTTAAGTACAGTCTGCATCCCTTTGGCAGGAAACTTATTTAAACAAAAATAGTCTGAAAAGTGGCGAGAATTGGAAGTGTCTGTCTGTAGATTTCTTCCGCAACGTTTTATAGTACGTAACTCATTTACGTTTAACGCTGGGGTGAGAGTCCCCAGGCCCTGGAGATATGGATGAAATCACTGTTTAAAGTAACGCTGCTGGCGACGACGATGGCTGTTGCGCTGAACGCGCCGCTGTCATTCGCTGCTGATACTGCTGCGAAGCCTGCTGCCACTGCAGACAGCAAAGCGGCGTTCAAAAATGACGACCAGAAATCCGCCTATGCACTCGGCGCATCTCTGGGTCGTTACATGGAAAACTCTCTGAAAGAACAAGAGAAACTGGGCATCAAACTGGATAAAGCTCAGCTGATCGCGGGCGTTCAGGACGCATTTGCTGATAAGAGCAAGCTGTCTGACCAGGAAATCGAACAGACTCTGCAGGCGTTCGAAGCGCGTGTGAAAGGTGCCGCTCAGACTAAGATGGATGCGGACGCTAAAGAAAACGAAGCCAAAGGCAAAGCCTATCGCGATACCTTTGCTAAAGAGAAAGGTGTGAAAACCTCCTCTACTGGCCTGGTGTACAAAGTTGAGAAAGAAGGCACCGGCGATGCGCCTAAAGACAGCGACACTGTAGTCGTGAACTACAAAGGTACGTTGATCGACGGTAAAGAGTTCGATAACTCTTACACCCGTGGTGAGCCGCTCTCCTTCCGTCTGGATGGTGTGATCCCTGGCTGGACTGAAGGCCTGAAAAACATCAAGAAAGGCGGCAAAATCAAGCTGGTTATCCCACCAGATCTGGCGTACGGCAAAACCGGCGTTCCGGGTATCCCTGCCAACTCTACATTGGTCTTTGACGTAGAGCTGCTGGATATCAAACCGGCACCGAAAGCGGACGCTAAAGCAGATGCACCGGCTGACGATAAAGCCGCTGCTGCTAAGAAGTAATGCTGAAAAAAAACCGCCGCCTTTAAGGCGGCGGTTTTTTTATTATGGGGCAGATATAATTAACACTGGAAAGCGTTATACCCGCTGTATTAATTTAGTTGTCCGTGTAGATAATGAGCCTGCCCTGAAAACCTAACGACAGGCTCCTGAAAAGGAGTGTTTTTTTCATGTCCAGGTCGCTTTTAACCAACGAAACCAGTGAACTTGATTTGCTGGATCAACGTCCTTTTGACCAGACCGACTTCGATATTCTGAAATCGTATGAAGCGGTGGTGGACGGGTTAGCGATGCTCATTGGCTCCCACTGCGAAATCGTATTGCACTCCCTGCAAGATCTGAAGTGTTCCGCCATCCGCATTGCTAATGGTGAGCATACTGGCCGTAAAATTGGTTCGCCAATCACCGACCTTGCATTGCGTATGTTGCATGACATGACCGGCGCGGACAGCAGCGTCTCCAAATGCTATTTCACCCGCGCCAAAAGTGGCGTGCTGATGAAATCAGAAACCATCGCGATTCGAAACCGCGAGCATCGTGTGATTGGGTTGCTGTGCATCAACATGAACCTTGATGTGCCATTCTCGCAAATCATGAGCACCTTTATTCCACCAGAAACGCCAGATGTTGGCTCTTCTGTGAACTTTGCCTCTTCTGTTGAAGATCTTGTAACTCAGACGCTTGAGTTCACTATTGAAGAGGTGAATGCTGACCGCAACGTATCGAACAACGCCAAGAATCGCCAGATTGTGCTGAATCTCTATGAGAAAGGGATTTTTGATATTAAAGACGCCATTAACCAGGTGGCCGATCGTCTGAACATCTCCAAGCACACGGTTTACCTCTATATTCGCCAGTTCAAGAGCGGTGATTTCCTGGGGCAAGACAAGTAATGCGTTATGCCTTAATGGTGACAGGCCCGGCGTACGGTACTCAGCAGGCCAGTAGTGCGTTGCAGTTTGCGCATGCGCTGTTGAAGGCCGGACATGAACTGGTGAGCGTCTTCTTTTATCGGGAAGGGGTGTATAACGCGAACCAGTTTACGTCACCGGCGAGTGATGAGTTTGACCTGGTGCGTGCGTGGCAGGCATTAAACGAACAGCAGGGCGTTGAACTGCATATCTGCGTGGCGGCGGCACTGCGCCGCGGCGTGGCTGATGCAACTGAAGCTGAGCGCCTGGGTTTATCGGGTTCTAACCTGCAGCCCGGTTTTTCGTTGAGTGGTCTGGGTGCACTGGCACAGGCAGCATTAACCTGCGACAGAGTGGTGCAATTCTGATGAAGCGTGTCGCGTTTGTTTTTTCCTCAGCGCCGCACGGCAGTGCGTCTGGCAGAGAAGGGCTGGATGCGTTGCTCGCGACATCAGCGCTGACTGAAGATATCGGCGTCTTCTTTTTGGGCGACGGTGTATTTCAGCTTCTGGCGGGGCAACAGCCGCAAGCCATTCTGGCGCGCGATTACATCGCGACGTTCAAAGTGTTACCGCTGTACGATATAGAAACGTTCTATGTCTGCGCGGACTCACTGGCTGCACGTGGTTTAAACGAGGCAACGTCTTTCGTGCTGGATGTGACATGCCTGTCTTCCACCGCATTGCGCGAGCATCTTTCCCACTACGACACCGTTCTTACTTTCTGAGGCTACCATGCTCCATACCCTAAGCCATTCCCCTTGGCAGTGTGATATCGACGCGTTATTGAGTATGCTTCGCGAAGGTGATGACCTGCTGCTGCTCCAGGACGGCGTGCTTGCCGCGATTGGCGGCAGTCGTTTCGTTGAAATCCTCAGTAATGCCCCCATAACTGTCTCTGCGCTGAAAGACGATCTTGATGCGCGGGGTCTTTCTGGTCAAATTTCAGCCAAAATTGACGTGGTTGGCTATACTGATTTCGTCAATCTTACTGTGAAGCATGCCAGTCAAATGAACTGGTGATTTGAGATCGCTGTATATTTCTTGACACCTTTTCGACGTAGCCCTAAAATTTCGCGTCCTCATATTGTATGAGGTCGATTTATTACGTGTTTACGAAGCAAAAGCTAAAACCAGGAGCTATTTAATGGCAACAGTTAACCAGCTGGTACGCAAACCACGTGCACGCAAAGTTGCAAAGAGCAACGTGCCTGCGCTGGAAGCCTGCCCGCAGAAACGTGGTGTATGTACTCGTGTATATACCACCACTCCTAAAAAACCAAACTCCGCACTGCGTAAAGTATGCCGTGTGCGTTTGACTAACGGTTTCGAAGTGACTTCCTACATCGGTGGTGAAGGTCACAACCTGCAGGAGCACTCCGTGATCCTGATCCGTGGCGGTCGTGTTAAAGACCTTCCGGGTGTTCGTTACCACACCGTTCGTGGTGCGCTGGACTGCTCAGGTGTTAAAGACCGTAAGCAGGCTCGCTCCAAGTACGGCGTGAAGCGTCCTAAGGCTTAATGGTTCTCCGTTAAGTAAGGCCAAACTGATTTATCTTAATGTCAAACTAAACTCGTAGAGTTTTGGACAATCCTGAATTAACAACGGAGTATTCCCATGCCACGTCGTCGCGTCATTGGTCAGCGTAAAATTCTTCCAGATCCGAAATTCGGATCAGAACTGCTGGCAAAATTTGTAAATATCCTGATGGTAGATGGTAAAAAATCTACTGCAGAAGCAATCGTATACAGCGCGCTGGAGACCCTGGCTCAGCGTTCTGGTAAAAATGAACTGGAAGCTTTCGAAGTCGCTCTCGACAACGTGCGCCCGACTGTAGAAGTTAAGTCTCGCCGCGTTGGTGGTTCTACTTATCAGGTTCCAGTTGAAGTTCGTCCGGTTCGTCGTAATGCTCTGGCAATGCGTTGGATCGTTGAAGCTGCTCGTAAACGCGGTGATAAATCCATGGCTCTGCGTCTGGCGAACGAACTTTCTGATGCTGCAGAAAACAAAGGTACTGCAGTTAAGAAACGTGAAGACGTTCACCGTATGGCAGAAGCCAACAAGGCGTTCGCACACTACCGTTGGTAATCCCTTCGGAGTATTAGTCACCAGGCGGGCGCTTCAGAGAAGCCGCCCGCTCTGGGTAACTTAACTGAACGCCTAAAGATATAACGAGGAATCAAATGGCTCGTACAACACCCATCGCACGCTATCGTAACATCGGTATCAGTGCGCACATCGACGCCGGTAAAACCACTACTACCGAACGTATTCTGTTCTACACCGGTGTAAACCATAAAATCGGTGAAGTTCATGACGGCGCAGCCACCATGGACTGGATGGAACAGGAGCAGGAGCGTGGTATTACCATCACCTCCGCAGCGACTACTGCATTCTGGTCAGGTATGGCTAAGCAGTACGAACCACATCGCGTAAACATCATCGACACCCCAGGGCACGTTGACTTCACCATCGAAGTAGAACGTTCCATGCGTGTTCTTGACGGCGCGGTAATGGTTTATTGCGCAGTTGGTGGTGTTCAGCCACAGTCTGAAACCGTATGGCGTCAGGCGAACAAATATAAAGTTCCACGCATCGCGTTCGTTAACAAAATGGACCGTATGGGTGCTAACTTCCTGAAAGTTGTTGGCCAGATCAAAACCCGTCTGGGCGCGAACCCTGTTCCGCTGCAGCTGGCAATTGGTGCTGAAGAAGGTTTCACCGGCGTTATCGACCTGGTGAAAATGAAAGCCATCAACTGGAACGATGCAGACCAGGGCGTTACCTTCGAATACGAAGATATCCCAGCTGCAATGCAGGACCTGGCTGACGAATGGCACCAGAACCTGATCGAATCCGCTGCTGAAGCTTCTGAAGAGCTGATGGAGAAATACCTGGGTGGTGAAGAACTGACTGAAGAAGAGATCAAAAAAGCTCTGCGTCAGCGTGTTCTGAACAACGAAATCATCCTGGTAACCTGTGGTTCTGCGTTCAAGAACAAAGGTGTGCAGGCGATGCTGGATGCGGTAGTTGACTACCTGCCATCCCCGGTTGACGTTCCTGCGATCAACGGCATCCTGGACGACGGTAAAGATACTCCGGCTGAGCGTCACGCAAGCGACGAAGAGCCATTCTCTGCACTGGCGTTCAAAATTGCTACCGACCCATTCGTGGGTAACCTGACCTTCTTCCGCGTTTACTCTGGTGTGGTTAACTCCGGTGACACCATCCTGAACTCCGTGAAAGCGGCGCGTGAACGTTTTGGCCGTATCGTACAGATGCACGCTAACAAACGTGAAGAGATCAAAGAAGTTCGTGCGGGCGACATCGCTGCAGCTATCGGTCTGAAAGACGTGACTACTGGTGACACCCTGTGTGACCCAGATCACCCAATCATTCTGGAGCGTATGGAATTCCCTGAGCCGGTAATCTCCATCGCAGTTGAACCAAAAACCAAAGCTGACCAGGAAAAAATGGGTCTGGCTCTGGGCCGTCTGGCGAAAGAAGACCCATCATTCCGCGTATGGACTGATGAAGAATCTAACCAGACCATCATCGCTGGTATGGGTGAACTGCACCTGGACATCATCGTTGACCGTATGAAGCGTGAATTCAACGTTGAAGCGAACGTGGGTAAACCTCAGGTTGCTTACCGCGAAGCGATTCGCGCGAAAGTTACCGATGTTGAAGGTAAACACGCTAAGCAGTCTGGTGGTCGCGGTCAGTACGGTCACGTTGTGATCGACATGTACCCACTGGAGCCGGGCTCTAACCCTAAAGGTTACGAGTTCATCAACGACATCAAAGGTGGTGTAATTCCTGGTGAATACATCCCAGCCGTTGATAAAGGTATCCAGGAACAGCTGAAAGCGGGCCCTCTGGCTGGCTATCCGGTTGTTGACATGGGTATCCGTCTGCACTTCGGTTCTTACCACGACGTTGACTCCTCTGAACTGGCGTTTAAACTGGCTGCGTCTATTGCCTTTAAAGAAGGCTTTAAGAAAGCAAAACCAGTTCTGCTTGAGCCAATCATGAAGGTTGAAGTAGAAACTCCTGAAGAGAACACCGGTGACGTTATCGGTGACTTGAGCCGTCGTCGCGGTATGCTGCGTGGTCAGGAATCCGAAGTAACTGGCGTTAAGATCCACGCTGAAGTTCCACTGTCTGAAATGTTCGGATATGCAACTCAGCTGCGTTCTCTGACCAAAGGTCGTGCATCATACACCATGGAATTCCTGAAGTATGATGATGCGCCTAACAACGTTGCTCAGGCCGTTATTGAAGCCCGTGGTAAGTAATCCACAGGATTAAAACCTAAGTCCCGTGCTCTCTCCAGAGGGGAGAGCACTATAGTAAGGAATATAGCCGTGTCTAAAGAAAAATTTGAACGTACAAAACCGCACGTCAACGTTGGTACTATCGGCCACGTTGACCATGGTAAAACTACCCTGACCGCTGCAATCACTACCGTTCTGGCTAAAACCTACGGTGGTTCTGCTCGTGCATTCGACCAGATCGATAACGCACCAGAAGAAAAAGCTCGTGGTATCACCATCAACACCTCTCACGTTGAGTACGACACCCCGACTCGCCACTACGCACACGTAGACTGCCCAGGCCACGCCGACTATGTTAAAAACATGATCACCGGTGCTGCGCAGATGGACGGCGCGATCCTGGTTGTTGCTGCGACTGACGGCCCAATGCCTCAGACTCGTGAGCACATCCTGCTGGGTCGTCAGGTAGGCGTTCCTTACATCATCGTGTTCCTGAACAAGTGCGACATGGTTGATGACGAAGAGCTGCTGGAACTGGTAGAGATGGAAGTTCGTGAACTGCTGTCTCAGTACGATTTCCCAGGCGACGATACCCCAATCGTTCGTGGTTCTGCTCTGAAAGCGCTGGAAGGCGACGCAGAGTGGGAAGCGAAAATCATCGAACTGGCTGG
>NZ_JAWUEI010000009.1:0-173687 GCF_036663495.1 Enterobacter sp. 342
ATACCGCAAGGCATGACTATCGATCACATTGATAGAAATCCAGGAAACAATGAAATATCAAACTTGCGACTTGCTGACAAATACTTGCAAGCAAGGAACAGGAAGCCATACAAAAGAGTTGGTATGGCTGGAAAAAGCAAGGGGAATATTCACCTGAGAAAAAGCGGTCGATATGATGCCACGGTAGGCATCAACGGGAAGATATTTTATTCGAGCGGCAGAGATAAGTCAGTCCTGCAAGCGTGGATAAAAGAAATGCTTGATAAGCATCAGGCGCAGCCTGGTAAATAGATTTCAATGATTTGCCTGTAGCTCAGAGGAAAGAGCAACCGCCTTCTAAGCGGTTGGTCGCTGGTTCGAATCCAGCCAGGCGAGCCATCAGCAAAACAAGTCGTCATCTCGGCGGCTTTATCTTGCATCAGGTGCATAACCGAATTCGCGAATACGTTATGCCGTCCGCTCCACGAAACGGAGTGCACAACAGGAAATAGCATTTGTAGGGTTCGGCTCCCTGCCGTGGGGTTGCGCCACATGATGCGAGTCATGAGTGCTCTGTCCGTTGTGGTGAATGCGCAGGCTGATGCGATGGCCGCCAAGGTGTACCTTCTGTAACGCAACCTGATGAGAGTGAAACTAGCAATACGCCGAAGTGTTTCTCATCGAAATGAAGGAAAGCCGGAGATCAGCGCCGGCCACCACAAACAAAACCCACTACCTGGGACCCTTCGGCCATCGAGCCGACATTGCCTTACCCCCATATTGCCCGCCTGTCGCGGGCTTTTTTATTTCAGGCCGCAGACAATCAATTCCAGATGCCCCGTAGCTATCGTGTCTGACGGCCTTTCCCCACTACACAAACAGCACCCCGTTCTTTCTGAGGTGATATGGCTAAACGTATGCAAGATAAAGAAAGCATTGCCGGAGTGTCATGGCTGATAGTCCTTGCTCTGTCATGCTGGGGCGGCCTTGTCCGATACCTTATTGACGTTAAGCAGAACAAAGCCACATGGAGCTGGATCAATGCGCTGGCGCAAATTGCAGTGTCCGGCTTTACCGGTCTCATTGGTGGACTGATCAGCGTTGAGAGCGGGCTGAGCCTTTACATGATTCTGGTTACGTCTGGTATCAGCGGGGCGATGGGCTCTGTAGCGCTGACGTACTTCTGGGAACGCCTGACGGGGATGAAGAATGCAAACCAGTGATAAAGGCATTGCCCTGATCAAGCAGTTCGAAGGCTGCAAACTCACCGCCTACCAGGACAGCGTCGGCGTCTGGACGATAGGCTATGGCTGGACTCTGCCTGTCGACGGGAAACCAATCCGCGCCGGGATGACTATCAAGCAGGAAACGGCAGAGCGATTGCTGAAGACTGGGCTGGTCAGCTACGAAAGCGACGTTTCCCGCCTGGTTAAAGTCGGCCTGACTCAGGGGCAATTTGATGCCCTGGTGTCGTTCACGTACAACCTCGGCGCCCGTTCATTGTCGACATCGACTCTTCTGCGAAAACTTAACGCCGGTGATTACGCTGGCGCTGCCGATGAGTTCCTGCGCTGGAATAAAGCTGGTGGCAAAGTCCTGAATGGGCTGACCCGTCGGCGTGAGGCGGATCGCGCTCTGTTCCTGTCGTGATTGGTGCACTGGTTAAGCGTTACTGGCTGCAACTGATTGTGGTGGCTGTAATAGGCGTGCTGGCGTTCTTCGTCAACCACTACCGCGACAACGCCATCACCTACAAAGACCAGCGCGACAAAGCCACTGAGAAACTCAGCCTGGCTCACGCTACCATCAAAGACATGCAGGTGCGCCAGCGAGATGTCGCTGCACTGGATGCCAAATACACGAAGGAGTTAGCTGATGCGAAAGCTGAAAATGACAGGCTTCGTGCTGATGTTGTCGCTGGTAAGCGTCGGCTGCAAATCGCCGCCACCTGCCCTGGAGTGCCAAAAGCCACCTCCGCCACCGGCGTGGATGATGCAGGAACCCCCGAACTTACTCCAGACGCTCGACGGAATTATTTCGATCACAGAGACGGAATCGCAACCGCTGACAAAATGATTCGCGGCATGCAGGACTACATCAAAGAGCAGTGTCTTAATTAAAGAGGATTTATGAGCGAAGCAAAACCGCAAGATGGTAGCACCGTAAAGGGCTATCGCACGTTAACTCCGGGTGATATTGAACGAATGAACCGCTTCAAAGGTGTCAGTCGTCATTTTTGCAGCCTGCTAGATACAGAGCGTGAAGTTGCATCTGCTGAGGTTGTAGAGCGCGGCAGTCAGGCTGAAACTGAACGTGCAGAATCTCTGCGCTGTCTCGCCATTGCACGCACCAAAATGCAGGAAGCCTGCATGTGGGCCTGTCGTGCTGTAGCGCGTCCAGATGCCGATTGCTAGCCATTACAGAAGCTCTTCACTGAGGGGCTTCGATAATGGATATCACCTACAGCGGATAAATAAAAAATAACCCCTGCAACGGATAATGACGGAGCGAGATATGGCAAAGGCCAAATGGCACAGACTTCCGGCATTCACCATTCCGCTGTTTCAAAGTGCGCATGTCTACCTCGCAACAACCAGAGAACAGTTTCAGCACGCTGATAAATTCCTTGGCGGCAGCGGAGATGAGAGGCCGTTTAACTCTGGAATGGCAAGCAACTATGAAAACACCGATACGGGAGAGCGTTGCTACCTGATTGGAGTATTCGATAACCAGATATCCACGCTCGTTCATGAATGCGCTCACGTATGCTTTTACGTTTGCTCTGATGTCGGCGTGACAACAAGGCCGGAAGATGCCAACGAAACGTACTGCTACATGCTGGATCGCATGTTCAGCCACTTCCTGCCATACCTCAAACAGGAATAAACAATATGGCAAAACCGGACTGGGGCGAGCTTCAGCAACGGTTCCTGTCCGAACATGCCGCAACCGGCGTATCACCAAAAGAATGGTGTGAAGCGCAGGGACTGAACTACGCTACCGCCCGTCGATATATCAAAAAACCTTCTGCGCAAACTGCGCAAAAACCTGCGCAGAAAAAAATGCGCACTGCGCAGAAAGAACAAAGCGCAGAAGAGTTGGTGGACATACAGCTAAGCGCGAAGGTAAAGCGCTTTATTGCTGAATACCTTAAGGACAACAACGCCACCGCCGCCGCTTCACGCGCTGGTTATAGTGACCCAAATTACGGTCGTCAGCTTATAACGAATCCTAACGTTGCGCAGGCCATTGCGCAGCAGCAGAAAGCCTCCATTGCGCGCACGCTTGGCAGTGCCGATGAAGTCCTCGCGCAGATGTGGCAGCTCGCCACCTTCGATGCAAATCAGCTTTCACAGTACCGTCGCGGAGCTTGTCGCTATTGCTGGGGCTTTGGCCACCATTATCAGTGGCGTGATGCCGTGGAGTTTGACGAGGCAGTCGCGAAAATCGAGGGCAAGGAAGGTGCTAAGCAACCGGAAGACCCCGGCGGGTATGGCTATGACCACAACCGAGAGCCTAACCCTGAATGCCCGCGCTGCAATGGCGACGGAGTAGGGCAGCCTTACTTCGCAGACACCCGGAAACTTTCCCCTGATGCTGCTTTGGCTTATTCCGGCGTCAAGCTTGGGAAGAATGGCGTTGAGATAACGGCAATCAGCCGCGAGCGCATGTATGAAGCCGTTATGAAGCGGCTTGGCCTGGCAGATAGCGAATTCGCGCAGCGCCTCCAGCAGATCGAAATCGACCGCCGGCAGCTGGAGGTTGAGAAACTCCGCAAAGAGCTGGCCGGTGATGGTGATGATGACGAACCAACGCCAGTTGCAATCAATATCAACGTAGTGGACGCGAGGGCAGAAGATGGGGATCAGCCCGACACTTAACATTCCTCAGGCGCGTTTCCTCGCGATGCAGCACAAATTCAAAGCCTACGTTGCCGGGTTCGGTTCCGGCAAGACGTGGGTAGGTTGTGGCGGCATCTGTAAGGGGATGTGGGAACACCCGAAAATCAACCAGGGTTATTTCGCGCCGACGTACCCGCAGATTCGTGACATCTTCTACCCCACGATCGAAGAGGTGGCCTTTGACTGGGGGCTGAGCGTCAAAATCAATGAGGGGAACAAAGAGGTTCACTTCTATGAGGGGCGTCGGTATCGCGGGACCACAATCTGCCGCTCGATGGAGAAGCCCGGATCGATAGTCGGTTTTAAAATCGGTAACGCGATGGTGGATGAGCTGGACGTCATGGCGGCTGCTAAAGCGCAGCAGGCCTGGCGAAAAATCATCGCTCGTATGCGTTACAAAGTTGATGGTCTGCGTAACGGTATCGACGTCACGACTACGCCGGAGGGCTTCAAGTTCGTTTACCAGCAATTCGTGAAAGCGGTGCGTGAAAAGCCTGAGCTTTCTGCTCTGTATGGGCTGATTCAGGCCAGTACGTTCGACAACGCGAAGAACCTGCCGCCGGATTACATCCCGTCGCTGATGAACTCCTACCCGCCGGAGCTAATTAAGGCGTACCTTAGGGGGCGTTTTACAAACCTGACCAGCGGCACTATCTATCACCAGTTCGATAGACGTCTGAATAACTGTACCGATGAAGAGCAGGCAGGCGAGCCGCTCTATATCGGCATGGACTTTAACGTTGGCAAAATGGCGGCCATCGTCCACGTGCTTCGCAATGGCGAGCCGCGCGCGGTACGAGAATTGATAAAAGTTTATGACACGCCAGCCATGATAAAGCGTATCCAGGAAGAGTTCTGGCGCTACGAGGACGGGCGCTATGTTGCCACCAGGCAGATTTACGTCTATCCGGATGCTTCCGGCGATTCACGTAAGTCCAATAACGCCAGCGCCACCGATATTGCGCAGCTCAAGCAGGCAGGATTCAGCGTGGTGGTGAACGCCGCCAACCCGCCGGTAAAGGATCGCATTAACTCCATGAATGCCATGTTCTGCAACGGCAACGGTGAGCGCCGCTACAAAGTTAACGTTGCTCGTTGCCCGGTCTATACAGACAGCCTTGAACAGCAGGTATGGGCGGCAAACGGCGAGCCGGATAAATCAGCCGACAACGATCACCCAAACGATGCTGGTGGCTATTTCATCGTGAAGCAATTCCCGATCATCAAGCCCACCGGAAAAGTCACTCAACTACGGATGTAACTCCATGCCTGACATCTCAACACCCAATCTGGACTATGGGAACATGGTCGAGGCGTGGGATATCAACGATGCCCTGATGGGCGGCACGCTCTATATGCGACAACTGGGCGAGGCATATCTCCCGCGCTGGCCGAAAGAAGACAAAGAGGACTACAAAAAACGCCTCGCCGTGGCCACGCTTCTGCCAGCCTACGAAGAGACCATTAAGCAAAACATCGGGCGTGTATTCGCCGAGCCCATTAAGCTTGCCGAGAATGTGCCTGATCAGCTGCGAGAGTATGCGAAAAACTTCGACCTTGAGGGGACGCGCCTGGACGTATGGGCGCAGGCATTCTTCGGTCTGGCGATGCAGTATGGCCTCTCCCACGCGCTGGTGGATTATCCCAGGGTGGACACCGAAAAGGTGAAAACCAAAGCTGAAGAGAAAGCTACCGGCGCGCGCCCCTATGTCACCATGCTCAATCCACGCCAGGTAATTGGCTGGAAGTCGAAAATGGTGGACGGCAAAGTGGTGCTGACTGCGCTGCGTATCAAAGAGGTTGTGGTCGAAGACGGCGACGACTTCGGTCAGACCAAGGTCGAGCAAATACGGTACCTGACACCTGGAAAGGTGGAAATTTACCGCAAGGCCAAAGATGCTGACGGTGCCGCGAACTGGGCGCTATTCGAGGAGTGGCAGACATCCCGCCAGGATATCACTCTGGTCACGCTCTACACCAAGCGCACCGGGTTTATGTGCGGATCACCGCCACTGCTCAACATGGCCCTGCTGAACATCAAGCATTGGCAGAGCCAGAGCGAGCAGGACAACATTCTGCACGTCGCCAGGGTGCCGTTGCTCACGGTGTTCGGTTTGGAAGAGGGGCAAGAGCTGATAATTGGCTCGTCTTCAGCTACGTCGTTCACTGATCGGCAAAAGCAGGGTCTGGAATACGTCGAGCATACAGGCTCCTCCATCGGTGCTGGTAAAGAGTCGCTGGCAGAACTTGTGGAGCAGATGCGCCAGGCTGGCGCGAAGTTGCTGCGTACGGAAAACACTTCTACCAAATCGGTAGACCAGACCTCCGAAGAGAAAATGCAGGAGCAGTCACCGCTCTACACCATGGCTACCAGCCTTGAAGATGCGATCGACAACATCCTGCAAATCATGGCTGAGTACATCGGCGAGAAGGAAGGCGGCAACGTAGATGTCCGCACCGAGCTGGATGTCGAGTCGAAAGAGTTTAACCCGCCTGCGGCGCTGGCTATTCAGTCACTTCGCCAGGGTGGCGACCTCCGCCGTATCGATGCCATTAAGGCGCTGCAAAAGCTCAGTCTGATTGATGCCGATGCAGACCCCGACAAGGTATTGAACGAGTTGCTGGCTGAATCGGCCTCGCTGACAGAGCTGCCGCCGGACGAGGTGTGATATGGCCCGTTCCGTCAATGACAGGCTTCAGGACGAAACCATAGCGCACGGGCTTTATGTGAACCGCTACGGTACTGGCGTCGCCCGGCGCATGGTGTCGTTGCTGAACAGGCTGGATGCTGACCTTGCTGCAAAACTGCTGGTGCTGCTGGACGGCAAGCGTGCCGACACCTACAGCGCTCGCCGCCTGACTTCGCTGCTGGCTGGTGTGCGTGAACTGAACCAACAGGCCTATGAGCCGGTAATTGATGCGCTGGCGCGTGAACTTACGCGCTACGCTGATTATGAGACCGGGTATCAGTTTGACCTGTTCAGCAGCCTCATTCCCGGCCAGGTGCTTAAGCACGTCCCGCTGCAAAGCATTGCTCCAGAGCAGGTCTACGCCTCTGCGGTGGCGCAACCTTTTCAGGGGAGATTGCTGAAAGAGTGGGGCCAGAAGCTTGAAACGGATCGGCTGGATAAAATCACCAACGCTGTGCGCACCGGTTTCCTTCAGGGTGAAACGGTAGATCAGATCGTTAAACGCGTTGCCGGAACGCCGAAACTCAATCGTGAAGATGGGGTGATCAACGCCTCCAGGCGCGACCTGGCGGTGGTGACCCGCACGGCTGTAAATCACATGGCCGCTACTGCGCGTCAGGAGTTCGCACAGGGCAACAGCGATATCGTAAAGGCCAAACAGTGGTCCTCAACGCTGGACACTCATACCAGCCAGTGGTGCATTATCCGCGACCGCAAGCTTTACTCTCTGGACGGCAAACCGCTGGGGCATGAAATTCCCTACCTACGCGGGCCGGGAAAAATCCATTTTCTATGCAGGTCCTGCGAAATCCTGCTCACGAAGTCGTGGGAAGAGATGCAGATAGCCTCTGGCGAGCTGAGCATCGCAACTAGGGCGAGCATGGACGGCCAAATCCCAGCGCATACCAGTTATGCCGACTGGCTTACGCGGCAGTCATACGCGCGACAGGAGCAGGTGCTGGGTGTTACCCGCGCCATGATGCTACGTGACGGCAAAATAACGGTGCCGGAAATGTTCACCGATAAAGGTGAGTTCATGACTCTGGACGAACTGCGCCGCGTGGATGCGTCGGCGTTCGAATAACTGATAAAGGTAAAAACCAATGACTCAACATATTGGCGTGAAGATTATCAATGCTTACCCGATGAACCGTCAGGCTTATAACGATTTTCGCGGCTGGCAGTTGCCAGGTGATGAAAATGGCAGCGATGAAGGCTATCTCGTCGAGTATCTGGATGGCGGAAAGCCAAATACCGAGCGCTTTAATGGGTATGTGAGCTGGAGTCCAAAAGAGGTGTTCGACAAAGCCTACCGACCAGTATCGGGCCTTAGCTTCGGATTGGCTGTCGAGGCTCTGAAATCAGGAAAGCGTGTCACCCGGGCAGGCTGGAACGGCAAGGGCCTGTGGCTTGAGCTGGTCCAGCAGTCGCCATCTGTGGACCTGCCGTACATTCGTTTAATTTATCCGGTGCCATGCAATGGTGCTATGCCATACCCAAATGGCGCTCGCGTGCCTTGGGCACCAAGCCAAACCGACGTCTTAGCTGATGACTGGCAGATTATCTAAACCAGTTACTTATCGTTTTAGCAGGTCGCCTCCGAGCGGCCTTTTTTATGCCTGCCGCTGAGCGGATGCGACGCGGTGACCGGGTCGGATGACCCATTACGTATGGCCGGAAGGCTGGAGCAAAAACAATGAAACTGAAACTTGATGCTAACGGAAATGTGGTCGTTGAAAACGGTATGCCTGTGTACATCCATGATGATGGCAAAGAAATCCCGTTCGATGCGGTCGCAGCGATGACCAAAATCACCTCCCTGAATGGTGAGGCGAAAACTCACCGTGAAGCTAAGGAAGCGGCGGAAGCCAATCTCGCGAAATTCTCTGGCATCACCGACCCGGCCAAGGCGCTCGAAGCCCTGGAAATGATGACCAAAATCGACCAGAAAAAACTGATCGATGCTGGTGCCGTTGACCAGGTAAAGGCGGAGATTACCAAGGTATTCCAACAGCAACTCGAAGAGGCGAACAGCAAGACCCAGCAACTGGAAACTCAACTCTACGACGAGATGATCGGCGGCCGCTTTGGTGGCTCCAAATTCATCTCCGAGAAGATGGCGATCCCGGCTGAGTTCGTGCGTTCGTACTTCGGGCAGAACTTCAAAATCGAAGACGGCAAGGTCGTGGCCTTCGACGGTCAGGGCAATAAGGTGTTCTCTCGCACCAAGCCTGGCGAGCTGGCTAGCTTCGAAGAAGCGCTGGAGTCACTGATCGAGTCGCATCCGCAGAAAGATTACATCCTCAAAGCGTCCGGTAACAGCGGCGGCGGTTCTCACCAGTCGCAGCACCAGACCGGGCAGAAAACCATGAAACGCGGTGCGTTTGATTCCCTGGATAACGCTGGCAAGCAAGCAGCGCTGAAAGACGGCGTCAGCATCGTCGATTAATCGAGCCACGCCCATGTTTTTCTGGTTTTTATGCTGTGAATAGCTCTGGTTGATACTGAGTACATATCAGCTAATTCTCGCAATGTGTGGGAGTCTATAAGTTTCCTGATCTCCCGCACTTGCTCAACAGTTAGCTTGTGATTCCATTGAGCCTCGCCTCTATTTGATGTGCCGTGCAGGACTCTGTCGCCCTGATTTTCCTCTGGGGTTGCCCAGTAAAGGTGTCGTGGATTAACACATCCTTCATGTCCTTTACCACAACTGTGAGCAGATTCATGGCGTTGGGTTGGTGGCTCACCATGGGCAGCGATACACATTGCCCTTGAGGCGGTTATTAGCCGCTCAGTTCCTGATTCATGAATGCGCCCGTAGCCGTCTTTTTTATCTCGGTGGAAAGGCCAGATTAAACATTCATCAGAATCATAATCTTTATGCGTTTCAATAAAGTCTTTTGCAGGTGATGGAGTCTGTTTAACAACCAAAGGGTCTCCAGATCGTTTAACTCGCAGATAGTGCATTGAGCAATATCCACGTTTACCGCCATTAGTACGGTTCGCGCTTCTTTCGCAGTCCTCAACCAAACATTTTTTAAATTCAAAAGGTTTTGCGATCTTTTTGTACGTCATCGCATCACCATAAATTCGGATGCGCTGGTAATGGGCCGAGCAATATCCTTTTTTACCATGCGCCTTTGAATCAGCATCGCGATCACAGCCATCAATCAGACATTTTTTCAATTTTGATTACCATTTATAACAGATGTAATACCTAGCTTATCCTTGGAAGAGGTGCGGCGCAAGCTCTGGATAGAGCAAATATCAATCCATTGAATCATAAGGACAATCTAGTGAATACTCTCACAAATTTAATCCCGACCATCTATACCGCGCTGGACGTAGTGTCCCGCGAGCAAACTGGTTTTATTCCTGCGGTGGCGCGTGACGCGAAAGCAGATGCTGCTGCAAAAGACCAGACCGTACGTGCGCCAGTCGCACCTGCAGCCACCACTGAAGATATTGTCCCTGGTCCTTCAGCGCCTAATTCTGGCGACCAGACCATCGGTGGTGTGGATGTCAAAATCACCAAATCCAAAATGGCCCCGGTGAAATGGAATGGTGAAGAGCAATTGGCTCTGGGCCCGGCTGGTACCTACAACACTATCCTGGCTGACCAGTTCAAGCAGGCTTTCCGTGCGCTGGCGAACGAAGTTGATGCAGACCTCGCTGCGCTGTACCTCAACTCCTCCAGAGCTGTTGGCGCGCCGAAGAATACCCCGTTCAGCATCAAAGACGATCTGACTGATGCTGCGTTGGCGCGTCAAATCCTGACCGATAACGGTGCGCCGACTACCGATTTGCGTATGGTGCTGGGTGGCGAAGCGATGGCATCCATCCGTGGTAAGCAGGCTGTCCTCTTCAAAGCGAACGAAGCGGGAACCGACCAGCTGCTGCGTGAAGGTGTTATCGGTCGCATCATGGGCTTCAACCTCCACGAATCCTTCAGCATCAAGCGTACCGCGAAAAGCGCTGCTGCTGGCTATAAGGTCAATGGCGCAAAGAAAGAGGGCGATATCATCATCGCTATCTCTGCCGGCACCGGAGGTATTGCTGCAGGGACTGCGGTGAAGTTTGCCGGTGATGACAATCAGTATCTGGTCGTTGCGGCTACGTCTTCCACTATCACTATTAGCGCGCCGGGCCTCCGTCAGGATCTGGCAGATCAGGCTGATGTCACCGTGTTGAGCGAATTCGTTCCGAACATGGCGTTTGACCGCGGGGCATTCCTGCTGGCCAGTCGTACCCCGGCGATGCCTGAAGGTGGCGATACTGCTGATGACGTCATGAATGTGACCGACCCGGTATCTGGCATCACCTTCCAGGTGGCGCTGTACCGCCAGTACCGTCAGGTGCGTTATGAAGTGGGTCTGGCGTGGGGTGTGGCTGCTGTGGCGCCACGTCATTCCGCCATCATCATGGGTTAACCCAGGGGCTTCGGCCCCTTTGTTTTTCAGGAGGCCCAATGGCCGGATTAACCAAAGAGCAGCGCGCTCAGCGTGAAGCGGAAAAGCTTGCCGCGCAGAACGGCGCTGAACAAACAGGTATTGAGCTGGTGGCTATGGTGCGAGATACCACGGAGTTCCCCGACGGCCCGCTGAGCGCTGAGGTTCACCCTGACGAAGTGGATAACTGGCTGGCGCTGGACTGGCGTCTGGAGGAGTAATCGTGAGCGACAAAGACATCGAGCAGGAAATTCAGGCCAAAGGGCTGACCGCGCCGCGTGTAACCCATCAGCACATCGAAAGCGTTATCGATGGTGAATATTACTTCACTGCAGAGGATGGTGTGTTGCATAACATCCGCCAACAAGACGAACTGACGCGCCTTACCGGCTACCACGACAGTCTTAAAACGTTGACCTTCTGTGTTCTGCATCTCAAAAACGGCTTCTCTGTTACTGGTGAAAGTGCTTGCGCCAGCCCGGATAATTTCGACGCTGAAATCGGCCGCAAGATTGCCCGCGAAAATGCGGTCAACAAAATCTGGATGCTGGAAGGCTACCTGCTGAAGCAGAAGCTTTCCGAAGCCTGAGCGGAGAGCTGAGATGATTAATGCGGATCCTCATGTTCCTAGCTTCAACAGTTACGCCAGCGTTGCTGACCTGCGTGCGTTCGCGGCGGGGCGCGGGTATACCGTTCCTGCCGATGACGGCGAGTGCGGCATGTTATTGATGCAGGCGATGGACTATCTGGAAGGGCAACAATGGCGAGGTCAGCGCTCCAGCACGTCGCAGCCGCTGTCATGGCCGCGCTCCGGCGTACGCTTCGATGGCGTGGACCTGCCGGATGATGCTATTCCACAGCGCCTGATTGATGCCCAATGCCGCCTGGCTATCGAGTCGCAGGAGATTGATCTCACGCCGTCGGTCTCCGGTGGCGGCGCGGTCATAGCTGAGAGCGTACAGGGGGCCGTCTCTGTGCAGTACGAGCCGGGAACGAATAAGGCCACTCCATCATTCCCCTGGTTCTATTCCTCGCTGCGCGGGCTGGTGGTGGGCGGCAATCAGATCCGTATCGAAAGGGGGTGATATGCCAATCGACTATCGCCGCATGCGCGCCACGGCAACGCGGCTGCTGACGGAGAACGGCAAAGCCTACCAACTGACTCGCGGAGGTACTACCACCCGCGATCAGTTCGGGAAAGAGGTCACCACCCCGGCAATTACCGCGACCGTCACCGGAGTTATCACCGAATACTCCTCCCGAGAAATCGACGGCTCCATGATCGCCACCGGCGATAAGAAGCTGGCGGCCACATTCGAAACGGAAGTGCGCATTGATGACCGCATTGAAATAGACGGCAAAAAGTGGCGTGTGGTGCAGCCGAATCCGGTTAAGCCCGCAGATGTGCTGATTTCCTACAACATCCAACTGAGGGCGTAACGATGGCCGAAACTGTTAATCAGCCGTTTCTGGCTGCTATTCAGCTGTTCGTTGATGGCTCAAAGCAGGATATTGACGAGGCGGTGCGCCGGACGGGCATTAAAATACTCGGGAGGCTGGTGGATATGTCGCCCGTCGGGCAGCCTGAGATCTGGCAAGTCAACCAGACTGCGACGGCGTACAACACTGCGGTGCGGGAACATAACGCAGCCCTGCGTGATGATCCGGCCAACCTGACCAAATCAGGACGGCTTAGACGCGGCCTGCGCGTAAACGACTCGATGGACATCAAAAAGCCAGACGGCTATGTCGGCGGGCGGTTCAAAAACAACTGGTATGTGGGTTTCGACAGCCAGCCGACTCAGTCAAACGATACACCAGATGCTTCCGGCCAGGGCTCAAATTCCCGTGGCATGGCGGTGCTTGAGGTATTCAGAGTGGGCCAGGTCAGCTCGATTTACTTCACCAATAACATGCCTTATGCGGTAGCGCTGGAGAACGGGCATTCAGGTCAGGCACCCGGCGGCATGGTCGGCATCACTGCGCTGGACGCCGCGCAGATGTTCCGCGAAGCAATGAGCGAGGTGCGCAATGGCCGGTGACCAGTCAATGCGTATCGCTGACCTGCTGGAAGGTCGCGTCGCGGTTATCTGCTCCTCGCTCGGGCTGCCAGTGGCCTGGCCGAACATCGCGTTCACTCCCCCCGATAATGCGCCTTACGGGCGTGTTTACGTTCTGCCGGCGCAAACTGTGGGGCAGGATCTGGAAGGCCAGTTGCGTACGTACCAGGGCATTCTTCAGCTCAACATCATCGCTCCTGCTGGTAGTGGCGTGAATCAGGCCAGAGGGTTGGCTAAGTCTGTCGCTGACGCCTTTCCGGAAGGACTGCCGCTGGTGGAAGGTGACCTGACGGTTTACATAAACGGACCGCCGCAGGTGCGCCAGCCGATTCAGGACCGAACGGCGAGCCATAACGGTTCTAGCGGCTCCATCACTTTCACAACTCCCGTCAGCATGCAGTACCGCGCTGATTACTGACCCGCCGTCTGGCGGGTTTTTTATTACCTAAATTCAGGAGAGTGCTATGGCATTCGCAATCCCTAACGGCTCGCGTGTGAACGTGGCCAAGGCCTATCAGGCCCCCATCACCTTTACCGCTGCCTCTAACGCTACTGAATGCGAACTGACTGTTGCATCTGCCGCTGGCATCCTGGCGGGCGACGTAGTGCAGGTGAGCTCCGGCTGGCTAAAACTCGATAATATGGTGCTGCGCGTTAAATCCGTAGCCGGTACCAAAATCGTGCTGGATTCGTTCGATACCTCTGACACCACCAAATTCCCGGCAGGCACTGGCGCGGGCACGCTGCGTAAAATCGACACGTGGATCACGATGCCGCAGGTGATGACACTATCAACTGAAGGTGGTGACCAGCAGACCATCAGCGTGCAGTTCCTGGAAGATGACAAAGCGCGAACCATCCCAACGTTTAAAAACGCGGTGGTTCAGGTTTACACCTTTGCGCATGACCCTCAACTGGCGATCTACAAACGCCTCATTTACCTGGATGACTCCAGCGATACCACCGCGGTCTGGTTCCATAACCCACGCGGCAAGGCGGATCGTTATTACTCTGCCAAGGTTTCCTTCCAGCGCGTGCCGCGTACCGAAATTAACGCCGTTGAGAGCAACGAAGCGCGTATGAACTTCGAATCGGACATGCAAATTTACCCGATCGCCGATTCATCCGTGACGCCGCTGGCGTTCCTGACCGACCTGCCGTCAACCAAGTCGGTTGCCACAGGTGCAGCGCTGGATCTGGCGGTGGTAATGAAGGGCGGCTCAGCACCTTACACCTACGTTTGGAAAAAAGGCAGCACCGCTATTCCGGGCAAAACCGCATCGACGTTCAACATTTCGTCTGTGGCATCCGGTGATGCTGGCGTTTACACCTGTGAAGTCACCGACGCCGCGGGCAAAACCATCACCTCGGCTGCGTGTACTGTCACGATCAGCTAACCAATCAGGCCCGGTACGCCGGGCTTTTTTATGCGCATCGCACGCGCAGCCTAACGATAACTTTCAGTCGTGAGCCTGGGGCATTCCGCTTTATCGGGCGGTCTTCCCGTGCGACAGGCTCACATCTAAAAGGAAACAACCATGAGCAAAGAGCTTTCCGGCGCTGCTGGCTATGTCCTGCATGCGCTTTTCTTCCGTGGCGCGCTGGTGGATGGCGATTTGCCATCAAAGTCTGGCGCTGCCGAATTGCGTGAACTGGGTTATGTGGTGACGCAAGATACGGTAACGCCGTTCGCTGGTGAGCATTATTTCAACTTTCTCACACCTGCAGGGCAAGAGTTCGCAATCAGTTACCTGGTGGAAAGTCGCTTCGGCAAGAAAGCGGATTTTCAGATTGGAGCGGGGGAGACGTTCATTAATAACACCACTCTACAAGGCAATATCCACTTAACTGCCGCCAGCGACCAATGCTTGATGGAACCACTATCAGAGGCTGCATGCGAAAGAATTAGAGCGTTGAACAACACTCATTTAGAGGGTTTCAATGTCGGTATCAATCCGTTATCACATTCGATCAAGCTCTCTGATGAGATGCGAGAAGCTGTTATTGCAGCCGTTCGTGAAAGCGGTCAGTTCGTTGAGAAACCAACTGGCGACGAGCAGCAGTCGGTGGAGTTCAGGGCTGACCGTTTCAAAGTGACAGATGGAGTTAGTGAAAGCAGTGAGCCCACCCACAGGGAGCAAGTCAAGCAGGTGGCTAACGCCACTATTGAAGCGGCGAAAGCATCACTTGCCAGGCAATACGCGGAGATGGCGCAACTGGCATCTACTCAGGCTGCTATTACGGAAAGCATTAACCAAGTGGTGAATGATGCCATTGCTAATGCACTCAGACCTGGTGGTGCTATTCACAATATGTTGCATCGCTGATAAATGCCTTCCACCACATATTAAAGACCAGCTACGGCGGGTTTTTCTTTTCTAAGGAAACGAAATGTCTAAATTTTCACTGATCCCCAACCCTACGTTTTCCGTGACCGCCAGCATCCCGCGCGCTGGCGCCGAAGACGGCAAGCTGACGTTCACTTTCCGCCATAAGACGCTGGAAGAGCTGCGCTCCATGGATGAGAAGCTGCAAAAGGCCGCCGAAGGTAAAAAGGATGCTATCGAGCCGCAGGCCGACTACCTCATGGAAATTGTCGAGGGGTGGGCGCTTCCCGATGATTTCAACCGCGAAAACGTTATTGTCCTTCTGCGAAACTATCCACGCGCGTTCGACAGCATCGGTCTGGCCTACACCAAAGAGCTGATGGGTATCCGCGAAAAAAACTGAGGCAGGTCGCCGCAGCGTTGTACACGCCGGGGCCGACTCTCGCGGAGCTGAGCGCTTTTGGTTTGACGCCTGAGGACGTGGAGGAAGAGGTGGGGATCCTGCCCTCTGTGTGGAAGTCTTTCACCATCTTCTCTTCCATGGCGACCCAGTGGCGAGTCGGCGCGAGCGGGGCGACCGGCCTTGATTACAACGTTCTCCCCTGGATGTTCGAGTTACACGGGGTTGAGGATGCGGCGGCCTGCATGGCTGACCTTCAAATTATGGAAAGCGAAGCTCTCAAGGTAATGCATAAGGAGACGAAATAATGACAGACCAGATCGCCTCGATTACTTTGCGGGCCGATGTTTCTGACCTGAAAACAGCCAGCAACGAACTGGATAAACTCGGCCAGGCGGCGGCCGGTGCCGTAGATAAAGCAGATGATCTGAATAGCGTGTTTCGCGCTGGCGCAGAATCTGCGAAGCAAGGCAGCGAAGGACTCAAGGAGCAGCAGAACGCGCTCAAAGGGCTGCTGGAGAATATCGACCCGGTTACCAAGGCCTTAAACCGCCTGGATGAGCAGCAAGAATCGCTGCGGAAATTCCAGGCCAAAGGTTTCCTGGATACCGATACCTTCCAGGCTTACAACAAAATCCTGGATGACACCCGCCTTAAGCTGACCGACACCGGAGAAGCCGCGGCGCGTGCTCAGGCCGAATTAGCCGCTACTCAGGCGGCAGAGAAGCAGTCCACAGCGTTAAAGAACCTTCTTGGATCCATCGACCCGACAATCCGTGCGTTCAACTCACTGGATGAACAGCACGCACAGCTGGTAGCCCATTTCGAAGCAGGGCGCATTAACGGCACCCAGTTCGAACATTTCAACACCATCCTCAACCAGACGCGTGAGCGCCTCTCTGGTGTCGCTGACGTGCTGCCTGATGCGCTATCCCGACAGGAAGCCGCCGCACGCCGTGCAGGTATTTCCGTGGGACAGTACAGCGCCGCGCTGCGCACTCTGCCGGCGCAGTTCACCGATATCGCGACACAGCTGGCTGGAGGCCAATCCCCTTTCCTGATCTTGCTCCAGCAAGGCGGGCAAATTAAGGATTCTTTTGGTGGATTAGGCCCAATGCTCCAGGCTTTGCGGGACGCATTGTTTGGGTTTGATGGTGATGTTAAGAAAGGTGCGGATGAATCGTCAGCCAGCCTAGATGATGTAACTGAAAGCATTAATGGGGTTGCTGAAGCATCGGAAAACATCAGTAAAGTGGGCGCTGTGGCGGGGTTCCTCAACCCGGTTACGCTTGGCATTGCAGCTCTGACCATTGGTGTGGGCGTGCTTGCAACAGCCTGGTACAAAGGTTCGCAGGAAGCTACTGAGTTTAATCGTCAGCTCATTCTCACGGGGAACTACTCGGCGCAGTATGCAGGTCAGTTGTCGGAAATGGCGCAAAAGATTGGCGGTGCTTCCGGAGAGGTAGGAGATGCGGCGCGAACCCTTGCACAGGTCGTTGGCGCAGGCACGTTTAAAACCAGTCAGCTTGAATCGGTTACTCGCGCTGCGATGGCGATGGAGGAGGCTACCGGGCAATCGGTCGATGCCACGATTAAGAACTTCCAGAAGCTTTATGCCAATCCCACAAAGGCATCGGAGGATCTTAACTCCACGCTGCATTACCTCACTTCCGCGCAGTACGATTACATTGCTTCGCTCGAGCGTCGCGGGGATAAAGAAGGTGCAGCAGAGGCCGCAGCCAAAGCATATAGCCAGGCAGAGCAGAGCCGCAGTCAGCAGATAATCAATAATCTTGGACTGGTCGAGCGTGCAGCCAATAGCGTCAGAAGTTCGCTTAAAGGCATGTGGGATGAACTGCTGAACATTGGCAGGCCAGAAGCACCAGACGACATGCTCAAGCGCATGCAGGCTGATTTGGCGACCAAAGAGAAAGCGCTTTTACCTGAGCGGCAGCGAATGGGTTATGGCTACAGCTACGATACGAGCAGTAGCGACCAGGAGTATGACTCACGACGCAAGGCTCAACTGGCGGCCATCGCAACGCTGAAGGAACAGATCAGCTTAAAGCAAAAAGAAGTCTCCACTCAAAAGGAAATTAATGAGTCTGAAAAGCAGGCAGCCGATGCTGATAATAAGCGTACAAATGCGCTGATTTATCGCAATCGCATCCTTGAACAATCTGCGACCTGGCAGGAAAAGCGAAGCAAGGCCCTGTCTGAACTTTGGAAAAATGTCGCGGCCTCGCCCGGCGACTGGAGTGCGGCGCAACGCCAGCAGGCTGTCGACGCGATTAACAAGCAGTTTCATCCGGATAAAACACCCAAAACTCCAGCTGTTAAGGTGTCTGCTGGTGATCGCTCAACCGACACTTACAATGCTGAGACTTTAGCTCTGCAAGCGCAGCTAAAAACGCTCCAGGAACATCGTGATATCAACGATGTGATTAGCCAGCAGCGTAAGCAACAGTGGGAGCTGGAATCCAAAATAACCATCCTCACACAAATCCAGAATGACCCTAAGGGGCGCGCCCTTACTCTGGATGAAAAGTCATTACTGGCTAATCAGGAAAAGCTGCGCACGCAGGCCCGCATTAATGCTGAGTTAGGCGATCAGGCCGCTCGGCAGCAAAAGCTGAATACACTCGACGATCAGGCAACAAAATTTGCTCAGCAGCAGGCAGCTAAGCAAGCGGAAATTGCTGCGGCAGCTAAAGGATTGTCCGCCCGGGAGGCAGAAAGAGAGGCGACGCGCCAGCGGTTGACTGAATCCTATGCCTTTAACCCTGACGCCCAGAAAAAGGTTCTCGCAGAGCAGGAGGAAACATACCGCAAAGAGGACGAACTCCGAAGTGACTGGCAGGCTGGTGCAAAACGCGGATGGGCTGATTATGTGGATACGGCCACAAACACATATGAGGCAATGCGCAATGCGGCTGGTTCAGCGTTTGGTGGCATTTCCGATATGCTGACAGACCTGGTGACAACCGGTACAGCCAGTTTTAAATCGTTTACCACATCAATGCTCAAAATGATTGCCCAGGTAGTTAATCAGCTACTTGTGGCTTATGCGATTCAGGCAGCGATGGGGTGGATAAGTGGTTCGGCAAAAACTAACCCTCAAGGCGGTGGTATCGGCAGTCCCGATTTTCAAGGTCCCATCCGTAATGCTAAAGGCGGAGTCTATGACTCTCCAGGTCTCAGTAAATATGTGAACGGTGTCTATGATTCCCCGCAATACTTCTCCTTCCAGGGCGCGTCGAAGTTTGCTAAAGGCGGTGTTTTTGCTGAGGCTGGCGCTGAGGCGATTATGCCCCTTACGCGTGACTCTGCTGGACGTCTTGGGGTCAGGGCACAGGGCGGTGGTGGTTCCGGACATCAAATCAACGTTGATATTTATGTCGATAACAAAGGTAATGCGACTGCAAATACCAGCGGGGGTGGTGACGCGGCTGCTCGCGCACTGGCTGAGCGTATGAAGCAATATGTTCAAGAAGGCATCGTCAGAGCAATCAGAGATGATGGAGCGATTGGTGGCCGCTTTGTGAAAAAGTAATATCATCGAGTTGCGTTACATTCTCACATCCCTCAATTATTATGCTAACACCATAATAATTGAGGGGGTGATAGTGGAGCTTTTCATTCTAGCGGCATTTTTGGGGCTGATACCTGCCGCCATTGCTAAGAGTAAGGGGCGTTCATTCGGCGCTTGGTGGCTGTATGGCTGCTTGTTATTTATAGTTGCCATCATACACGTTCTTTTAATAAGCGGTGACGCGCGGGATATTGAGGAAAGGCAGATCTCCGAAAATGACATGAGGAGATGCCCATACTGTGCCGAGCTTGTAAAGAAAGAGGCTATAAAATGCAAACACTGTGGTAGCGATTTGCACAAAACAAAATCGTTACCATCAGAATTTTTGATAGCCTCCCGTTATTATACTGTCGAGGATGGTGTGCCTGAATTAAATCGTGGAGCCGTAGCTGATTTAGCTTGCGAAATTTTGTCTTCCGCCAATGGGCTTGAGGGGGATGGGCTAATCAAAAAGCATGACAACCAGATTCAGTCAATTGCGAAAGGGCTGCCTCCCCAGATGAAGGGTGAGTTTTTGAATTATTACACCGATATTATTCGCGCGAGTTAAAAATCAGCCCCTCCTTGGAGGGGCTTTTTACATCCATAGCAGACATATAGCCCATTCAGGTGGGTTTAATTTATCGCATGATAAAAGTTTGTATCATAATTTTATTTTTTTTTATCTTTTTTATCATTCATGGTTACTGGCGAAGGATAATCAGCTTTCTGTACCACTTGTTGTGCTACCTGGCTTGTCGATATTTTTTTTAGATTCATTAATTCACGTAACTTTGCGCCATCACTATCAATTTTCCATACGAGTTGCTCAATTAACCAATCAATTCGTTGGTTGTTTTTATCAAAGTCATGCATGGTCTTAACTTCGCTTGTAATCAGTTCGTTGTAAACCTTTCCAAACTCGGTATCCATTTGAAGACTAAACCCGCCATCGAGGGCATCTTGCAGTATTTGAACTATTTCTGAGTTCATCGACCTGCCGTTAGCTTTAGCACGCTCTGCAATGGCATCACGCATCCCATCCGGGAATCGGAGCATAAATTTGTCGTAATCACGGACCTGTTTTTCTGTCATAAGCACCTCAAAGTTTTCCAGATGCTATCACATTGACATCATCCGTAAATTGAGTCACAGTGATATCATGTCACCGTGACATGACTAATGGGAATTGATATGGATACGTTATATACAGAGAGAAAAAGTTCCAGCTTTCAATTGCGTTTACCTGAAAACATGAAGGAAGAGATTCGCCGCATGGCGGAAATGGATGGAATTTCTATTAACTCTGCAATTGTGCAGCGCTTGGCTAAAAGCCTGCGTGAGGATCGCGCTAATGGTCAGTAAAAAAGACGAAACCCGGCAGTGTGGGGACACGAACCGGGCTTCTTTGCCAACATACCACCGTAGGAATGATGACATGAACAGTGTACAGAACAATGAATTAACTTTCCAGCAGACAGAGTTTCACCCGGTATCACACGCTGGTGAAACATGGCTCACTTCATCTGAGTTAGCAGCGGCGCTCGGTTACAAAAAGTCAGATGCCGTTACCCAAATATTCAGTAGGTATCACGATGAATTTACGGAACATATGTCAACGACCCTCAAAATGAGTGTCGTTAGAAAGACTGGTGCTGTTGATATTCCGGTTCGCGTTTTTTCGCTTCGTGGCGCTCATCTTGTCGCGATGTTCGCTACCACCCCGAAGGCCAAAGAATTCCGCCGCTGGGTTCTGGACATTCTTGACAGAGAAATTCAGCGCTCGCCAATCGCTAAGCAGTTTACGGACGATGAATTATGCACCCTCGCATATCTTTGGCGTTCAGCTGCGGTGATGTATGAGGCTTGCCGCGAAGTACATCCTCTACTGTTAGTTGCCGAGCATCGACTGGTTCCTCGATTTAGCTCTATTGGCACAAATTACAACCGGGGGATCAATAAGGCTCGCGCCATTCTTAAGCGCGAAACAGATCACATCAAAGAACAACCATGGGGAGATAGTGACTGGAAAAACGTCTTCTCATACGGGAAAGGAATTTTGCAGTGATGCAAATAGAAAAGCCGACAGTTACGAGCTGCCGGCTTCCATTGAAACTTGTCAGAAGGATCCAACTAATGACGTCATTAAATTTAGCAGTTCAAGAGCGAATTGTCGATCCCCAGCCGCTGCCGGTAATTAAATGGAAGGGGTTACGTGTTGTTACTACTGAAACTCTGGCTTCAGGTTATGGCACTGATACTATCCGTATCCAACAAAACCACATTCGAAATGAATCTCGTTTTATTGAGGGGGTCCACTTCTTTACCCTTAAGGGAGCCGATTTAAAGGAGCTTAAGAACAGACTATCTTCAAGCGAGTTAGTTGGTAAACGCGCAAGAATACTCACTCTCTGGACAGAGAAGGGCGCTGCCCGCATGTCTAAGATTGTCGACACTGACGAGGCTTGGTCTTTCTTCGAATGTCTTGAGGACTCGTATTTTCGTCCCGCTGCCTCTGCTGGCATCCCACTTACCTATGAAGCAGCACTGGAAGATCTGCTGTCAAAGGTAAAGGAAAATCGCATCATCACAGAGCAGCGTGACCGGGCGGTAAAAGAAAAACTTTGGATCTCTGAAAAACGAGAAGTTACCGCGATGGCTACTGCTTCAGCAGCTGTGAGAGCCAAAAACAAACTGGCTGAACGGGTAGGGGAAGGTAAGAACTTTGCTGCCATTATCCCGGTAGAGAAAAAACTCGGTCAGAAATTTAAATGGCAGCCGCTTCGTAAATGGTGCCGGGAGAATGATGCAACCCCTCACGACGTAGATGACCCGCGCTTCGGTAGCGTCAAGTCCTGGCCTCGCGCGGCATGGCTTGCAGTGTACGGCGTCGATCTTCGGAAGTTATTCTAAACGCAGTCAAATACAAACCCGCTTCGGCGGGTTTTTTATGGAGTAAATATGGCAGTTGAAACATACAGCTGGCGCTCGCAGCTAGGTGCTGGTGCGATTGAATATAGTCAGGCAGTACGCGCGGCGCAGTTCGGTGATGGCTATGAGCAGGTGGCCGATAACGGGATTAACTCCACGGCTATTCAGATCCCTATGAAGCACACGGGCAACGAGTCGGAAGTGGACAGGATTCGTGATTTTCTCCTCGCTCATACCGTGAAAGCTTTCATCATTACGCCGCCAGGCGAAGAGAAGGGGCTTTACCGCGTCGTAGCCGATTCGATTCGTAAAACGCAGATCAGCAGCAAAGTTGCTGAGTTGACGTTCACCATCAAACGGGCTTACGGAGTGTATGCATAATGGCATTAGTCGATCAGGCGGCGATGCTGGCACCGGGTGGCAGAGTACGCCTGGTTGAAGTTGACGCCTCAGAGTTCAGTGGCGGAATTCACCGTTTCCACTACGCACCTTTCCCCCATACACCGGAAGAGATCGACGCTGCCAATGGTGAAGAAGAAAAGCTTGGACCAAAGCCAATCGTATTCGGTGGCAATACCTACGATTTTTGGCCGTTTCAGGTAGCAGGCCTGGAGCTTTCAACAGACCAGGCGGCGGAGCCCACTCTCAGTGTCTCAAACCTTGACGGCCATATCACTGCGCTGTGCCTGCAATTTAAGGACATGGTTAACGCCAGGGTGAGCATTATCGATACCTATGCGGTTTATCTCGATGCCGTGAATTACCCTGGTAGGGTGAACCCGACCGCCGATTCGTCAATGTTCACACTTCAGACTTTCTGGCTTGACACGAAAACCTCCGAAGACGACGAAGTGGTTTCATGGTCACTCAGTAGCCCCGCTGACTTGCAGGGGCTTGTTATCCCAACCAGACAAATCACCTCGCTCTGCGAATGGGCGCTACGCGGGCAGTACCGGAGCGGCGATGGATGCACCTACAACGGTACTGCGTATTTCGATGCTAAGGGTAACGCGGTGGCTGATCCGGCGCTGGATGCGTGTGGGGGCTGCCTCAGTGATTGCCGTAAACGGTTCGGCGCTGGCCTGGCGGAGCCGAACGCGGCCATCCTCGACTACGGTGGATTTCCTGCTACCACTTTACTGAGCAGGTAATTATAATCTGTCAGCGCGGCTAGACTGGCCAGTCGAAGAGAGTGAACGTAGACACTCCTGCCGCGCACCATCATCTACGCAACCTGCTACGAGGTTTATATGTCACGCATTACTATTTTTCCGGGTGAAAAGTACGGCTATCTTACAATTATTAAAGAAACCAAAGCCCCTAGCCATATAAAAACAAAAGGTCTCAGATACTTTTTGTGCTCTTGTGAATGTGGTGTTGTTAAGAGCATTTCCATGGGGTCACTCCGTAGTGGCGCTGTTGTTTCTTGCGGCTGTTATCATAAGAAAAAAATAACAAAACTGCATAATGGCAAGCCAATCACAGCTTATTCAGGATATTCGTCTTGGACATCTATGCTTGATCGCTGTCGAAATCCTGCTTGCAAGGACTTTCCCCACTATGGCGGGCGGGGTATAACAGTCTGCGATGAATGGAGCAACCCCGTGAATTTTGCTCATGACATGGGTGAGAAGCCTAAAGGGTTCTCAATTGAACGCATAGATAACAATAAAGGCTATTCTCCAGACAATTGTCGATGGGCAAATGCTACAGAGCAAGGTCGCAACAAGCGCAATAATCATAAAGTTGTCGTGAGCGGAGAGTCGGTAACTATGAGCGCAGCATGGCAAACAAATGGCATGAAAGAGTCAACTTTTTACAACAGACTAAACGCCGGTATGAATGCCGAAGATGCGTTAGCGAAACCTGTACGAAACCGAATCCCTTACGTAATTTTGAATGGCGAAAAAATGCAACTTAAAGAGGCCGCGTTACGGACTGGCATTAGCAAATACATTCTCAGGAAAAAGGTTAGGCCCGACCTCTCCATAACCATCTAGATAACCAAACCCGCTTCGGCGGGTTTTTTTACGGACGTGCCAATGAATAAAACCATAATGGCAGCTATCCAGGCGCATGCACTGGATGAATCCCCGCGTGAGTGCTGTGGCTTCGTTATTCAGTCTGGCCGTCGCCAGCGCTACATTCCCGTGCCGAATACGCACGAAAATCCGACAGAGCATTTTCGCATCGACGGCGAGCACTGGGCTAACGCCGAAGATATCGGGACGATTATTCGCGTCATCCACTCCCACCCGGGCGACGGTGCCCGGCCTATTCCGTCCGATCTCGACCGCCAGCAGTGCAATAACTCCGGCGTGATCTGGGGTATTTACTCACCTGACAGCGATGAATACGCCGAGATAATGCCGGAGGCGGTGCCGCTTATCGGACGTCCGTTTATCCTGGGCTCGAATGACTGTTGGGGTCTGATTATGGACTGGCATGCCATCCAGGGCGTCACGCTGAACGATTTTCGCGTCGATTACCCATGGTGGGAAAGCCAGTACCCGGACAATCTCTATTTCGAAAACTGGGAGCGGGAAGGGTTTGTCGAATGCGACCCCGCGCCAGGCTGCATGGTAATCATGCAGGTTGAATCCGCTAAGTGGAACCACGCGGGGATCATCACTGAAGAAGGTGAGCTGCTCCACCACCTTTACGGCCAGCCTTCCTGCATTACCCCATATGCCCGAGGCTATTTCAAAGACCGCACGATGATCTGCGTACGTCACAAAGACCTGCCACAGGAGATTAAGCCATGGCGCGTTTAACCACTATTCGTCTGTATGGCGCACTGGGCGCCCGGTTTGGGCGCGTGCATAAACTGGCAGTGCAGACATCTGCCGAAGCGGTCAAAGCCCTGTGCATCAATTTCGACGGGCTGGAAGACTATCTGATGAATGCCAAAAAAGACGGCATGACCTTTGCGGTGTTTCGCGGTAAGCGCAACATAGGCGTGCAGGACTTCCAGGAGCTGGCAGGCGATAGCGATATTCGCATAGCGCCAGTTATGGAAGGGGCGAAGAAGGCCGGCATGTTCCAGACAATCCTCGGCGCCGTGATGGTTGTTGCTGGTGTTATTACTGGTGTGGCAACCGGCTGGACAGGCGTTGGCCTAACCTTTGGGGCCGGACTTATCATGTCGGGCGCGTCAATGATGGCCGGCGGTATTTACCAGATGCTTTCGCCCCAGCCAAAAGGGTTACAGGGGCGAGACGATCCTGACAATAAACCCTCTTATGCCTTCGGTGGTTCAGTGAATACCCTTGCGATGGGAAACCCGGTCGCGCTTCTCTATGGCGTCCGTGAGATTGGCGGCGCCATCATCAGCGCTGGCATAGTCGCCGAAGACATCTGATAACTCCTTTCTGAATATCAAGCACCCAGTCGGGTGCTTTTTTTATGGATGTAATATGGAAGCGATCACTGGTGCAAAGGGTGGCAGCCAGAAGCAGCACACACCTGTAGAACAGCCTGATTCGGCGCAGTCAATGGCGCGCTGCCGCATGCTGCTGGCGCTCGGGGAAGGTGAGTTTGCTGGTGGTCTGGATGCGACCAGCATTTTCCTGGACGGTACGCCGCTGGGAAACTCAGACGGAACGATGAATTTTGAAAATGTGTCATGGGATTTCCGGCCTGGCACGCAGACCCAGACACCAATACCGGGATTCCCAGCAGTCGAGAATGAAACTACGGTTGGCGTATCGCTGACAAAGGCCACACCATGGACCCGCGCACTGAGTAACACCCAGATTGACGCTGTGCTCGTTCGCATTGGTATTCCTGGTTTGCAGCAGCAGGAAAACGACGGGGATATTGTCGGCACTACCGTAAAGTACCATATCGATCTTGCTGTAGATGGTGGTGCGTTCTCTACGGTCATGACAAGAACCGTGACAGAGAAACTCAGTTCTCTCTATGAACTGACCCATCGCATTAATCTTCCGAAAGCCAGTACAGGCTGGCAGATTCGCGTGGTACGCGACACCGACGACAGCACAAGCCAGATGTTGCAGAATAAAACGCAGGTACAGGCAATCACTGAGGTGATTGATGCGCGCCTGCGTTATCCCCATACGGCGCTGCTGTACGTGTCGTTCAACGCCAAATCGTTCAACAATATCCCGAAGGTTTCCTGTAAACCTAAGGGGCGCATTATCCGCATCCCTTCGAATTACGATCCGATAGCCCGAACTTATAGCGGCACATGGGACGGGACGTTTAAGTGGGGCTGGACGAATAACCCAGCATGGATCTGGTTCGATGTGCTCACTGAGCCGCGTTTCGGACTTGGCCGACGCGTCACGGCGCAGATGCTGGATAAGTGGGAGCTTTACCGTATTGCCCAGCGTTGCGATCAGAAAGTACCTGACGGGAAGGGTGGCGACGGTACCGAGCCGCGTTTCATGTTTGATGTCTACATCCAGTCGCAGGCTGATGCGTGGCAGGTAATTAAAGACATCGCCGCAGGTTTCAATGGCATGACGTTCTGGGGCAACAACATGTTCAATGTTGTCTCTGACATGCCGGCGGACACGTCGAAGCTGCAAATCCTTACCCGCGCTTCGGTGGTGGGCAAGCCGGTTTACTCGAGCGGCAGTGAAAAGACCCGCTTCTCCAGCGCGCTGATTAACTTCAGTGACCCTGACAATCACTATCAGGACCGCACAACAGCGGTGATGTTCCCGGACCTGGTTAAGCAGTTCAAGTTTAAGCAAACGCAGATCACTGCAATCGGCTGTACGCGCGAGAGCGAAGCACAGCGCCGTGGCGGGTGGGCTGTGTACTCCAACTCACTTGACCGGATTATCACGCTACAGACCGGGCTTGATGGCTATGTCTACGTGCCGGGTACCGTGTTTGCATTTGCCGATGAGCGCCTTTCAGGGCGTGTTTACGGCGGGCGTATCACCGGGTACAACGCCGGGCTTAAGTCTGTGACAACCGACAGGGGTACCAGCGCAGTTGCGGGCGATACGCTGATGATCCGCACGCAGGGCGGTACCGTTGAAAGCAGGGTGATCCAGGCCGTAAACGGCACGCAGCTGGTGGTGGCCACGCCTTTCACGGCAGAGCCGTTACCGAACGCCATATTCGTTATTGATGCCGGGCAGTTGCGCCTGCAATACTTCCGCGTTACGAACCTGAGATTTGATGATGAAGAAAACACCTTCACAATCACCGGGGCCGAATATAACGCATCAAAATATGATGCGGTCGATAACAATGCCCGCCTGGACACGCCGCCAATCAGTCTGATACCAACCGGCCTCGTAAACCAGCCGACCAATATCGCGGTAGCGAGCTATGACGCAGTGCACCAGGGGCAGCGAGTGGCTACCCTGACGGCATCCTGGGATGCGCCGGTCGACAAGAACGGCAAACCACAGGCGGATGTCATAGCCTATCGGGTGCAGTGGAAGCGCGGCGACAATGAGTGGGTTAACGTACCGGAGACCGGTCTTCGCAATATCGAAGTTCCTGGCATTTTCGAGGGTGATTATCTGGTCCGTGTACGCGCGATCAACTCCGGCGGTGCGTCGAGTCTCTGGGCAACTTCCGCGCTTACACACCTGAAGGGACGCGCGGGTGATGTACCCAAACCTGTCGGGCTTAAAGCCTCCGAAGACGTCGTATTCGGAATCAACGTCACCTGGGGATTCCCGGCGAATACCGGCGACACCCTGAGCACTGAGCTGCAATACAGCATTGCCGCTGACGGTTCGAATCCGATGCTTTTGGCATCTGTACCGTATCCGCAGAAACTTTATCAGCAGATGGGGCTGAAAGCAGGCCAAGAATTCTGGTATCGCGCCAGGCTGGTTGACCGCATCGGGAATCAGAGCGACTGGACCGACTGGGTGCGCGGGCAGGCCAGCATAGATGTTTCCGATATCACCGATGCAATCCTGGAGGACATCAAAGGCTCTGAAGTATTCAAGGATCTGATCGAGGATGCCGTGGCCAGTAGTGACAAACTTGCTGAACTGACTGATGCGATTAAGGAGAACGCGGATGGTCTGGCAGCTGCGGTAGGCTCGAACAAGCAGACCGCGGAAGCCATTATCGGCAACGCGCTGGCCATCGCTGATGTCGTTGTCCGTCAGACGGCGCAGCAGGGGGTCAACACTGCAACCTTTGAGCAGCTCCGGGAAGTGATTGCCACGGAAACGGAAGCGCGCGTTACTGACGTCACCCGGCTGGAGGCGGAGACAGCAGACAATGCCGCCGGCATTACTGAGGTCAGGCAGGCACTGTCCGATGAAACGCAGGCCAGGGCCTCAGCGGTAGACCAGCTCACAGCCACCACCCAGGTGATTTCTGACAAGGCTGATGCTGCCGGGCAGGCAAGTTCACAGAACAGCGCTGACATCACCAGTTTGCAGCAGGTTGTAACGGACACCACTTCATCAATGGCATCCCGCCTGGATGAGCTGGGGGCCAGGACCGATACAGCAAACGGCGGCATCCAGAACAACGCGATTGCGCTTATCACCAGCACGCTCGCACAGGTTAACCAGCGCAACCTTCTGAGCGTTCAGTATGGTGATAATAAAGCCGGTATTGAGCGAGTCGACAATGTCATGGCAGATGCAAGTAAAGCTGTCGCTGAGTCGCTGCGCACACTGGATTCCAGTACTGGTGGGAACACGGCGAATGTCACTGACTTGTCGAAGACACTTGCTGATTTTACCCAGGCGTCTGCTACGCAAATCAATTCGCTAAAGGTCACGGTTAACGGTCAGTCTGCAGCGATTGTCCAGAACAGCCAGGTATCAGCGGACATCAATAACAACCTGAATGCGATGTACAGCATCAAGGTCGCTGTTGATTCTAATGGTAATCAGTATGCAGCAGGGATGGGGATTGGTGTTCAGAATACGCCATCTGGAATGCAGACGCAGGTTCTCTTCCTGGCTGACCGCTTCGCGGTTATGACCCAGGCAGGCGGCGCCGTGACTCTTCCTTTTGTTATCCAGAACGGACAAGCCATCATCCGTGACACAGTAATTGGTGACGGGACGATCGGTAACGCCAAAATCGGCAGCTATATTCAGTCTTCAACCTGGGACGGAACCGGGAACGTTGGCTGGCACATCAACAAATCTGGCTACGCGACGTTTAACAACGTGACCGTTCGCGGCTCGATTTACGCCACAAACGGTAATTTTTCTTTCAATGGCTCCGGCAACACAACGGTGATTAATGGTAATGGCGTAACCATTAATATTCCGGGTGGAGGTCGCATCGTACTTGGGACATGGTGATAATATGCCGACAGGGTTATTGATAGAGCTGAACGACGGCGGGAAACGTATGGAGATAACGGCGGGGCTGAGATGCCCGTCATTTGGAGCAAGTTTTGACAGTGGATATCAGAAAGCCAAGTACGCGGATATTTCCGGTTATGTATCCGGTTCGCAGGTGTTGTTTATCCCCCACGCGACGGCTTATCTTGATTCAGGTCTGCTTCATAAAATGAACTCGGTCACCATATCGGGAGCGCGAGTCACGCAGAACTCAACGATGAAAGACAACAGTATCAGCGAACGAGAAAGCACGTACACGTTTCCCGGAAGCCTCTGGCAGATATTTCCGACGGGCCAGCGTAGTGGTGTGGGCTTGCTCATAAGCGACAGCACAGATTTCACATCTATAACTAACGCTACTAAGTCAGGCCAGTGTATCTGGAAAGGTACTGTGAATGTTCCAACCGGGGGCTGGGCGGTTCCGACGATAGCAGGTTATGACAAGTCGAAATATATCGTTTTCGGACGCTGTAATAGCGGTAATACGATTGACTTCGACGGCAACACAGTAAGATTCTTCAGTCCTCCGTCAACTAATGATGACGCTCCCACAACCGGCACGATAGACATCGTTATCTTCGCCAGTGGTGTGACGCCGCAGCCGGGAACGGGGCTAAACATCTTCAATGCAGCCGGGGCCTGTACGTTTTCAACTACAAAGCGACCTTTCGTATACCTCAATCAACTCTGGTCACCTTCCACAAGTGCCGTGAGCATCGGCAGCGGCTATGTACCGCTGGGCAGATTTGGTCTGATGATTCATATGGTAAATGGCATGTACGTGTATCGGATGTTCGGAATAAAGATACAGAACGGTAGCGCTTCAGTTCAGGGTGGGAAATACCTTGGACGCGAGCAGTATGCCATATTCGGTAATAACACGATTACTCCGCTCAGCCTTCCCGTCTTGCCTGATATGTACGTCTGAATTAACTTTCTATTCAAATCAACCTCGCTACGGCGGGGTTTTTTATTGCCTGGAGAAAATATGATTTATACTACTGGCACTATCGCCATCAGCGGAAACACCCTTACAGGTACCGGCACAAACTTCACTGCAGCTGGCTCACTTATTCGTAACGGCTGCACTGTCATCGCGCTGACCAGCCCCGCTCAGGTATTCCAGATTACCGCTATCGGCGGGGCAACTAGTCTCACCGTGACACCTGCGGCAAGTCCTGCAATACCGGCCGGAACGAAGTATTCGATTTTGCTGAGCGACAGCCTGAGCGTGGATGGCCTGGCGCAGGACATTGCTGAAACCTTCACGATGTACCAGCGCTACATGAGCGGCTTCGCTGATGTGATGAACGGTACTACAGACGTCACCATCACGATTAACGGTGTAGCCGTCACGGTACCGGGTCAGAAATCGCTGGCGAAGAAAGGGGCAAACAGCGACATCACAAGCCTTTCCGGGCTGACTACCGCGCTCAGCGTTGGCCAGGGTGGCACTGGTGCGAAAAAAGCCGCAGATGCTCGCACAAACCTTGGTTTAGGAAGTTTAAACGATGTTGGTTTCGCAAAGGTAGCTAGTACCGTAGTGGATAGCCGTGGGCTGAGCCATGTTGGCGCAAAACCAGGCGTCAACGATATTTATACTTTCCAACCGGCAGACACCTCGACCGTTGGTAATTATCCTAACGAAATTCGGGGGCAGTGGTTCAGTGATTTATGGCGAATTGGCGGTCTTCGTGGTGGCGGGCAAGAACTAGATTCCTTTTCGATCCGCATTACAGGAGCGACCACTCAATACTGGACCTTCAATCGTTCTAACAGCGCAATAACAACCGTGGCAGGAACGATCACTCCAGTTGCTTCAGATGAACGTGTGAAAAATATCATCAGACTCATTTCTGAGGAGGAAGCGGTTGAATTTATTCTGGGCCTGAGACCGATTCGTTATGCGTTCAAATGGAGTCCCGACCAGGTAAGGGTTGGGTACAGCGCCCAGAACGTGGAGGCCCTGGACGCAGAGCTGATAGCTACCTCGTCACTCACGGTAAATGACGAGGAAGGCGAAAGCACGACTTACGAAGACGGGAAGATTGTTGACCCTGGGGAGATTGGGGCTGCGTATCTTGTTCCCGTCGTTCAGCAACTTCTACGACGCGTAAGTGAGCTAGAAACCAGACTTACTCAGATGGTCAGTGAGGATGGACGGAAAGGTGATGGTAATAATTAATGATATGGCTGGGTGCACGCTTTATAGAAGTTTCCGGAGTGGCGTGCGTAAATGACAAAAGGGCAGCTGCTGAACTGACTGCCCGATATGGTGCTATTTTTGGTGATCACGTACATCATCAACGATGCGCGTTCGGGTGAGCTTGATTACTGCCCGGTGATGTGAGACAGAAATGGGGCGCACAAAAATTTGCATCGGTATGCAAGGCTTTGTGCTGCTTCCCTATGACACCTTCTCATCAAGCCAGTCAGCCCACCACTGCATCATCTCCCGGCGCTTATCCATGTACTGAGCGTGATTGTAAATCCCGCGTATTGATCCGCTGTTAGCGTGCGCCAGTTGCTTCTCAATGGCATCAGCGGGCCATTCGTGTTCATTCATTATTGTGCTGAACTGGTGCCGGAAACCGTGGCCACTTGCCAGACCTTCATATCCTATCTGGCGAATAACAAGCAGCACGGCATTTTCACTGATTGGCTTTGTTTTATCATTACGCCCGGCGAACACGAAGCTTGATATAGGCTGTGTTACCGGCCTCAGCATTTCAAGCAGAGAGACAACCTGATCTGACATTGGAACAAGATGAGGGCGGCGTCCTTTCATCACTTCTTCGGCGATCGTAATCGTCCTGGTTTCAAAGTCGACGTTCGACCATTGCATAGACCGGAGTTCTTTGGTCCTCAGTACCGTGTACTGCAAAACCTGCGTTGCAATCTTCGATACGATGCTTCCTGAGAATCCAGAGAGGGCTTTATTGAATGCTGGTATCTGGTCAGCAGGAAGGAAAGGGTAGTTCTTCTTGCGGTATCCTTTCATTGCATCAGCCAGATCTGGCGCGGGGTTATATTTAGCCCTGCCGGTTACAATGGCGTACCTGAACACTTCTCCGCAGCGCCTCCTTGCCTTATTAGCCCTTTCCATTGCCCCGCGTTCTTCGAACCGGCGGATCACATCCAGTATCTGCATCGGCTCAATATCCTGAATCTCCATACCACCAATCATCGGCAGAATGTCATCGCGGAACATGCGAGACAGCTCATCTCCGTATCCTGCTGACCACACCTGTTTTTTATGCTCGTACCATTCCTGATAAATAGCGCCAAACGAGTTGTCTTTGGTTGAGAGCTTCTTCGCCTTTACCGGGTCGACTCCTGTCGATACATCCTTTCTGGCGATCCATGCCTTATCTCTCGCTTCCTGCAATGACATAAACGGATACTTTCCTACCGTTAATACCTTCTCCTTTCCATCAATCTTGTAGCGCAGCTGCCACACCTTCTTTCCCGATACCGGGACATAAAGGTACAGCCCATTACTGTCGAGCAGCCGGTACGGTTTATCTTTCGGCTTTGCCGCGTCGATCTGCTTGATGGTTAGCATGGGTAAAATTCCGGTGGGTAAAATATTTACTCGTTTTTTACCCGTCAAAGTATGCGGCTGTCAACGGTCTGATGCGAACTATGGCGAACGGGTAATTTATTGGATGCTTGCTGTGTAAGGGATTTTGCGAACTATTGCGGAGGGTGGCGAACTGTAGAAAAGTGTCCCCTGCAGGAATCGAACCTGCAATTAGCCCTTAGGAGGGGCTCGTTATATCCATTTAACTAAGGGGACGAGGCGGCACGAGTATAACGTTATTTACACTTTTCGTTAAGCGCATCGCCGCCTGACTGCTCAAAGAGTCACCATTCAGGTCGATTTTTTTGTCGATTTATCATCATTTTCCCGTGCCTTAAGCTCTGCTTTGCGTTTGTTCGACATGTCGTTACGGATTTGCGCATGGCTTAACAGCGCGAAGATAAACGTCCCGCCGCAGATGTTGCCCGCGAGCGTCGGCAGGGCGAATGGCCAGAAAAAATCGCTCCAGTGAAGTGTGCCATTAAAGACCAGATAGAGAATTTCAACGCTACCCACCACGATATGCGTCGTGTCAGCCAGCGCAATCAGCCAGGTCATCAGGATGATTACCACAATTTTGGCGCTGCCGGCTGAAGGAAACATCCAGACCATCGTGGCGATAATCCAGCCGGAGATGATGGCATTGGAGAATATTTCGACTGGTGTGTTTTTCATCACATCCATGCCAATTTTCACAAACGCATCGCGGGTGGGTTCATCAAATATCGGCATATATTCAAATGCCCAGGCCGCGACGCCTGTACCGATGATATTGCCCAGCAGGACCACGCTCCACAGACGCATCAGTAAACCGAAATTACCGAGGGTAGGGTTTTGCATTACTGGCAGAACGGCGGTAACAGTGTTTTCCGTAAACAGCTGCTGCCGCGCCATGATGACGATAATGAAGCCGAAGGTATAGCCGAGATTCTCAAGTAAAAAACCGCCGGGCACACCTTCCAGTTGAACATGAAAGATCCCTTTTGCGAGCAGAGAAGCCCCCATTGAAAGCCCGGCAGCGATAGCTGACCAGAAAAGGGCCATGGCATCACGTTCCATCTCTTTTTCGCCATCCTGGCGAATATGCTCGTGGATCGCCATCGCGCGGGAGGGGAGGCGATCTTCGTCAATTTCTATCTTCTCGCCGCGGGCTTTCTCTTCGCTCTCAATTTCAATCTTCTCGTTACTTTCATCCACTTTTTCTTCGCCTACTTCTTTCATAATCACTCCCGCAGGTTGATTTTCTTCTAAGCGTAGCGGTTTTTATTGGGCTGCCTGTGGGGAAGCTCTTAAATTGGTGGCAATAGCAACAAAGGCGAGACATCTCTTTCAAACACATTATAAAATTGCCAGCGAAACGAATTCCAAAAGCCAGGCTATGCTGAGATCAGAGTCACGCTGGTTACTGCCCGTAATTGTGCTCATAGACATCGGTAAACGTGCTGTTACAATCGCTTGCACGTTTACAGACGGAGCATTTAAAGGTTCCGTTACGGATGGCAATCAACGATAGCCAAACTGAACAGGGAGATATTTATGAAACTTCGGCTGTCGGCGCTTGCGTTGGGCGCGACGATGCTTGTGGGCTGCGCCAGCTCTGGAGAGCAAACGGGACGCTCCGATCCTCTCGAAGGATTTAACCGCTCAATGTATAGCTTCAACTACAACGTGCTGGACCCGTATGTGGTTCGCCCGGTGGCAGTGGCATGGCGTGATTATGTTCCGCAACCTGCGCGTAATGGGTTAAGTAATTTTACCAGCAACCTCGAAGAGCCTGCAGTTATGGTTAACTTCTTCCTGCAGGGTGACCCGTATCAAGGGATGGTGCACTTTACTCGCTTCTTCCTGAACTCCCTGTTGGGGATGGGTGGCTTCATTGATGTTGCAGGTATGGCCAACCCGAAACTGCAGCGTGAACAGCCGCACCGTTTCGGTAGTACTCTGGGGCATTATGGCGTAGGTTACGGCCCGTATGTCCATCTGCCGTTTTATGGCAGTTTCACCATTCGTGATGATGGCGGTGATATGGTGGATACGCTGTATCCGGTCCTGTCGTGGCTAACCTGGCCGCTGTCTATTGGTAAATGGACGGTGGAAGGGATTGAAACACGCGCGCAACTGCTCGACTCTGATGGTCTGCTGCGCCAGTCTTCTGACCCGTATATTATGGTGCGTGAAGCGTACTTCCAGAATCATGACTTTATTGCCAACGGCGGTAAGCTGAAGCCGGAAGAGAATCCAAACGCGAAGGCTATCGAAAACGAACTAAAAGATATTGATTCGCAGTAAATAAAAAAGGTGAGCGATGCTCACCTTTTTTGATCCCGCGTGATTAGAACGCGTAGTTGAAGTTAGTACCGAACAGCCAGGCTTTACCTTCAGAACGGAACTCGTACGGACCTTCTTTGATGGTCACGGTCTGACCGTGCATGTAAGAGGCACCTACGTCAACAGAAGCATCTTTATTGAACGCATAAGTCGCACCTGCGCTCAGCCAGAAGCGGTCCTGATCCGGGATAGAAATGGAACGGGTCTGAGCCGGAACCGGGCTATCATCAAAGGCGATACCGGTACGGAAGGTCCAGTTAGTATCGTAGTAGTAGGTGGTACCCAGCGCGATACGGTAAGAGTCTTTGAAGCTCTCATCCTTATAGAAAAGCGTCTGGCCATTAGAGCCGGTTGCTTTCAACTCCTGGAACTGACTCCAGCTGGTGTAAGCCATGCTGTAGTGAATTGCCCATTGTGGCGCAACTTTGTTGTAACCTGAAACTTCCCACATTTCTGGCAGGTTAAGCGTCAGAGAACCAGGAATAGTTCTGCCACCGGTTGGATACGGGAAACCCGGGACGGCGGTGCTCATGTTGCTGTTGTAATCTCCGTCGAAGTCGATTTTAACTTCAGAACGGTAGGTCAAACCCCAACGGTTGTTTTTATCCAGCTCATACAGAATACCCGCGTTCCAGCCGTAGCCCCACTCGCTGCCTTTCAGGCGTGCAATCTGGGTATCGGCCGGGATGGCGGCCAGCTGTTGGGCTTTGGCAATGGCGGCTGGGCGTGCTGCTGCAGGCAGGTTTGGTACCTGAGAAAGGATCTGGCCGGCAGCCAGCATACCGGCGTCACCCGCATAGCGCTCGATTTTTGCGTCTGCGTAAACCGCGTCAAAACCAAGACCAAAGCTCCAGTTGTCGTTCAGTCGATAAGCGCCGCTCAGGTTCAGGTTAACGGTAGTCAGGTCAGTTTTACCGCCCATCGTGCCCGCTGCATAGTTATCGCCATATTCGGTCGCCAGACCAAAGTTAGAGGTAACAGATGCCCCCCAACCAAACTGATCGTTAATAGGTGCAACGAAATGTACGTTAGGGACCCAGGCGCTTGGGGCGATATTATCCGCATCCAGGCTCTTACCGGACGGCGATTTACCAGAGATATTAACATCCGGGTCAATATAGACTGCACCGGCAGAGAACGTCGGGCGGTCAAACATCATAATCAGTGCCGGGTTACGACTCGCGTTACCCGCATCATCAGCGATGGCGCCTTCCCCGGAATATGCGCGGCCAAGGCCAGAGGAAGAAAATTCGTTTAACTGAAAGCCCGCTGACCATGCGGAAGTGGATACGAGTGCCACTGCGACTGCCAGCGCAGTCTTGTTGAACAGGGTTTTCTGGCTCATGACCATAACCTCATTGAGTTATTTTTATTCAATAATTGTTACATACCGTAACAGGAGCGCGAAGTGTAGGGTCTGAGGTATGACAGACAAATCAGACCAGTGGCCAGAGTATAGGTCTGACCAGCTAGAATGTTGCAAGTTTGTTTATTAATATTTTCAAACATGTTTCTTGAAACGAGATCTGGTTGGCAAAAATGTGACCATCGCGACTCACCCAAAAGGGTGGTTTTTGTTTTAGATCATTTTTTAGTGTGATATTGGTCACTTATCCGATTTTACGCCATTAACGGCTGGAGAGAGCCTGCGTCGGGGCGTAAAATATCAGCATCGTGTTTATCTCGCGTCCTGCGCGAATACAGAGGAAATTGAGCTATGAGTAAATGCAGTGCTGATGAAACCCCGGTTTGCTGCTGTATGGATGTTGGTACCATCATGGACAACTCCGATTGCACCGCCTCTTACAGCCGTGTATTCACCAACCGTACTGAAGCGGAAGAGACCCTGACCGCGCTGAGCAAGCGCGCGCGTGATGTGGAATCCGAACCGTGCGACATCAAGTCTACCTTCACTGAAGTGGACGGCGGCGTGAAACTGGATATCGACTTTGTGTTCGCCTGCGAAGCAGAAACGCTGATTTTCCAGTTGGGTCTGCGTTAATTCTTTTTGCCCGCTGGCATACCTCTCAAATGCCTCTGCCATGCAGGGGCATTTTCTTTTTCTTCTCTGTGTTTTAGCTCGCACTTTTTCGTTTCCCTGATTGGCTGAATGTAAAAAAATGGTTAAGACTATTATCAGGTCAGACCACTTTATGTTTGCGCAATAAATTTTACAGGGGAGTGTTATGAGTCAGGCATTACCGCTTATTACCCGTCAGGGCGATCGCATTGCCATTGTCAGTGGATTGCGTACGCCATTTGCGCGTCAGGCAACGGCGTTTCATGGCATACCGGCTGTTGACCTGGGCAAAATGGTGGTGGGGGAGATGCTGGCTCGAAGCGAAATTCCGCCAGAGGTCATCGAACAACTGGTTTTCGGTCAGGTCGTGCAGATGCCTGAAGCACCTAATATTGCGCGGGAAATCGTCCTCGGTACCGGAATGAATGTCCATACTGATGCCTACAGCGTCAGCCGTGCGTGTGCGACCAGCTTCCAGGCTGTTGCTAACGTGGCTGAAAGCCTGATGGCGGGCACCATTCGTGCCGGGATTGCCGGCGGAGCGGACTCCTCTTCGGTACTGCCGATCGGGGTCAGCAAAAAGCTGGCGCGTATCCTTGTTGATGCCAACAAAGCCCGCACAACCGGACAGAAGCTCAAACTGTTCTCTCGTTTACGCTTGCGCGACCTGATGCCTGTGCCTCCTGCCGTAGCGGAATATTCCACGGGGCTGCGCATGGGAGATACCGCCGAGCAGATGGCAAAAACCTATGGCATTACCCGCGAGCAGCAGGATGCGCTGGCCCACCGTTCACATCAGCTGGCAGCGAAAGCCTGGTCTGAAGGTAAACTGGATGATGAGGTGATGACCGCTTATATCCCGCCATACCGTGAACCGCTTGCGGAAGATAACAATATCCGCGGCACCTCGACGCTGGCGGATTATGCAAAACTGCGCCCTGCGTTTGACCGCAAACATGGCACGGTAACCGCGGCGAACAGTACGCCACTGACGGACGGCGCTGCTGCGGTGATCCTGATGACCGAGTCCCGCGCGAAAGAGTTGGGTGTTACTCCCCTGGGTTATTTGCGCAGCTACGCTTTTACCGCCATTGATGTCTGGCAGGACATGCTGTTAGGACCAGCCTGGTCCACGCCGCTGGCACTGGATCGCGCAGGGCTGACGCTTGCTGATTTAACCCTGATTGATATGCACGAAGCCTTTGCTGCACAAACCCTGGCAAATGTGCAGTTATTGGCCAGCGAGCGTTTTGCGCGCGATGTGCTGGGCCGCGCCCATGCTACTGGTGAAGTGGATCAAAGCAAATTCAACGTGTTGGGGGGCTCCATCGCTTACGGACATCCGTTTGCCGCCACAGGGGCGAGGATGATCACGCAAACATTACACGAGCTACGTCGTCGTGGCGGCGGGTTTGGCCTTGTTACCGCCTGTGCGGCAGGTGGTCTTGGCGCAGCAATGGTTCTGGAGGCTGAATAATGGATATGCCATCTGCATTTAATCTGACGGTTCGCCTCGATAACGTGGCCGTTATCACTATTGATGTGCCTGATGAAAAGATGAATACCCTGAAGGCTGAATTTGGTGTTCAGGTTCGCGCGATGCTAAAGCAGATCCGTGAAAACAAGGCCATTCGTGGTCTGGTGTTTATCTCTGCTAAGCCGGATAACTTTATTGCCGGTGCCGACATTAACATGATCTCCCGTGCGCAAAGTGCCCTGGAAGCCGAAGAACTGGCGCGTCAGGGGCAGCAGGTGATGGCGGAGATCAACGCGCTGCCGATCCCGGTGGTTGCCGCGATCCACGGCGCATGTCTGGGCGGAGGACTGGAGCTGGCGCTGGCCTGCCATAGCCGTATCTGTACCGATGATACAAAAACCATTCTGGGCCTGCCGGAAGTGCAGTTAGGGCTTCTGCCCGGCTCAGGCGGAACACAGCGTCTGCCACGCCTGGTGGGGGTCAGCACTGCACTCGAAATGATCCTGACAGGTAAGCAACTGCGTGCCCGCCAGGCACTGAAAGCCGGTTTGGTTGATGAGGTGGTTCCTCATTCCATTTTGCTGGAGGCAGCTGTCGAACTGGCTCTGAAAGGACGCCAGACCAAACGTACTCTACCTGTACGCGAGCGCGTTCTGGCCGGGCCGTTGGGACGTGCTTTGCTGTTCAGTATGGTCGGTAAAAAGACTGAACAGAAAACCAAAGGCAACTACCCGGCGGCGAAGCGGATTCTTGAGGTTATTGAAACCGGGTTATCACAGGGCAGCAGTAGCGGTTATGCCGCTGAGGCAAAAGCCTTCGGTGAACTGGCAATGACGCCGCAGTCGCAGGCACTGCGCAGCATTTTCTTTGCCAGCACTGAGGTGAAAAAAGATCCAGGCAGTGAGGCTCAACCTGGTCCACTACGCGCCATTGGCGTACTGGGTGGCGGGCTAATGGGCGGCGGAATATCTTTTGTTACCGCAAGCAAAGGTAAATTGCCCGTACGTATCAAAGACATCGCTGCGAAAGGGATCAACCACGCGCTGCAGTATAGCTGGCAGAACCTTGATCAGAAGGTCAAACGCCGCCATATCAGGGCGAGTGAGCGTGATAAAACCCTGGCGATGATCTCCGGTACGACGGATTACAGCGGTTTTGCGCATCGTGATCTGGTGATTGAAGCCGTGTTTGAAGATCTGTCGCTTAAACAGCAGATGGTGGCTGACGTTGAACAACATTGTGCGGTGCACACCATTTTTGCCTCAAACACATCGTCATTGCCGATTGGCGATATCGCAGCTAAGGCTGCGCGTCCGGAGCAGGTGATTGGTCTGCACTTTTTCAGCCCGGTTGAAAAAATGCCGCTGGTGGAAGTGATCCCGCATGCGACAACCAGCCCGCAAACCGTTGCCACCGTGGTGAAACTGGCCAAAATGCAGGGTAAGACACCGATCGTTGTGGCGGACAAAGCCGGTTTTTACGTTAACCGCATTCTGGCCCCCTATATTAATGAGGCCATGCGGTTGCTGACAGAAGGCGAGAAAATCGAGCACGTCGACGAAGCACTCGTCAAGTTTGGTTTCCCGGTTGGGCCAATCCAACTTTTGGATGAGGTGGGAATAGACACCGGAACTAAAATTATACCTGTGCTGGAAGCAGCTTATGGCGATCGTTTTACCCCGCCTGCAAACATTGTTTCCGCAATTTTGAAGGACGATCGCAAAGGCAGAAAAAATGAACGCGGTTTCTATCTTTACGGCGCGAAAGGGCGTAAAAGCAAGAAACAGGTCGACCCTTCTGTTTATGGGCTTATTTCGACCGCCGGTCAGGGAAAACTGTCTGCCGTTCAGTGTGCTGAACGGTGTGTGATGATGATGCTCAATGAAGCTGCACGTTGCTTTGGTGAGCAGGTTATCAAAAGCGCGCGTGATGGTGACATCGGCGCGGTATTTGGCATTGGTTTCCCGCCGTTCCTTGGCGGCCCGTTCCGTTATATGGATACGCTTGGTGCGGGTGAAGTGGTTGCTATTCTGCAACGTCTGGCCACGCAGTATGGTCCACGGTTTACACCATGTGACGAATTATTGCAGATGGCGGAACAGGGCCAGACATTTTGGCCTGTAAGGGAAACTGTCCTCGTAAGTTGAGGTCAAAGAAGGGTAAATCCTGAAGTGAATGAACCTGTTTTGGCGATTTTGTAAACAGAGATTGACTATACTTACGCCATTGAGGTAAAAAACAGCGTTTCATTCACCGAATGGATCAGGCACAATGCCCGGCCATCGGGTTTTCTACCTCTCAGCATTTATCGCGGGTAGTTAACGCCGGTGATTCTGGTTAACAAAAGCGGTGCAATATGCAAGTTTTTATCATGCGTCACGGCGACGCGGCACTCGATGCCGCCAGTGACTCAGTACGTCCTTTGACTGTCTGTGGCTGCGACGAATCTCGTCTGATGGCGACCTGGCTTAAAGGTCAAAAAGTGGACATCGAACGCGTTCTGGTGAGTCCATTCCTGCGTGCAGAACAGACGCTGGACGTGGTAGGGGAGTGTATGAACCTGCCTGCCAGTGTGGATGTTCTCCCTGAACTCACCCCGTGTGGCGATGTAGGCCTTGTCAGCGCTTATCTTCAGGCGCTGTACAATGAAGGTGTCGCTTCCGCGCTGGTCATTTCCCACCTGCCACTGGTTGGCTATCTGGTATCTGAGCTTTGCCCGGGCGAGACCCCGCCGATGTTCACGACATCCGCCATTGCCAATGTCACTCTCGACGAAACGGGCAGAGGCACCTTCAACTGGCAGATGAGTCCGTGCAACCTGAAGATGGCAAAAGCTATCTGATGTGACGTGTGCTATAGCGGGGAGCAGAGTATGCTTCCCGCTGTTCTGTCAGGGCAATTCTGGCGGCTGCCACTCTTCTACTTCAATCAACACCAGCAATGCGGCATCTCCGCCGTACTCTTTGGGTGCCTGATGAAAAGCCATCACGTGTGGATGTTGAGCAAGCCACAGGGGTGTTTGTTGCTTAAGAATATGTTTGCCGTGGCCGTGCATAACGCAGGCGCAAAAAACATGTTCACGGCGACAGGCCGCGATTAAGGCTCCCAGTTCCTGCTTTGCCTGCATCTGCGTCAAACCATGCAGATCAAGAAACAGCTCAGGTGAATAATCCCCACGGCGTAATTTTTTTAGCTCAAAATGGCTGACGTCTTCACGCACATACTTCGCCGCCCCTTGCGTATTGAGCAGTGGCTGAAATTCATCTGAAAAATAGTGGCTGTTATCGGCCTGCTCCTGCAGCAGCCGTTTGACCGGTACTTCGCTGATTTTTTTACGTTGCGGGCGATGGACAATGGTGTCCTGCGCGATTTTACGCGTCCCGGTCATTAGCTGTCGGAAGAGTGCTTGATCCTCCTCGCTGAGCGATGTTCTCTTTTTCATTTGTCATTCTCATCTCGTATTTCCGATAGTGTACCCGACTAAACGCATTTTTTAACCTCAAGCGGCACGCGTCATTGCTGATTTATCGCCGTCTTCATGGCAAACTAGCCGCCGAAAATTATGCGAGCATGCCCTGGAGGAAAGAGTGGATAAAATTTTTGTCGATGAAGCAGTAAACGAGCTGCATACCATACAGGACATGTTGCGCTGGTCGGTTAGCCGCTTCAGCGCCGCCAATATCTGGTACGGTCACGGTACCGATAACCCGTGGGATGAGGCTGTTCAGCTGGTGCTGCCCTCTCTCTATCTGCCGCTGGATATTCCTGAAGATATGCGCACTGCGCGCCTGACCTCCAGCGAAAAACACCGCATTGTTGAACGTGTGATCCGCCGCGTGAACGAGCGTATTCCGGTCGCCTACCTGACCAACAAAGCCTGGTTCTGCGGCCACGAGTTCTATGTCGATGAACGCGTGCTGGTGCCGCGCTCGCCAATTGGTGAGCTGATCAATAACCACTTTGAAGGTCTGATCGGCCATCAGCCACAACACATTCTGGATATGTGTACCGGTAGCGGCTGTATCGCAATCGCCTGCGCGTATGCTTTCCCGGAAGCGGAAGTGGACGCAGTGGATATTTCCACCGACGCGCTGGCTGTGACCGAGCACAACATTGAAGAACATGGTTTGATTCACCACGTTACGCCAATCCGCTCAGATCTGTTCCGTGATCTGCCAACGCTACAATACGATCTGATCGTTACTAACCCGCCGTATGTTGATGCGGAAGACATGTCCGATCTGCCGAACGAATATCGCCACGAGCCGGAACTGGGTCTGGCTTCGGGTTCTGACGGCCTGAAACTGACGCGTCGCATCCTGGCCTGCGCGCCGGATTATCTGACCGACGACGGTGTTCTGATTTGTGAAGTAGGCAACAGCATGGTACATCTGATAGAGCAGTACCCGGATGTGCCGTTCACCTGGCTTGAGTTCGACAACGGCGGTGACGGCGTCTTTATGCTGACCAAAGCGCAACTGCTCGACGCGCGTGAACACTTCAGTATCTATAAAGATTAATCCAGCGGGCTTCGGCCCGTTTCACAATGCTCAAACACAAACAACAACATCGGAGCCGTGATGGCAGGAAACAGTATTGGACAGTTATTCCGTGTGACCACTTTTGGTGAATCACACGGGCTGGCATTGGGTTGTATCGTTGATGGCGTCCCGCCAGGCATCGAACTGACCGAAGCCGATTTACAGCACGATCTTGACCGTCGTCGTCCGGGCACCTCTCGCTACACCACGCAGCGTCGCGAGCCGGACCAGGTTAAAATTCTCTCCGGCGTCTTTGAAGGCCGCACCACCGGGACCAGCATCGGTCTGCTGATCGAAAACACCGATCAGCGTTCTCAGGACTACGGTGCTATCAAGGACGTGTTCCGTCCAGGCCATGCTGACTACACCTACGAGCAAAAGTACGGCTTCCGTGACTATCGCGGCGGTGGACGTTCTTCCGCGCGTGAAACCGCGATGCGCGTGGCCGCAGGGGCGATTGCCAAGAAATACCTGCAGCAGAAGTTTGGCATCGTGATCCGTGGCTGTCTGACACAGATGGGCGACATTCCGCTGGCAATCAAAGACTGGGAGCAGGTTGAACAGAACCCGTTCTTCTGTGCTGATGTCGATAAGCTGGAGGCGCTGGACGAACTGATGCGCGGCCTGAAAAAAGAGGGCGACTCCATTGGTGCAAAAGTCACCGTGGTGGCGGACGGCGTGCCGCCGGGCTGGGGCGAGCCGGTATTTGACCGTCTCGACGCCGATATCGCCCACGCGCTGATGAGCATTAACGCGGTGAAGGGCGTAGAGATTGGCGACGGTTTTGACGTGGTTCAGCTTCGTGGCAGCCAGAACCGCGACGAAATCACTAAAGCCGGTTTCCAGAGCAACCATGCGGGTGGCATTCTCGGCGGGATCAGCAGCGGGCAGCAGATTGTTGCCAACATCGCACTGAAGCCGACCTCCAGTATCACGGTGCCGGGCCACACGATTAACCGCGATGGCGAAGAAGTTGAGATGATCACCAAAGGACGTCACGATCCGTGCGTGGGGATCCGCGCGGTGCCGATCGCCGAGGCGATGCTGGCGATCGTACTGATGGATCACTTCCTGCGCCAGCGCGCGCAGAATGCGGATGTGACGACCACCATTCCACGCTGGTAAACATGAAAAAAACCGCAATTGCTCTGCTGGCGCTGCTTGCCAGTGGAGCCAGTCAGGCTGCGACGCCATGGCAAAAAATCACCCACCCGGTGTCGGGGAGCGCGCAGTCCATTGGCGCCTTTTCGAACGGCTGTATCGTCGGTGCCCAGGAGCTTCCGCTGCAGTCCGATACCTACCAGGTGATGCGTACCGATCAGCGTCGTTATTTCGGCCACCCGGATCTGGTGTTGTTCATCCAGCGTCTGGGGAACCAGGTGCATAACCTGGGGTTGGGCACGATGTTGATTGGCGATATGGGGATGCCTGCTGGTGGTCGTTTTAACAGTGGGCACGCCAGTCACCAGACCGGACTGGATGTCGATATCTTCCTGCAACTGCCGAAAGCGCGCTGGACGTCTTCCCAACTGTTAAAACCGCAGGCGCTGGATCTGGTGGCAAGCGACGGTAAAAACGTTGTGCCTTCGCTGTGGTCGCAGGATGTCTTCAGTTTGATCAAGCTGGCGGCAAAAGATAACGACGTCACGCGGATTTTCGTCAACCCGGCTATCAAACAGCAGCTCTGCCTGGATGCCGGAACCGATCGTGACTGGCTGCGCAAAGTCCGCCCGTGGTTCCAGCACCGTGCTCACATGCACGTGCGTCTGCGTTGCCCGGCGAACAGCCTGGAATGTGAAGATCAGCCGCTACCGCCGTCGGGCGATGGCTGCGGATATGAACTGCAAAGCTGGTTTGAGCCAGCCAAACCTGGAACCTCTAAGCCTGAGAAGAAGACACCGCCTCCGTTGCCGCCTTCCTGCCAGGCGCTACTGGATGAGCATGTACTTTAATGGATAATTTCGTCGATCTGTTTATGGTGTCGCCGCTGCTGCTGGTGGTGCTGTTCTTTGTGGCCATGCTGGCCGGTTTTATCGATGCTCTTGCGGGCGGCGGTGGGCTGTTAACCGTACCCGCGCTACTGGCGGCGGGCATGAGCCCGGCGCAGGCTCTGGCCACGAATAAGCTGCAGGCTTGCGGCGGTTCACTCTCGGCATCGCTCTATTTTATCCGCCGTAAGGTGGTGAGCCTTGCCGATCAGAAGCTCAATATCCTGATGACCTTTATTGGCTCGACGTCGGGCGCGCTGCTGGTCCAGCACGTGCAGTCCGACATTTTGCGCCAGATCCTGCCGATTCTGGTCATCTGCATCGGGCTTTACTTCTTGCTGATGCCAAAACTCGGTGAAGAAGATCGCCAGCGTCGTCTGTACGGTCTGCCATTTGCTCTGATTGCCGGTGGCTGTGTGGGTTTTTACGACGGTTTCTTCGGCCCGGGGGCCGGTTCATTTTATGCGCTGGCGTTCGTGACGCTGGCCGGCTTTAACCTTGCCAAATCAACCGCCCATGCCAAAGTGCTCAACGCAACCTCAAACCTCGGTGGCCTGTTGCTGTTTATCATCGGCGGCAAGGTTATCTGGGCAACCGGGTTTGTGATGATGGCGGGGCAGTTCATGGGCGCGCGTGCAGGCTCGCGTCTGGTGTTAAGCAAAGGACAAAAACTTATCCGCCCAATGATTGTTATCGTCTCGGCGGTAATGAGCGCCAAACTTCTTTATGACAGCCATGGACAGGAGATCCTCACCTGGTTGGGGATGCACTAATGAACAGTACGCATAAATACGAACAGCTGATTGAGATTTTTGACGGCTGTTTTGCTGACGATTTTAATACCCGTCTGATTAAAGGCGACGACGAACCGATCTATCTTCCCGCTGATGCTGAAGTGCCGTATAACCGCATCGTTTTTGCTCACGGTTTTTACGCCAGCGGATTGCACGAGATTTCGCACTGGTGCATCGCCGGAAAAGCGCGTCGCGAGCTGGTGGACTTCGGCTACTGGTACTGCCCGGACGGACGTGACGCGGCGACGCAGGGGCAGTTTGAAGATGTGGAAGTCAAACCGCAGGCGCTGGAATGGTTATTCTGCGTCGCGGCGGGTTTCCCGTTCAACGTGAGCTGTGACAACCTCGAAGGCGACTTCGAGCCAGACCGTATCGTGTTCCAGCGCCGCGTTCATGCGCAGGTGATGGAATATCTTGAGAAAGGCATTCCGGAACGTCCGGCGCGCCTGATCGAGGCTTTACAGAATTATTACCACACGCCGGTGATCACGGCGGAATGCTTCCCCTGGCCGGAAGATCTTTAACTGAGGAAAGAAGATGATCGCAGAATTTGAATCACGCATTCTGGCGTTAATTGATGACATGGTGGAACACGCCAGTGATGATGAGCTGTTCGCCAGCGGTTATCTGCGTGGTCACCTGACGTTGGCTGTTGCGGAGCTGGAGGCCGGGGACGATCACACTGCCGAGGCCATTCACGATGAAGTGACCCGCAGTCTGGAGAAAGCTATTCAGGCAGGAGAACTCTCTCCTCGCGATCAGTCACTGGTGCTGGGTATGTGGGACAATTTGTTCCAGCAGGCGAAAGCGAAGTAATTGTTTCTAAGCCCTCTCCCGGTGGGAGAGGGCTCCAGACCACACCCTATTTAACCTTCTTCCCCTTCAGCAGTTTCCGCACCCACAGTCGGTTTGGATTGAGCCCTGCAAGCGTAACCCTGTCCAGCGGAATCGGCTCGTCGCTCATTTGCGCGGCTAAAACTTCTGCCAGCAGCGGTGCAGAACACAGCCCGCGAGAACCTAGCCCGCCCAGCATAAACAGCTCCGGATACACCGGTGAGGCCACCGCCGTTTCCTTGCGTTCAGCCAGATCCTGATAGGCCTCAAGCGTCGCGTTGTAGTCCGGAACATTCCCCGCCATAGGCAGATGGTCGCGGGTGGCACAGCGCACGCCGCAGCGCGCTTCACCCTCACTGACATCAACCTCTTTCGCCCACGCTGCATCCGGGAAACAGTCAATCAGTCGCTGGCGGTTTTGCTGCTGATCCGCATCGCTGTAGTGCATATCCGTTTCGCCACGATGGTAGCTGGCACCGATGCAATGATTCCCGTTAGACGGGTTTTTTGGCGTCAGATAACCGTCATAGCACAACACCTGACGCAGCTTGCTCAGTTCTGGCGCGGTCGGGATATGGCTCACCTGGCCGCCGACCGGATAAACCGGCAACGTCTCTGTCTGGACAAACTGACTGATGTGATGCCCGTTTGCCAGCACAACGCTGGCATGACTCGCCTTTTTGCCATCAGCAAAACGGAGATTCCAGTGATCTGTGCGGCTCAGCGATTCAACCTTGTGAGCATAATGTGCCGTCAGCCCGTGTGATTGCGCCAGGGCAATGACCGCCGCGGTCAGTTCTGCCGGGCACAACCAGCCGCCGAGCGGATACTGAATACCTCCACAGCCGGTGTCTACGCCAGCTGTGTCTGCCACCTCTTGCGTACTTACCGCGCGGGCAATCTCGTCAGGCAGACCCAGCGACAGCATCTGCGTGATTTTTTGCTGGCTCTTTTCATCCCAGCCGAGTTGGGTCACGCCGCACCAGTCATGGTCGAATGCCACTGGCAGGGCGTCATACAGATGACGGGCAAAGATAAAGGCTGCCGGGAAAAACTGGCTCAGTGCCGGGTCGTGAGCGCTTAAAAGGGGATAGAGTGCCCCCTGACGGTTGCCGGAAGCCCCCTTTGCTGGCACATCGTCAGCACAGTAGAGTGTGACCTGCCAGCCCCGGTGGAGAAGGGCGAGAGAAAGCAGGGCGCTGGCGATCCCTCCGCCGACTATCGCCACCTCTCGCGATGCGCTGGCGCGACGTGCAAACCAGGGTGCCTGAGCGGGAATGTCCAGCGTCTGATCCATCCTGCCGACCAGCATGTCGCGCTTGCGGCCAAAACCTTTGGTCTTCTGCATGGTAAAGCCCGCGTCCTGCAACCCCCGGCGGACAAACCCTGCCGAGGTAAAGGTGGCGAGCGTTGCGCCAGGGCGGGCCAGCCGCGCCATCGCGGTGAACAGATGCTGACTCCACATATCCGGGTTTTTGGCAGGTGCAAAGCCGTCCAGGAACCATGCATCTACCTTCTGATTCATCGAATCATCGAGCTTATCGGTCAGTTCATTGATGTCGCCAAGCCACAGATCCAGTGTGATTCTTCCGCCGTCCAGCAGTAAACGGTGACAGCCACCGATATGAGGCGGCCACTGTGCCTGAAGTTGCTCTGCCCACGGTGCAAGTTCCGGCCAGTGCTGATGGGCGAGCCGCAGATCATGCGCCGTGAGCGGGAATTTTTCGAAACTGATGAAATGTAATCTTTGTAGCGTAGCCTCAGGGTGAGCAGCGTGAAACTGATCGAACGCCTGCCAGAGGGTCAGAAAATTCAGCCCGGTACCGAAGCCGCTTTCCGCGACCACGAACAGATTCCGTGGATGTACAGGGAAGCGAATGCTGAGCTGGTTTCCGTCGAGGAAAACATAGCGGGTTTCTTCCAGTCCGTTATCATTAGAAAAATAGACGTCATCAAAATCTCGGGAAACAGGTGTACCCTCAGCGTTGAATTCGAGGTTGGCGGGTTGTATAGCATTTTGTTTCACGTAAGTTACTCGTCTGACAGGCAGTGGCACGATCTTAACGATGTGAGCCCATCGGTGCAAATTTCCGCAGAAAATGGCTGATCGGACTTGTTCGGCGTACAAGTGTACGCTATTGTGCGACTCGAAACTTACTATAGTGCGACTTACAGAGGTATTGAATGAAACGTGCAGTGATTACTGGCCTGGGCATTGTCTCCAGCATCGGTAATAACCAGCAGGAAGTCCTGGCATCTCTGCGTGAAGGACGCTCCGGGATCACTTTCTCTGAAGAGTTTAAAGATTCAGGTATGCGCAGCCACGTATGGGGTAATGTCAAACTGGACACCACCGGTTTGATTGACCGCAAAGTGGTTCGTTTCATGAACGATGCCTCTATTTATGCTTATCTCTCCATGCAGGAAGCGATCAAAGATTCCGGCCTGAGCGAAGAGGTTTATCAGAACAACCCGCGCGTGGGTCTGATTGCCGGTTCCGGCGGCTCATCAAAAGCGCAGGTTTTCGGTGCTGACGCAATGCGCAGCCCGCGTGGTCTGAAAGCGGTAGGTCCGTACGTGGTAACCAAAGCCATGGGTTCTGCGGTTTCCGCGTGCCTGGCGACCCCATTCAAAATCCACGGTGTGAACTACTCCATCAGCTCCGCGTGTGCGACGTCCGCACACTGCATCGGTAATGCTGTTGAGCAGATCCAACTGGGTAAACAGGACATCGTATTTGCTGGCGGCGGCGAAGAGCTGGGCTGGGAAATGGCCTGTGAATTCGACGCGATGGGCGCACTGTCCACCAAGTACAATGAAACCCCAGATAAAGCATCCCGTACCTATGATGCACACCGTGACGGTTTCGTTATCGCTGGCGGCGGCGGTATGGTTGTGGTTGAAGAGCTGGAACATGCGCTGGCACGTGGCGCGCACATCTATGCTGAGATCGTGGGCTACGGTGCAACGTCTGACGGCGCTGACATGGTTGCGCCATCTGGCGAAGGCGCGGTACGCTGCATGAAGATGGCGATGCACGGTGTTGATACCCCAATCGACTACCTGAACTCCCACGGTACCTCTACTCCGGTAGGCGACGTGAAAGAGTTGGGTGCAATCCGTGAAGTCTTCGGCGACAACCGCCCGGCTATCTCTGCAACCAAAGCCATGACCGGTCACTCTCTGGGTGCGGCTGGCGTGCAGGAAGCGATCTACTCTCTGCTGATGCTGGAAAATGGCTTTATCGCCCCAAGCATCAACATCGAAGAGATGGACGAGCAGGCTGCTGGCCTGAACATCGTGACCAAACCAATGGATGCGACACTGACCACCGTGATGTCCAACAGCTTCGGTTTCGGCGGTACTAACGCGACGCTGGTTATGCGTAAGCTGAAAGCATAAGTTTTATCTTTGATTCAAGAGGGGAGCCATAAGGCTCCCTTTTTTAATGCATTGACAACCAGCTGATCTTACAGGCAGACTTCACACCTCAACATTATCCTCACGATAATGCGTAAGCGTTTAACGTCAACCAACGCACCTTAATCCTGGTAAACAGGTAGAGGGGGCGTGGCATTTCCCCGCCTTACTCTTCATTTCGGAGTAAAGCATGACTGTAATAACTCAAACAGAAACTACCCCTTCAGCGAACGTTTCGCTGTTCCGTATCGCTTTTGCGGTATTTCTGACCTATATGACCGTTGGCCTTCCGCTGCCGGTGATCCCGCTGTTCGTTCATCAGGAACTGGGCTATGGCAACACCATGGTTGGCATTGCTGTGGGCATTCAGTTTTTAGCCACGGTATTAACCCGAGGTTACGCCGGACGTCTGGCGGATCAACATGGTGCTAAACGTTCCGCACTGCAGGGGATGTTTGCTTGCGGGCTGGCAGGTGGTGCGTGGCTGCTGGCTGCTCTCTTGCCTGTCGACGCAGCATATAAATTTGCGCTGCTGGTGGTGGGCCGCTTAATCCTTGGCTTTGGTGAAAGCCAGCTGCTGACCGGCACCCTGACCTGGGGAATGGGGCTGGTGGGGCCTGCACGCTCCGGCAAGGTGATGTCCTGGAACGGCATGGCTATCTATGGTGCACTGGCCGCAGGCGCACCGCTTGGACTGCTCATTAATAGCCAGTTTGGATTTGCGGCGCTGGCCGCAACCACCATGGTTTTACCCCTGCTGGCGTGGGCGTTTAACGGCTCGGTGCGTAAAGTGCCTGCGCATAAAGGGGAACGACCTTCCTTGTGGAGCGTGGTCGGCCAAATCTGGCAGCCGGGTCTTGGCCTGGCACTGCAGGGCGTGGGATTTGCGGTGATTGGTACGTTCGTCTCGCTGTATTTCATGAGCCGTGGCTGGGCGATGGCGGGCTTTACCCTCACTGCCTTTGGTGGTGCGTTTGTGCTGATGCGGGTGCTGTTTGGCTGGATGCCGGATCGTTTTGGCGGTGTGAAAGTGGCGGTGGCGTCGCTGATGATAGAAACCGTTGGCTTGCTGCTGCTGTGGAACGCGCCAGCCGCGTCTGTTGCACTGATCGGCGCAGCACTCACCGGTTGCGGTTGTTCACTGATCTTCCCGGCGCTCGGCGTTGAAGTTGTGAAGCGTGTTGCCCCACAGGTACGCGGTACAGCATTGGGCGGCTATGCGGCGTTTCAGGATATCTCATATGGTGTCACCGGGCCGCTGGCGGGGCTGTTAGCCACCTCGTTTGGCTATCCGTCTGTGTTCCTGGCCGGAGCGGTTTCTGCGGTGGTTGGGATTATTGTGACGCTGGTGGCGTTTCGCAGGACTTGAGCCGTTGTAGGCCCGGTAAGCGCAGCGCCACCGGGCAAAACCTCAGGCAACCAGCCAGAAAATTGCCAGCGCAATCATCAGCGCAATAAACAACAGTCCCGGACGGGCAGACAGCGTTCTGAACGTCTCCACAACGGGCGCAAACAGCGGGCTGTAGATCGGCTGAATGTTTCTTACCTCTGGGGCGCCACCTTCCCGTTCCGCGCGACGAACGAAGATCTGATTGAGCAGATCCTGCACCTGTGCGGTGGTCAGAACCGTTTGCGGTGTGGCCTGCCAGTTCTGCTGGGCGTAATCCCGCATCGCATCGAATTCGTGCGGCTCAAGCGGTTGTTTCAGCGCTGCCTGCACGGTGTGCAGGGTCGGAGCATTCTGGGTGCTGAGTGTCTGGCGCGCCTGTAGCCAGGTCACCAGATGGGTAAACTGTTTCGCCGGGATCAGCTCGCCGGCTTTCACCCCGGACAACTCCAGCATGGATTGCCAGATAAGCTTCGTCGGTTCGCCGGTGGCAGCGGCAAGCTTTGTCACCATTTGCTTGAGCGTGTTGTGCTCAGCCGGCAGCAGCGGACGCTCGGTCGCCGGGCGTATCTGAGGCTGCGGAATAGACAACTGGTTGGTTTGCAGCAGCGTCAGCACGGTTTTTAGCTGGTCTGGGGTCAGCTGGCCGAGGGCGGTTTGACCATACTGCTGGCGAATGAAATCACTCACCGCCTGGCGGTTATTGCCCTGACCCAGCAGCTCCGTCAACTGAGCGACAATCTGGCGCGTGGTGTGATTCTGCTGTGCAGTGTTAATACGCTGGTTCAGGTTTTGCTCGGCAGCCGGAAAATGACGCGACTGCAGTGGTGCGTCGTTCCTCACGCCTAAATCATGCTTTACCCCTGCCCAGACTTCCGCATTTTGCTGTGAAGTCAGCGCAATCAGGCGCGTGATAAGTCGCTCCAGCACGGTGCGCTGTTGCGTGGATAGCGGTTGTTCACCTGCAACGTTTGGCGTGACAGGGCCTTCACCCGGGGGGCGTGGCGGCGTACCTGAAATGGGCTGCATCGTCAAAAATCCTTAAAGTCAAAACTCAGCGTAAACCTGGCATACGTATATGCCTGGCGGCCAGATTATGGCACACTTGGCAGGTTTTCTTCCTCTCAAACAGGTACTCAGACGTGAAAATCCTCGTTGATGAAAATATGCCTTATGCCCGTGAGCTGTTTAGCCGCCTGGGTAACGTTAAGGCTGTCCCTGGTCGTCCAATCCCGGTTAACGAACTGGATGATGCAGATGCACTGATGGTGCGCTCGGTGACCAAAGTAAATGAGGCGTTGCTCGCCGGTAAAGCGATTAAGTTCGTCGGGACCGCAACGGCAGGGACCGATCATGTGGATGACAAATGGCTTAAGCAGGCGGGGATCGGTTTTTCCGCCGCGCCGGGCTGTAACGCCATTGCTGTAGTGGAATACGTTTTTTCCTCCCTGCTGATGCTTGCTGAGCGTGATGGTTTTGCGCTGCAGGATCGTACCGTAGGGATTGTCGGTGTGGGTAATGTGGGTGGACGTCTGCAAAAACGTCTGGAAGCGTTGGGTATTCGTACTCTGCTGTGCGACCCTCCGCGCAAAGACAACGGTGAGGAAGGGGATTTCCGCCCGCTGGATGAACTGGTTGAACAGTGCGATGTGATCACTTTCCACACGCCGCTGTTTAAAGAAGGGCCGTATAAGTCGCTGCATCTTGCCGACGAAACCCTGATCCGTCGTCTGAAGCCTGGCACTATTCTGATAAATGCCTGCCGCGGTCCGGTGGTGGATAATGCCGCGCTGCTGACATGTCTGAATGATGGACAAGACCTCAGCGTGGTGCTGGACGTCTGGGAGCCAGAACCGGATCTCAACGTTGAGCTGCTTAGCAAGGTGGACGTGGGTACTGCGCATATCGCCGGTTACACCCTCGAGGGGAAAGCGCGCGGCACGACTCAGGTCTTCGAAGCCTACAGTGCTTTTATTGGACATCCGCAGCAGGTCGCGCTGGATACCTTACTGCCTGCACCAGAATTTGGTCGCATTACTCTGCATGGTCCGCTCGATCAGGCAACGCTGAAAAGGCTGGTGCATTTGGTGTATGATGTGCGCCGCGATGATGCGCTACTGCGTAAGGTGGCGGGGATCCCGGGAGAGTTTGACAAGCTGCGCAAAAACTATGTAGAGCGCCGCGAGTGGTCCTCTCTGTATGTGATTTGCGATGACGCAAAGGCTGCAACGCTGCTGCATAAACTGGGTTTTAACGCCGTACATCACCCGGCGCATTAATGTCTTCTTAATGCTCCCTGTCGGATACTCCGACAGGGACGCTTTTTTATTTCTGGAGTAAACCACCATGTCTGAAGGCTGGAACATTGCCATTTTAGGTGCCACGGGTGCCGTGGGCGAAGCCCTGCTCGAAACCCTTGCTGAGCGTCAGTTCCCGGTGGGCGATATCTATGCGCTGGCGCGTACCGATAGCGCGGGTGAGCATCTGCGTTTCAACAGTAAATCCGTGATGGTTCAGGATGCGGCAGCGTTCGACTGGACGCAGGCGCAACTGGCATTTTTCGCCGCTGGCGCTGAAGCCACAGCCGCATACATTGAAGAGGCGACTAACGCGGGCTGTCTGGTGATCGACCTGAGCGGTCTTTTCTCTATGGAGCCAGACGTGCCGCTGGTGGTGCCGGACGTGAACCCGTTTGTGCTGGCTGATTACCGTAACCGCAATATCATCGCGGTACCAAACAGCCTGACCAGCCAGTTGCTGACCGCCCTGAAACCGCTGATCGACGATGGTGGCCTGTCGCGTATTACGGTGACCAGCCTGCTCTCGGTTTCTGCCAATGGCAAAAAAGCCGTCGATGCGCTGGCCGGTCAGAGCGCGAAGCTGTTGAACGGTATCCCGATTGACGAAGACGATTTCTTTGGTCGTCAGCTGGCGTTCAACATGCTGCCATTGCTGCCGGATCGCGAAGGTTCCGTGCGCGAAGAGCGCCGGATCGTCGATGAAGTCCGTAAAATTCTGCAGGACGATGGCCTGATGATCTCCGCGAACGTTGTGCAGTCCCCGGTCTTCTACGGTCACGCGCAGATGGTAGGTTTTGAAGCGCTGCGTCCGCTGGCAGCAGAAGAAGCGCGCGATGCGTTTGGTCGTGGGGAAGACATTGTGCTTTCCGAAGAGAGCGAGTTCCCGACGCAGGTGGGCGACGCAACCGGTAGCGCACATCTTTCCGTTGGCTGTGTGCGTAACGATTACGGTATGCCGGAGCAGGTTCAGTTCTGGTCAGTTGCTGATAACGTTCGCTTTGGCGGTGCGCTGATGGCGGTTAAAATCGCTGAGAAACTGGTACAGGAGTACCTGTACTGATGTCAGACGTGGATCAAAAGCCAGTTCATAAAATTGCCCTCGGCATTGAGTACGATGGCAGTAAATATTATGGCTGGCAGCGTCAAAATGAGGTGCGTAGCGTCCAGGAAAAACTGGAAAAAGCGCTCTCTCAGGTGGCAAATGAACCCATTAACGTCCTGTGTGCAGGACGTACGGACGCGGGTGTTCATGGCACGGGGCAGGTGGTTCACTTTGAAACCACTGCCGTGCGTAAAGATGCCGCCTGGACGCTGGGTGTAAATGCGAATTTACCTGGTGACATTGCCGTTCGTTGGGTGAAAGCTGTGCCGGATGATTTTCACGCGCGTTTTAGCGCCACGGCGCGTCGCTACCGTTATGTCATCTACAATCAGCGTCTGCGTCCGGCGGTGTTAAGCCAGGGCGTGACGCATTTTTATGAACCGCTTGATGCAGAACGTATGCATCGTGCGGCGCAGTGTCTGATTGGTGAAAATGACTTTACCTCGTTTCGTGCGGTGCAGTGTCAGTCCCGCACGCCGTGGCGTAATGTCATGCACATAAACGTCAGCCGTTTTGGCGCGTATGTGGTGGTGGATATCAAAGCCAATGCCTTTGTACATCATATGGTGCGGAATATTGTGGGCAGCCTGATGGAAGTAGGCGCCGGACACCAGCCGGAGAGCTGGATTGCAGAACTGCTTGCAGCGAAGGACAGAACGCTTGCGGCAGCAACGGCGAAAGCGGAAGGGCTGTATCTGGTCTCGGTAGACTACCCGGATCGGTTTGACCTGCCGAAACCGCCAATGGGTCCGCTATTTTTGGCGGACTAAACAAAGGTGCAATTAGGGCTTAAACAATATGGACGTAATTCGTTTTTTAATTGATTTCATCCTGCATATTGATGTTCACCTGGCGGAGCTTGTCGCACAGTATGGCGTCTGGGTTTACGCTATTCTGTTCCTCATTCTGTTCTGTGAAACCGGTCTGGTCGTTACCCCGTTTTTACCTGGGGATTCGCTGTTGTTCGTCGCCGGGGCGTTATCAGCATTACCGACCAATGATTTGAATGTGCATCTGATGGTTGTACTGATGGTGATTGCCGCCATTGTGGGTGATGCGGTCAACTATACGATTGGACGAGTATTTGGTGAGCGGCTTTTCAGTAACCCAGACTCGAAAATTTTCCGTCGTAGTTATTTAGACAAGACCCATGCGTTTTATGAGCGCCATGGCGGAAAAACCATTATCCTTGCGCGCTTTGTGCCTATTGTGCGTACATTTGCACCGTTTGTGGCGGGAATGGGACATATGTCCTATCGTCACTTTGCGGCATACAACGTGGTTGGCGCGCTGCTGTGGGTACTGCTGTTTACCTATGCAGGCTACCTGTTTGGCGATCTTCCGGTGGTGCAGGAAAACCTTAAGTTACTGATTGTAGCGATTATTGTGCTTTCTGTACTGCCTGGCGTGATTGAAATTATTCGTCACAAACGGGCGGCAGCAAAACAAGCGAAGTAAATGCACACTGGCGGTTCGACCACTTTTTTATCCAAAGTTTCGGGCTGTTATGTTTTAATGTGCAACATTCATGGTCTGTTGGAGGCAAAAATGGCATTATTCGCCTCTTATAGCAAAACTGGCATACGACCAGGTTCAGGCAGAAAGGTTATCAATGAGCTGGATTGAACGAATTAAAAGCAACATTACCCCAACGCGCAAAGCGAGCATTCCTGAAGGGGTATGGACGAAGTGTGATAGCTGCGGCCAGGTTCTGTATCGCGCAGAGCTGGAACGCAACCTAGAGGTGTGTCCGAAGTGTGACCACCACATGCGTATGTCGGCGCGCAACCGCCTGCATAGCCTGCTGGACGAAGGTTCTCTGGTAGAACTGGGTAGCGAGCTTGAGCCAAAAGACGTGCTGAAGTTCCGCGATTCCAAAAAATACAAAGATCGTCTGGCCTCTGCACAGAAAGAGACCAGCGAGAAAGACGCGCTGATCGTCATGAAAGGCACCCTGCATGAGATGCCGGTTGTTGCCGCTGCGTTTGAGTTCTCCTTTATGGGCGGCTCAATGGGCTCTGTGGTGGGTGCGCGTTTTGTGCGTGCCGTTGAGCAGGCGCTTGAAGACAACTGCCCGCTGATCTGCTTCTCTGCCTCTGGCGGTGCGCGTATGCAGGAAGCGTTGATGTCTCTGATGCAGATGGCGAAAACCTCTGCTGCACTGGCAAAAATGCAGGAGCGTGGTCTGCCTTACATCTCTGTGCTGACCGACCCAACCATGGGTGGCGTCTCCGCAAGCTTCGCGATGCTGGGCGATCTGAACATCGCTGAGCCAAAAGCGCTGATCGGCTTTGCGGGTCCTCGCGTTATCGAGCAGACCGTGCGTGAAAAACTGCCGCCGGGCTTCCAGCGCAGTGAGTTCCTCATTGAGAAAGGCGCCATCGACATGATCGTCCGCCGTCCGGAAATGCGCCTGAAGCTGGCGAGCATTCTGGCGAAGCTGATGAACCTGCCAGCGCCAAACCCGGATGAGCCGCGCGAAGGCGTGGTGGTACCGGATCAGGAACCCGAGGCCTGATAACTGAAAAGGGCAGGGCCGGTTGGCGCTGCCCTTTTGCTTTCTAAACTGTTAATGACAACCGGGCACCATGGAAAATAAAAGCATTCCCCAAGCCACGTCGCCCCTGGCCGCGTGGCTTTCTTATCTGGAAAACCTGCACAGTAAAACCATTGATATGGGCCTTGAGCGCGTAAGCCAGGTCGCTGCGCGTCTTGATGTGCTGAAACCTGCGCCTTTCGTTTTTACTGTCGCGGGCACCAACGGTAAAGGGACGACCTGCCGTACGCTGGAATCCATTCTGATGGCTGCGGGTTATAAGGTTGGCGTTTACAGCTCTCCACACCTGGTACGCTATACCGAACGGGTTCGCGTGCAGAACAGCGAGTTGCCGGAATCGGCACATACGGCCTCGTTCGCGGAAATTGAAGCCGCGCGCGGTGAGATCTCATTAACCTATTTCGAATTCGGTACGCTTTCGGCGCTGTGGCTGTTCAAACAAGCACAACTCGATGTGGTGATCCTTGAGGTTGGCCTCGGCGGACGTCTTGATGCCACCAATATGGTGGATGCGGATGTGGCGGTGATCACCAGTATCGCGCTGGATCATACCGACTGGCTGGGGCCGGATCGTGAAAGCATTGGCCGTGAGAAGGCCGGTGTTTTCCGGGCAGATAAGCCTGCCGTGGTCGGCGAGCCGGATATGCCGCATACCATTGCGGATGTGGCAAACGAGAAGGGCGCGCGTCTGCTGCGTCGCGACGTTGACTGGCAATATGAAGTGCTGAACCATGGCTGGCGCTTTAGCGATGCGCAGGGAGCGCTGGATAACCTGCCGTTACCGCAGGTGCCACAGCCTAACGCGGCAACGGCACTGGCGGCACTGCGCGCCAGCGGTCTCGCGGTCAGTGAACAGGCAATCCGCGATGGTATACAGAACGCGATTCTGCCCGGGCGTTTTCAGATCGTCAGCGAGTCACCGCGTCTCATTCTGGATGTGGCCCATAACCCACATGCGGCGGCTTATCTTGCCGGACGTCTTAAATCGTTACCAAAAACCGGGCGCGTACTGGCAGTTATCGGTATGCTTCATGATAAAGATATCGGCGGGACGCTGGCCTGCATGGAGAGTGTGGTCGATAGCTGGTATTGTGCTCCTCTGGAGGGGCCGCGTGGCGCAACAGCTGAGCAACTGATGGAACATCTTGGCAAAGGCGCAATCTACAATAGCGTGGCTCAGGCCTGGCATGCCGCGATGGCGGATGCTAAACCAGAAGATACCGTGCTGGTGTGTGGCTCATTCCACACCGTAGCACATGTCATGGAAGTGATGGACGCGGGGAGAACCGGTGGCGAGTAAGTTTCAGAACCGTTTAACAGGAACCATTGTGCTGGTCGCGCTCGGGGTGATTATCCTCCCGGGTCTGCTCGACGGGCAGAAAAAGCATTATCAGGATGAGTTTGCCGCTATTCCGCTGGTCCCTAAACCGGGTGACCGCGATGAGCCGGATATGCTCCCTGCGGCGACGCAGGCGCTTCCTGCTCAGCCACCGGAAGGTGCGGCAGAAGAGATCCGTGCGGGCGATGCCGCAGCGCCGTCGCTCGACCCGTCTCGTCTGGCGGCAACGAGCAACAATGAGATCGACCCTGTGCCGGTAGAGCAGCCTAAACCTGTTGAAAAACCGAAGCCGGTCGACAAACCTCAGCCTAAACCACAGCGCGATAAAACAGCAGAACAGCTGGCCGCTGCTTCAGAGACAGCTCCGCCTGCGAAACCGGCTCAGCAAGAGGCTGCAGCCCCAACGGGCAAAGCTTACGTTGTGCAACTTGGTGCGCTGAAAAATGCGGATAAAGTCAATGAGGTAGTGGGGAAACTGCGCAGTGCGGGGTATCGTGTTTACACTTCACCTTCCACGCCGGTGCAGGGTAAAATTACCCGTATCCTCGTGGGGCCAGAGGCGTCTAAAGACGAACTGAAAGGTTCGCTCGGCGAGCTGAAGCAGATCTCCGGTCTGAGTGGTGTAGTGATGAGCTACAGCGCTAACTAAGTACGACCTGCTCCTGAAAGAGAGAGGCGATAGGCCACGGCGTTGAACATTTTTTCAGCGCCTTTTTTATTTACGCGCGGGAAGGAAATCCCTACGCAAACGTTTTCTTTTTCTGTTAGAATTCGCCCCGAACTGGATGACAGGGCGTTAAATCGTGGGACACATATGGTCTGGATTGATTACGCCATCATTGCGGTGATTGGTTTTTCCTGTCTGGTTAGCCTGATCCGTGGCTTTGTTCGTGAAGCGTTATCGCTGGTGACATGGGGTTGTGCTTTCTTTGTTGCCAGTCATTACTACACTTACCTGTCTGTCTGGTTCACGGGCTTTGAAGATGAACTGGTCCGAAATGGAATCGCTATCGCGGTGCTGTTTATCGCGACGCTGATTGTTGGCGCTATCGTGAATTACGTGATAGGTCAGCTGGTCGAGAAAACCGGTCTGTCAGGAACGGACAGGGTGCTCGGGATCTGTTTCGGGGCATTACGAGGCGTGCTGATTGTAGCCGCGATCCTGTTCTTCCTGGATACCTTTACCGGGTTCTCCAAAAGTGAAGACTGGCAGAAATCGCAGCTCATTCCAGAGTTCAGCTTCATCATCAGATGGTTCTTTGACTATCTGCAAAGCTCGTCGAGTTTTTTGCCCAGGGCATAAACCCTGAGATGTGGCTTAACGAGGAAAAGACGAATGTGCGGTATTGTCGGTATCGCCGGTTTCATGCCGGTAAACCAGTCGATTTATGACGCGTTAACGGTGCTTCAGCACCGTGGGCAGGATGCTGCGGGTATCATCACCATTGATGCAAACAACTGCTTCCGTTTACGTAAGGCGAATGGCCTGGTAAACGATGTGTTTGAAGCCCGCCATATGCAGCGTCTGCAAGGTAATATGGGGATCGGTCACGTTCGTTATCCTACTGCTGGCAGTTCCAGCGCCTCTGAGGCACAGCCTTTTTACGTCAACTCACCGTATGGCATTACCCTTGCCCATAACGGTAACCTGACCAACGCGCACGAGCTGCGTAAAAAGCTGTTTGAAGAGAAACGTCGCCACATTAACACCACCTCTGATTCAGAAATCCTGCTCAATGTGTTCGCCAGCGAGCTGGATAACTTCCGTCACTATCCGCTGGAAGCAGACAACATCTTTGCTGCCATTGCTGCCACAAACCGCCAGATCCGTGGTGCGTACGCCTGTGTGGCGATGATTATCGGTCACGGCATGGTGGCCTTCCGCGATCCAAACGGCATTCGTCCGCTGGTGCTCGGCAAGCGCGACCTGGGCGATGGTCGTACTGAATATATGGTTGCCTCTGAGAGCGTGGCGCTGGATACCCTGGGCTTTGAATTCCTGCGTGACGTTGCGCCAGGTGAAGCCGTGTATATCACCGAGAAGGGACAGCTGTTTACCCGCCAGTGTGCAGATAACCCGGTCAGCAACCCGTGCCTGTTCGAATACGTTTACTTCGCCCGTCCGGACTCGTTCATCGACAAGATTTCCGTTTACAGCGCGCGCGTCAACATGGGCACCAAGCTGGGTGAGAAAATTGCCCGCGAGTGGGATGACCTCGACATCGACGTGGTTATTCCTATCCCGGAAACGTCCTGCGATATCGCCCTGGAAATCGCCCGCATTCTGGATAAGCCGTACCGTCAGGGCTTTGTGAAGAACCGCTACGTTGGCCGTACCTTCATCATGCCAGGCCAGCAGTTACGCCGTAAGTCCGTGCGTCGCAAACTGAACGCTAACCGCGCGGAATTCCGCGACAAAAACGTTCTGCTGGTGGATGACTCCATCGTCCGTGGCACGACTTCAGAGCAGATTATCGAGATGGCGCGTGAAGCAGGTGCGAAGAAAGTCTATCTTGCTTCCGCAGCGCCAGAAATTCGCTTCCCGAACGTGTATGGTATTGATATGCCAACCGCTAACGAGCTGATTGCTCACGGTCGCGAAGTGGACGAGATTCGCCAGATTATTGGTGCCGATGGCCTGATTTTCCAGGATCTGAACGATCTCATCGACGCAGTGCGTGCTGAGAACCCAGAGATTCAGCAGTTCGAATGCTCCGTGTTCAACGGCGTCTACGTGACCAAAGATGTTGACCAGCAGTACCTCGACTATCTGGATTCGCTGCGCAACGACGATGCGAAAGCCGTCCAGCTGCAAAACGATCTCGAAAGTTTAGAGATGCACAACGAAGGTTGATGTCTCTGCAAGTGAGGGTATTCGCCCTCACTTGCAACTCCCCGCAAAATCCTGCACAGTCTGCCCTGAAATCAGTAAGGGCGAAAATCATGAAACGACTCATTGTTGGGCTCAGCGGTGCCAGTGGCGCGATTTACGGCGTACGTCTGTTACAGGTTCTGCGTAACGTGGCGGAAGTGGAAACCCATCTGGTGATGAGTCAGGCGGCACGGCAAACGCTCTCTCTGGAAACCGATCTCTCCCTGCGTGACGTTCAGGCACTGGCAGATGTCGTTCACGATGCCCGCGATATCGCCGCCAGCATCTCTTCAGGCTCATTTAAAACCGCCGGCATGGTTATCCTGCCCTGTTCTATTAAAACGCTCTCCGGCATTGTGAACAGCTATACCGACACGCTGGTGACGCGCGCGGCAGATGTGGTGTTGAAAGAACGCCGCCCTCTTGTGCTTTGTGTGCGGGAAACACCGCTGCATCTGGGCCACTTGCGCTTAATGACCCAGGCCGCCGAGCTGGGTGCGGTGATCATGCCACCGGTACCGGCGTTTTATCATCGCCCAACCTCACTGGATGACGTGATTAACCAGACCGTTAACCGCGTACTGGATCAGTTTGATATCGACCTGCCCGAAGATCTGTTCACTCGCTGGCAGGGTGCTTGATTCTGTGCACAAACAAGGTGCATGAAAAGAGACGTTGCCCTGTTTCAGGGCAATTATGCAACGGCGATCATATCCTCGACATTTAATTCGTTTTTTCCCTTTTTCTCTTTCCGGTTCGTTCGGCAGACCTGCTATCTTTCACCATTAAGGCAATATCGCAACGTTTTATTAACATATTTAACGTCGAAGTTTTGACCAGACGGCAATGTGGCATAAGACCTGCAAGATGAAGCCTGCAACACAACACACAACACAATACATAATAAAATCACGGTACTTGAGGGTAAATGTATGAAGAAGACGGTTCTGGCTCTGTCTTTACTGGTGGGGTTAAGTGCGGCAGCAGGTAGCTACGCAGCGCTTCCACAGACAGTTCGTATCGGTACAGACGCAACCTACGCGCCATTCTCTTCCAAGGATGCGAAAGGCGATTTTGTGGGGTTTGATATCGACCTGGGAAATGAAATGTGCAAACGCATTGCGGTGAAATGCACATGGGTGGGCAGCGACTTCGACGCATTAATTCCGTCGCTGAAAGCCAAGAAAATCGACGCCATTATCTCTTCTCTCTCCATCACCGAAAAGCGTCAGCAGGAGATTGCCTTCTCTGACAAGCTCTACGCCGCAGATTCTCGTCTGATTGCGCCGAAAGGTTCCCCTATCAAGCCAACCATTGACTCGCTGAAAGGCAAGCATGTCGGTGTGCTTCAGGGGTCAACTCAGGAAGGTTACGCCAATGCAAACTGGCGTGAGAAGGGCGTAGACGTCGTCGCGTACCAGAACCAGGATTTGATTTACTCTGACCTGGCAGCAGGTCGTCTGGATGCGGCATTCCAGGATGAAGTGGCTGCAAGCGAAGGCTTCCTGAAGCAGCCTGCGGGTAAAGACTACGCGTTTGCAGGCCCGTCAGTGAAGGACAAAAAGTACTTTGGTGACGGTACCGGTATTGGCCTGCGCAAGGATGATACCGAGCTGAAAGCCGCCTTTGACAAAGCGTTCGAAGAGCTGCGTAAAGACGGTACTTACGACAAACTGGCGAAGAAATACTTCGACTTCAACGTTTACGGCGACTGATGCCTGACGGATATGCACCATAAAGGTGCGCCTCGGGAGTGAATGATCCACTACGGTGCATTTATTGCACTGTATTGGATCGTCATGTGCATACTTAAGCATTTATAATGCAAAAAATCCCAGCTGAAGGGCATTAATCTTTGCCTGTCAGAGGGGATTGATGGCACATTAGCACCACCCCGTCGTCGTAAAAATCCCGTATGAAGACAGTTTGTTGAGGACAGATATGAAAAAACTCGTGTTGTCACTATCTCTGGTACTGGCCTTTTCCAGCGCCACCGCGGCATTCGCAGCAATTCCGCAGAAAATTCGTATTGGTACTGATCCTACCTATGCTCCGTTTGAGTCAAAGAATTCTAAGGGTGAACTGGTTGGTTTTGACATCGATCTGGCCAATGAGCTGTGCAAACGCATCAAAGCACAGTGTACCTACGTTGAGAACCCACTGGACGCGTTGATCCCTTCTCTGAAAGCCAAAAAAATCGACGTGATTATGTCCTCGCTCTCTATCACCGAAAAACGCCAGCAGGAGATTGCCTTCACTGACAAACTCTACGCGGCCGATTCTCGTCTGGTGGTAGCTAAATCGTCTGACATTCAACCAACACTGGAATCGCTGAAAGGCAAACGTGTTGGCGTACTGCAGGGCACCACGCAGGAAACCTACGGTAACGAACACTGGGCACCGAAAGGGATTGAAATTGTCTCGTATCAGGGCCAGGAAAATATCTACGCAGACCTGACGGCAGGCCGTATTGATGCGGCCTTCCAGGATGAAGTCGCGGCGAGCGAAGGCTTCCTGAAGACGCCGGTGGGTAAAGATTACAAGTTTGGCGGCCCGTCCATTAAGGATGTGAAGTTGTTTGGCGTGGGCACCGGTATGGGCCTGCGTAAAGAAGACAACGAATTACGTGAAGCGCTGAACAAAGCGTTTGCCGAAATGCGCGCTGACGGCACGTACGACAAACTGGCGAAAAAATACTTCGATTTTAATGTTTACGGCGGCTAATCGCCCCGTCAAATAACGTGCGGCCCCTCCCGAAGTGGGAGGGGAAAAGACACGGTTCCACCACTCACGATACGACAGGGCTCGCGGTATGCTGTACGGATTTTCTGGCGTTATTTTACAGGGCGCGCTTGTCACCCTTGAGCTGGCTATCAGCTCCGTGGTGCTGGCGGTGCTGATAGGTCTGGCGGGTGCCGGTGCGAAGCTTTCAGCTAACAAACCACTGGCGTTAATTTTTGAAGGCTATACCACGCTCATTCGCGGTGTTCCTGATCTGGTGCTGATGCTGCTTATCTTTTACGGTCTGCAGATTGCGCTGAACAGCGCGACGGACGCGATGGGCATGGGACAAATTGATATTGACCCGATGGTGGCTGGTATTATCACCCTCGGTTTTATCTACGGAGCCTACTTCACTGAAACTTTCCGCGGTGCTTACATGGCCGTGCCGAAAGGTCACATTGAGGCGGCAACCGCATTTGGTTTTACCTCCTCACAAACGTTTCGCCGAATCATGTTCCCGGCCATGATGCGCTACGCGCTTCCGGGTATCGGTAACAACTGGCAGGTTATCCTCAAAGCGACGGCGCTGGTCTCGCTGCTCGGTCTGGAAGACGTCGTTAAAGCGACTCAGCTGGCGGGCAAGAGCACCTGGGAGCCGTTCTACTTTGCGGTGGTCTGTGGTGTGATTTATCTGGTCTTTACGACCGTCTCCAATGGTGTGCTGCTTCTGCTCGAGCGTCGCTACTCCGTGGGTGTGAAGAGGGCTGACCTGTGATTGAGATTATTCAGGAATACTGGAAATCGCTGCTGTGGACAGATGGCTATCGCTTTACCGGCGTGGCGATTACGCTCTGGCTGCTGATCTCCTCCGTGGTGATGGGCGGCATTCTGGCGGTGTTTCTTGCCATTGGCCGCGTGTCGAACAATAAATATATCCAGTTCCCGATCTGGCTGTTTACCTATGTGTTTCGCGGCACACCGCTGTACGTGCAGCTGCTGGTGTTCTATTCGGGGATGTACACGCTGGAGATCGTAAAAGGCACTGAGATGCTGAATGCGTTCTTCCGCAGTGGCCTGAACTGTACGGTGCTGGCGTTGACGCTCAATACCTGCGCCTACACCACCGAGATTTTCGCGGGGGCAATTCGTTCCGTGCCTTACGGGGAAATCGAAGCGGCACGTGCGTACGGTTTCTCGTCAGTGAAACTTTACCGCTGCATTATTCTGCCGTCGGCGCTGCGTATCGCGCTACCGGCGTACAGTAACGAAGTTATTTTGATGCTGCACTCCACCGCGCTTGCCTTTACCGCGACGGTACCGGATCTGCTTAAAATTGCGCGCGATATTAACTCCGCGACCTATCAGCCGTTTACTGCGTTTGGCATTGCGGCAGTGCTCTATTTAATTATCTCTTATGTTCTGATTAGCCTGTTCCGTAAGGCTGAAAAACGCTGGTTACAGCATATAAAACCTTCTTCGACGCACTGAGAAAGATGATGGCTGAGAACAAATTAAACGTTATTGATTTGCACAAACGCTACGGCGAACATGAAGTGCTGAAAGGGGTGTCGCTGCAGGCGAATGCGGGCGACGTGATCAGTATCATCGGCTCATCCGGCTCGGGGAAAAGTACCTTCCTGCGCTGCATTAACTTCCTCGAAAAACCGAGTGAAGGCTCGATTGTGGTGAGCGGGCAGAATATCAATCTGGTACGTGATAAAGACGGTCAACTGAAGGTTGCAGATAAGAACCAACTGCGCCTGTTGCGTACGCGTCTGACCATGGTCTTCCAGCATTTCAATCTCTGGAGCCATATGACGGTGCTGGAGAACGTAATGGAAGCACCCGTTCAGGTGCTTGGCCTGAGCAAGCAAGAAGCCCGCGAGCGTGCGGTAAAATACCTGGCGAAAGTGGGTATCGACGAGCGCCAGCAGATGAAATACCCGGTGCATCTCTCCGGTGGTCAGCAGCAACGTGTGTCTATCGCCCGCGCGCTGGCGATGGAACCCGAGGTGCTGTTGTTCGACGAACCAACTTCCGCACTGGACCCTGAACTCGTTGGCGAAGTGCTGCGCATCATGCAGAAGCTGGCCGAAGAGGGGAAAACGATGGTGGTGGTAACGCACGAGATGGGCTTCGCCCGTAACGTCTCGAACCACGTTATCTTCCTGCATCAGGGGAAAATAGAAGAGCAGGGGCATCCGGACGAGGTGCTGGCAAATCCGCAAAGCCCGCGTTTGCAGCAGTTCCTGAAGGGCTCACTGAAGTAGATTTTTCCTTTCGCCCTCTCCCGGTGGGTGAGGGCATCAAACCGCCCCGCACTCAAGCCGATACACCCAGTCGTCATAGCGCACGCCGTCAATCTCATACGCCTTTTCCAGTACCTGCGTACGCACAAATCCGGCTTTCTCTAATACCCGCACCGAGCCGCCGTTATCCGCCAGCACATACGCGTTAATTGCTTTCACGCCAGTCTGATTAAACGCGTAATTACACACCGCGCGCAGTGCCTCGCTGGCGATGCCTTGTCCCTGAGCAGCAGGCACGACGGTATAGCCGATATCGGCCTCTTCACGATTCTCAGGGCTGATTTGCAGGCCAATATCACCAAGCGGCGTATCATCATCCTGGAAGCGAATGACAAATACATGAGCAGCAGCGAGTCGCGCGGCAAACACGCGTCGGGTCTCTTTTTCCGGCGCGATGGCGGCCATATAGCGCATGATGCTGCGATCTTCTCGCAGTGAGCGGAAGAAGGCCCAGTCAGAGGGTTCGAAAGGGGTGAGGTGAAGCCGGGGTGTGGTGATGGTTGCCATTATTACGCCATTTCATCTGGACATGGCGTATGAATGTAGCATATTCACCGCACCACATCCTCCAGCGCTTCTTCTAAGTCATACCAGCGGAACGCAAACCCGGCCGCTTCCAGCCGTTTTGGCAGCGCCCGTTGCCCGCCTAATGCCAGCACCGATGCTTCACCCATTATCAGGCGAATTACCGTTGCAGGGACACGTAAAATCGCCGGACGATGCAGGGCGTGCCCCAGCGCATGAGCAAACTGTTCATTACGCACCGGATACGGTGCAACCATATTAAATGGCCCGCGTAGATCGTTATCCAGCAGCCAGAGAATGCCGTTCACCATATCGTCAATGTGGATCCACGCCATATACTGGCGGCCATTACCGATTGGCCCGCCGAGCCCGAGCCTGAAAGGGGGAAGCATCTTCGCCAGAATGCCACCTTTCGGCGCAAGCACGACGCCGGTTCGCAACAGGCAGACACGGGTATGATCGCTCTGCGCGGCACAGGCAATGCGTTCCCACTGGGCGCAGAGTTTGTGGGTAAACTCGTTATGGGGCGGCTCTTCCTCGGTCACTACCACTTCGCCGAGATCGCCGTAATAGCCCACTGCTGAGCCTGAAATCAACACCGAAGGCGGCGTGTGGCTATTGCGAATAAGCTCGACCAGCTTTTCGGTAATGTTCCACCGACTGCTGCAAAGCAGCTGTTTTTGCTCTTCCGTCCAGCGTTTGTCGGCGATGGGTTCACCTGCCAGGTTGATGACTGCGTCAAAGCCGTCCAGATTTTGCTGCTCGGACAGATTTTTCCAGATGTCGATACCTGTCCCAAGCACCTGGCGCGCTTTCTCCGGGCTGCGCGTCACAACGGTAATGTCGTGATGCAGCGCCTGCAGGCGCGCAACGAGATGACGACCAATCAGTCCTGTACCGCCGGTCAGCAAAATCTTCATACAACCTCCAGGTTTACGCCTGGTGTTGCCAGCTTAACGTCATGGAGACGGAATCGGCGTAACGCAGGGCGTGAAGTTTATCGATCTCTACTTCAGCATAAGTGACCCAGTGATGTTCGCGTGCGATGTCGAGCACATCCTGAGTTAATTTTTCCAGCAGAGAGAAGCGGTTATTTTCCACGTACTGGATGATGTTTTTGGTTATCGTGCGGTAGTTCAGCGCATCATTAATGTCTTCACTGGCCCGCGCTTTATCTGCCGGGTAGTGGATGACCACATTAATGACAATATCCTGACGGTTGGCGATCTCTTCCTCTTTGATACCGATGAAGGTACGCAAGCGTAAATTTTTTATACGAATAATAGCGTCTGGCTGTGACATTGCAGGTCTTCTCCGTGTCAGTATTTCCTGCTCATAATACATGAGAGGTTCGCAGGCACCCAGCCTCATATCAGGTTAAATCTGCTGGATTTTTTGCATTGCGCGTTCGGTGGCCGGGCGGGTCCGAATACGCTCAAACCAGTTGTTCACTGCCGGGTAAGAGGCCAGGTCAATCCGGTGCTTTTCATAGGTATTCACCCATGGCCAGCAGGCAATATCAGCAATACTGTAATGATCGCCCCCGAGCCATGGCGTTTTCTCCAGTCGACGATTCAGGACACCGTAGAGCCGTTGAGTTTCAACCTGGTAGCGTTCTATCGCATAGGGAATGGGCTGCGGGGCGTAAGCGGTAAAATGGTGATTTTGCCCCAACATGGGACCCAGTCCGCTCGCCTGCCAGAACAGCCATTGCAAGGTATGGTGACGTTCGCGCAATTCACCGCTCAACAGTTTGCCGGTTTTTTCCGCCAGATAGAGCAAAATTTCACCGGATTCAAACAGACTCAATGGTCTGCCCCCATCTGCTGGCTGGTTATCAATGATGGCTGGAATTTTATTGTTTGGTGAGATAGCCAGAAAGAGAGGGCTGAATTGTTCACCTTTGCTGATATCCACGCGAATGATCCTGTAATCCAGTTCGGCTTCTTCAAGAAAGAGGGTGATCTTTTGGCCGTTTGGGGTAGGGGCATAATAAAGGTCGATCATTTTCAACGCCTCTCCATGTGAATAATGGTGTCATGAAAATGAGTATAGGTGGTTGTTGTAAATCGTGAGTTTTCATCAAGTGACAGCGAGGCAAAGAGATTATATGTTGAGTAAAAACCGATCAGCCTATGAGGATGTTATGAACCAGCCTGTAATCACGTTGTGGTCCGATGCGAATTTCTTTTCTCCCTATGTAATGAGCGTATATGTTGCGCTGGCCGAAAAAGGGCTCACTTTTACGCTGAAGACCGTTGATCTTGATGGTGGTGAACATCTCAAACCGCAGTGGCAGGGTTATGACCTGACCCGACGCGTACCGGTGCTGGAAATTGATGGATTTGCGCTGAGCGAATCGTCAGCGATTGATGAATATCTGGAAGATCGGTTCGCGCCACCAGAATGGGAGCGCATCTATCCTCACGATCTGCAAAAGCGTGCCAGGGCGAGGCAGATCCAGGCGTGGCTGCGTAGCGATCTGGTACCGATTCGTGTGGAACGCTCGACGGACGTCGTGTTTGCCGGGGTGAAAAAGCCAGCCCTGAGCGCAGAAGGCACAGAAAGCGCGCAAAAACTGATTGAAACCGCCACTTCACTGCTTGCGCATGGCAACCCGAACCTGTTTGGGGAGTGGTGTATTGCTGATACCGATCTGGCATTGATGTTAAACCGCTTGATCCTCAACGGCGATGAAGTGCCGCAACTGCTGGTGGATTATGCTGCGTTTCAATGGCAGCGAGCTTCTGTGCAGCGCTATGTGGCACTCTCCGCTAAGCGTGCGGGCTGATAACCCCTGGCGCTTCAGGTATGATAAGGGCAGTTTGTTTTCCCGAGGAGTGACTGATGAAACTGATGTTTGCGTCGGATATCCATGGATCGCTGCCCGCTACCGAGCGTGTTCTTTCCCTGTTTGCGCAAAACGGTGCGCAGTGGCTGATTATTTTGGGTGATGTGTTAAATCATGGCCCGCGTAATGCGCTGCCGGAAGGTTATGCCCCGGCGCAAGTGGCGGAAAAACTCAACCAGTCTGCCTCGCGCATCATCGCCGTTCGCGGCAACTGTGACAGCGAAGTGGACCAGATGCTGCTGCATTTTCCCCTTACCGCGCCGTGGCAACAGGTACTGCTGGAAAAAAGTCGCCTGTTTCTGACGCATGGGCATCTTTTTAGCCCGGATAATCTCCCGGCGCTGGCGGCTGGCGATGTCCTGGTTTACGGTCATACTCATATTCCGGTTGCTGAAAAGCGCGGTGAGATTTATCACTTTAACCCGGGGTCGGTAAGCATACCCAAAGGCGGATACCCTGCGAGCTATGGCATGCTCGATGGAAATACGTTAAGTGTTATCGCACTTAATGATCAGCAAGTTATTGCGCAGGTAGCGATTAATCCGTAAGTTACACCTCAACTGCAAACGCGCCGAAAGAGCGCTTAGACGAGAAGGTTTCCCGATGGTGGAGCAGAATCATTTGGCAAGTACAGAGTGGGTTGACATTGTCAGCGAAGAGAATGAAGTGATCGCGCAGGCCAGCCGCGAACAAATGCGTGCGGAGCGTCTGCGTCATCGTGCGACATATATCGTTGTTCACGACGGTATGGGTAAAATTCTGGTTCAGCGCCGCACGGACACCAAAGATTTTCTCCCGGGTATGCTGGATGCCACTGCAGGCGGTGTGGTCCAGGCAGATGAAGTGCTGCTGGATTCAGCGCGTCGTGAAGCGGAAGAAGAGTTAGGTATTGCGGGCGTACCGTTTGCCGAACATGGCCAGTTCTATTTCGAGGATGAAAACTGCCGTGTCTGGGGCGGGCTGTTTAGCTGCGTCTCTCACGGGCCGTTTGCCCTGCAGGAAGAAGAAGTCAGCGAAGTGAACTGGATGACGCCGGAAGAAATTACCGCGCGTTGCGACGAGTTCACTCCAGATTCATTAAAAGCGCTGGCACTGTGGATGAGCCGTAACGCGAATAACGAGTCGACCAAATCAGAGAAAGAGGAAGAGGCTGAGTAAGCCTTAGCAACTCTCTCTCAGACACAGACTGGACGCGATGGGTTTTTGATCGCGCCAGTCTCCGTCATTCAGACGCTCCAGTAATGCTTTCCCGGCTTCGATCCCAATCTTGCGATGGGGAACTGCCATCGTCGTCAGCGGTGGCTGACAGACACGGCTGACATCGCTATCGCCAAATCCCACTACCGCCAGATCGTCTGGTACCTTAATACGTCTGCGTTGACACTCATACAGAGCACCGCAGGCCAGTTCGTCTGAGACGCACACCAGCGCATCCAGCTCAGGCCACGCCAGCAGGAATTCGGGCAGTTGCGCGGCACCGGTCGAGAAAACTGGCGGCATGGCGGCGTTAATGACCCGGTTCGGTGACATATGGTGGCGAAGCATTGCTTTGTACCAGCCCTGTAAATGCTGCTGGAAAATCCACTGTTCCTGGTTGGCGCACAGCAGACCAATATTTTGATAGCCGCGTTTAATCACCATTTCCGTCAGTTCGTACATGGCTGCTACGTTATCAATCCCGATATTCATATCAATCGGATCGGCACGCATGGCCCCCATTTCCACCACCGGAATGGAGGCATTTTTCAACCAGTGGCGAACGGTGTCAGTATGTTCAACGCTGAGCAAAATGGCGGCGGCAATATTCGACGCCAGCAGTGTCTCCAGCAGCTTCTCTTCCTGTTCAAGACGATGCTGGGATTCTGCCAGCATGATCTGATAACCGGCAGGCTGCAGCACCTGCTGTAGCCCGGCGAACATCTCCGAGCAACCGGCCTCGGAGAGATTAGGAACGACCATCGCAATCGTCCATGACGAGGCTGAGGCCAGTGCACTGGCCGCAAGATTGGGCATATAACCCAACTCTTGCACCGCAGCTTCAATTTTTTCTCGCAGTTTATCGGAAACTTGTTCAGGCGTGCGGAGTGCACGGGACACGGTCATCGTGCCCACACCGGCTAGCTGTGCGACATCGGCGAGTGTCACTTTTCCGGTACTGCGCCGTTTTCGGGTTAGAGACATACACCTTCCTGCTGACCAGACGCGTTCTTATTTTCCTTCGTTTCACGTGACAGGCAGTATACGCCCTAAATCCCTTTTTTTGCTGTGATTTCACACCATGATTACAATTTGATAGCGCTATCACATTTCTGAATGTTAGCGATTGGTAGCGCTATCTTTGTGATCTTGATCGCAGTCAGGTATTGATGTGTTGAATAAAGTTTGCTCATCTTTTGCAGTGTGGCGGGAGTGAAAAGTGCTGAAAAAATGGATATATGATGCAACCATTACGATTCAGGAAAGCGTTGAAAGCTGGCCGCAGGCGCTGGAGATATGCGCAAAACCGTTGCTGGATCTGCAGGTTATCGCGCCGGAATACGTCACGGCGATCGTTGAGCAACATCGTACATTAGGACCTTACTATGTGCTGGCACCAGGGCTGGCGATGCCGCATGCGCGGCCGGAGGAAGGAGCCAAAGGATTGGGGCTGTCATTATTAAAACTAAAACAGGGCGTCTCGTTTGGTGCCGGTGAGTTTGACCCTGTCGATGTCATTATTATGCTCGCGGCGCCGGACAAACATAGCCATATCGAGATGATTTCTGCGCTGGCTGAGCTGTTTTCCAGCGATGAAGATATGGTCGAATTACATCAGGCGAATACCCTGGAGGAAATTAAAACGATTATTGACCGCTTCTGATTTAATTATTTAATCCGATTTTTACAACATTACGCACCGGCGTGATGGGGCGTGCTTTACTCAAAAAAAAGGGGACAACAATGAAAATCATGGCTATTTGCGGCTCTGGCCTGGGCAGTAGTTTTATGGTTGAAATGAATATTAAAAAGGTGCTCAAAAAGCTGGAGATTGAAGCTGAGGTTGAACACTCCGATCTCTCCTCGGCCACACCGGGCGCGGCCGACCTGTTCGTGATGGCAAAAGACATTGCGGCCAGCGCCAGCGTGCCGGAAAGCCAGCTGGTGGTGATCAACAACATCATCGACATCAACGAGCTTGAAGCGCAGCTGCGCGCCTGGTTCGAAAGACAATAACCCTGATAAGGCGAGGTGGATATGTTTATCCTTGAAACGCTGAATTTCGTTGTTGATATATTAAAAGTCCCTTCTGTGCTGGTGGGGTTAATTGCGTTAATCGGTCTGCTTGCACAGAAAAAAGCGTTTTCGGACGTGGTGAAAGGGACAATTAAAACTATCCTGGGCTTTATTGTGCTGGGTGGTGGTGCCACAGTACTGGTAGGGTCATTAAATCCTTTAGGCGGTATGTTTGAGCACGCTTTTACTATCCAGGGGATTATTCCAAACAATGAAGCGATTGTGTCGATTGCGCTGGAAAAATACGGTGCAGCGACCGCACTGATTATGGCCTTTGGGATGGTGGCGAATATTATCGTCGCTCGCTTTACCCGCCTGAAGTATATCTTCCTGACCGGGCATCACACCTTTTACATGGCGTGCATGATTGGTGTGATCCTGACGGTAGCGGGCTTTGAAGGCGTAGGGCTGGTCTTTACCGGTTCGCTGATCCTTGGTCTGGTAATGGCCTTCTTCCCGGCCATCGCGCAGCGTTATATGAAGCGTATCACCGGTAACGACGATATCGCCTTCGGTCACTTCGGCACGCTGGGCTATGTGCTTTCCGGCTGGATTGGCAGCAAGGTTGGCAAAGGCTCCCGCTCAACCGAAGAGATGAACCTGCCGAAGAACCTGAGCTTCCTGCGCGACAGTTCTATCTCCATCTCGCTGACCATGATGATTATCTATCTGATCATGGCGGTGAGTGCCGGGCGTGAATACGTTGAGGCCACCTTCAGCGGCGGCCAGAATTACCTGGTCTACGCCATCATCATGGCGATTACCTTCGCAGCGGGCGTGTTCATCATCCTGCAGGGTGTGCGCCTGATCCTGGCGGAGATCGTTCCGGCCTTTACCGGCTTCTCGGAAAAACTGGTGCCTAATGCACGCCCGGCGCTGGACTGCCCGGTGGTCTATCCGTATGCACCAAACGCGGTGCTGATTGGCTTCCTGTTCAGCTTCCTGGGTGGGATTGTGGGGTTGATCATTTGCGGCCAGTTTAACTGGGTGCTGATCCTCCCGGGCGTAGTGCCGCACTTCTTCACTGGCGCAACGGCGGGTGTGTTTGGTAACGCCACCGGTGGACGTCGTGGGGCAATGATAGGTGCCTTTGCCAATGGGTTGTTGATCACCTTCCTGCCAGTGTTGTTGCTGCCGGTGCTGGGCGCAATTGGCTTTGCTAACACGACCTTCTCGGACGCTGATTTCGGCGCCGTAGGGATTGTGCTCGGCAACCTGGCGCGCTTCCTGTCGCCGCTTGCCATTACCGGGCTGGTTGTGGCGTTGTTCGCGCTGCTGGTGGCGTACAACGTCTTCGCGAAAAACAAACCTGCAGAGGGTAATGCGCAGGAAAACACCGGAGCCAAATCATGAATCAGAATGAGATAACCGAACTCGCACGCCAGATTCGCCTTGAGACGCTGAAATCCCTGACACAACTGGGGTTTGGGCACTACGGCGGCAGTATGTCAGTGGTTGAGACCCTGGCCGTGCTGTACGGTGCGGTGATGAAAATTGACCCGGCGGATCCGGACTGGCCAGAGCGTGACTATTTTGTCCTGTCGAAAGGTCATGCGGGCCCGGCACTCTACAGTACGCTGGCGATCAAAGGCTATTTCCCGATGGAAGAGCTGAGCACGCTGAACCAGAACGGTACCCGTCTGCCCAGCCATCCGGACCGCCTGAAAACGCGTGGTGTGGATGCCACCACAGGCTCCTTGGGACAGGGTATTTCCATTGCCGGGGGCATGGCGCTGTCGCACAAGCTGGCTGGGCGGCCGAACAGAGTCTTTTGCATCGTGGGGGACGGCGAATTAAACGAGGGGCAGTGCTGGGAGGCGTTCCAGTTTATTGCGCACCATCGTCTGAATAACCTGACGATATTCGTGGACTGGAACAAGCAGCAGCTGGATGGCGAGCTGGACGATATTATCTGCGTGTTCGACCTGGAAGGAAAATTCCGCGCCTTTGGTTATGACGTGGTGACGGTCAAAGGGGGCGATATTCCGGCGCTGCTGGAAGTGACTTCTCTGGTTCCGGCGAAAGATGCGCGCCCGCGGGTGGTGATCCTGGACAGCATTAAAGGGCAGGGGGTGCCGTATCTGGAGCAACTCAGTAACTCGCACCATCTGCGATTGACCGCCGAGAGTAAAGCGGCCCTCAACGAGACGATCCGCCAACTGGAGGAAACTCATGATTAAGGTTGCACCTGCAGGACAGAAAGATGCCATTGAGATGCGTAAAGTCTACGCGGGTTTTGTGGCTAAGCAGATTGAGGCGGGGAGTGAGATTATCGCCCTGGAAGCGGATCTGATGAGCTCGATGGCGATGGATAGCGTGGCGCGTGATTATCCGCAGCATGTGATTAACTGCGGCATCATGGAAGCGAACGTGATTGGGACGGCGGCAGGACTGTCACTTACCGGGCGCAAACCGTTTGTTCACACCTTTACCGCTTTCGCCAGTCGTCGCTGTTTTGACCAGTTGTTTATGTCCCTTGACTACCAGCGCAACAACGTGAAGGTGATAGCCTCTGATGCGGGTGTGACGGCCTGTCATAACGGCGGAACGCATATGTCGTTTGAAGACATGGGTATCGTGCGCGGTCTGGCGCATTCAGTGGTGCTGGAAGTGACGGACGCAGTGATGTTTGAGGACGTGCTGCGCCAGCTTATCGACCTTGAAGGGTTCTACTGGGTGCGCACCATCCGTAAGCAGGCACCGAGCGTGTACGCGCCTGGCTCGACGTTTACCATTGGCAAAGGCAATGTGCTGCGTGAAGGAACTGATATTACCCTGATTGCCAATGGCATCATGGTGGCTGAAGCACTGGAAGCGGCGCGTCAGCTGGAGCAGGAGGGTGTTAGCGCGGCGGTCATCGACATGTTTACCCTGAAGCCGATCGATCGGATGTTGGTGAAAAACTACGCCGAGAAAACCGGGCGTATTGTGACCTGCGAAAACCACAGCATCCACAACGGGTTGGGGTCGGCGGTGGCGGAAGTGCTGGTGGAGACGTGTCCGGTACCGATGCGGCGCGTGGGCGTGAAGGAGCGTTACGGCCAGGTGGGTACTCAGGATTTCCTGCAAAAAGAGTACGGCCTGACGGCACTTGACATTGTGTCGGCGGCAAGAGAGCTGCTGTAAATAAAAAAGGCGACCAAGTGGTCGCCTTTTTCGTGCAGTGAATAAATTACTGCTGCTGCGAAGACTGGATCGCGGTCAGCGCGATGGTATAGACGATATCGTCAACCAGCGCACCACGGGACAGGTCGTTCACAGGTTTGCGCATACCCTGCAGCATTGGCCCGATGGAGATCAGGTCTGCAGAACGCTGTACCGCTTTGTAGGTGGTGTTACCGGTGTTCAGATCAGGGAAGATGAACACGGTCGCGCGACCTGCAACCGGAGAGTTCGGCGCTTTGGATTTCGCAACGTCAGCCATAACCGCAGCATCGTACTGCAGCGGGCCATCGATCATCAGGTCAGGACGTTTTTCCTGCGCCAGACGAGTTGCTTCACGGACTTTCTCTACATCGCTACCTGCACCAGAGGTACCGGTAGAGTAGGAGAGCATTGCCACACGTGGTTCGATACCGAAGGCAATCGCGGAGTCAGCAGACTGGATAGCGATTTCAGCCAGCTGCTCTGCAGTTGGATCCGGGTTAATCGCACAGTCACCGTAAACATAAACCTGTTCAGGCAGCAGCATGAAGAACACGGAAGAAACCAGAGAGCTACCTGGAGCGGTTTTGATCAACTGCAGCGGTGGACGGATGGTGTTCGCAGTAGTGTGAACAGCACCGGAAACCAGGCCATCAACTTCGTCCTGCTCCAGCATCAGCGTACCCAGCACTACGTTGTCTTCCAGCTGTTCACGCGCAACGGCTTCGGTCATACCCTTGCTCTTACGCAGCTCAACCAGACGTGCAACATAGCTTTCGCGAACCACTTCCGGGTCAACGATTTCGATGCCTGTACCCAGTTCAACGCCCTGAGATGCCGCAACGCGGTTGATCTCGTCCGGGTTGCCCAGCAGCACGCAGGTCGCGATGCCGCGCTCTGCACAGATAGCCGCCGCTTTAACGGTACGTGGTTCGTCGCCTTCTGGCAGAACAACACGTTTGCCCGCTTTACGCGCCAGCTCGGTCAGCTGGTAACGGAATGCAGGAGGAGACAGACGACGGCTGCGCTCGGAGGTCGCCGTCAGGGATTCGATCCAGTCTGCGTTAATGTAGCCAGCAACGTATTCCTGAACTTTCTCGATACGCTCGTGGTCATCAACCGGCACTTCCAGGTTGAAGCTCTGCAGGCTCAGGGAGGTCTGCCAGGTGTTGGTGTTCACCATGAATACTGGCAGGCCAGTGGCGAACGCGCGTTCGCACAGCTTGCTCACGCGTGGGTCCATCTCGTAGGCACCGGTCAGCAGGATAGCACCGATTTCCACGCCGTTCATCGCGGCCAGGCACGCTGCAACCAGTACGTCAGGACGATCTGCGGAGGTCACCAGCAGGGAACCTGCGCGGAAGTGTTCCAGCATGTGCGGAATGCTACGCGCACAGAAGGTCACGGACTTCACGCGGCGGGTATTGATGTCGCCTTCGTTAACGATGGTGGCGTTCAGGTGACGCGCCATGTCGATTGCACGGGTGGCAATCAGATCGAAACTCCATGGTACCGCGCCAAGTACTGGCAGCGGGCTGGATTCCTGCAGTTTAGCCGGGTCAACTTTGATGACTTTCGCTTTGGAGGAGTCGTCGAAGATCTCGGACAGATCAGGGCGAGTACGGCCCTGCTCATCAACTGGCGCATTCAGTTTGTTAACGATTACGCCAGTGATGTTGGTGTTTTTCGCGCCGCCGAAGCTGCTGCGAGTCAGTTCGATACGCTCGTTCAGCTGCTCTGGGGTGTCAGTGCCCTGAGACATCACGAAAACGATCTCTGCGTTCAGGGTTTTCGCGATTTCGAAGTTCAGAGACTGGGCAAACTGGTGTTTGCGGGTCGGGACCAGACCTTCAACCAGCACCACTTCCGCGTCTTGCGTGTTAGCGTGGTAGTTGGCGATGATCTCTTCCATCAGCACGTCTTTCTGGTTAGTGGACAGCAGAGATTCAACGTGGCTCATCTTCAGCGGTTCAGCCGCTGGCAGATTGGAGTTTTTACGAACGATGGTGGTGGTCTGGTCTGGCGCATCGCCACCGGCACGAGGCTGGGCGATTGGCTTAAAGACGCTCAGACGAACGCCTTTGCGTTCCATAGCACGGATAACGCCAAGGCTGACACTGGTCAGGCCGACGCTGGTTCCGGTAGGGATCAGCATAATAGTACGGGACACGGTTTATCCTCTTTCGTTACCGCCGACATTGGGCGGGTTACAAAACAGCACCGCCAGCAGAGCTGGCGGTGTGGAATCAGGCGGTCAGACGGCTTGCGTCTTGCGCGATGACCAGCTCTTCGTTAGTTGGGATAACGATAGCTGGGCGGGTGCCTTCTTTGTTGATGAAGCCAGACTTGCCGAAACGGGCAGCCAGGTTACGCTCGTGATCAACGTCGAAGCCCAGAACGCCCAGTTTGCCCAGGGACAGTTCACGCACCATTGCCGCGTTCTCACCGATACCACCGGTGAAGATAACTGCGTCCAGACGGCCTTCCATCAGCGCAGTGTAAGAGCCGATGTACTTCGCCAGACGGTGGCAGTAAACGTCCATTGCACGTTTAGCGTCTTCTTTTTCTGCGTAGTTGTCTTCAACGTAACGGCAGTCGCTGGTGACTTCGGTCAGACCCAGCAGGCCAGACTCTTTGGTCAGCATTTTGTTGATCTGGTCAACGCTCATGCCCAGGGTGTCGTGCAGGTGGAAGATGATTGCCGGGTCGATGTCACCGGAACGGGTACCCATCACCAGACCTTCCAGTGGAGTCAGACCCATGGAGGTATCAACGCATTTACCGTTGCGGATAGCAGAAACAGAACCACCGTTGCCCAGGTGGCAGGTGATGATGTTCAGTTCTTCAACTGGCTTATTCAGTACTTTTGCCGCTTCCTGAGTTACATAGAAGTGGCTGGTGCCGTGTGCGCCGTAACGACGAACACCGTGCTCTTTGTACAGGCTGTATGGCAGGGCATAGAGGTAAGACTCTTCCGGCATAGTCTGATGGAACGCGGTGTCAAACACGGCCACGTTTTTATCTTTCAGATTCGGGAAGGATTTCAGCGCTTCAGCGATACCGATCAGATGCGCCGGGTTGTGCAGCGGTGCAAATGAGGCAGCATCTTTGATGCCCTGAATAACAGTTTCGTCGATCACGACGGAACTGGTGTATTTTTCGCCGCCGTGGACGATACGGTGACCAATCGCAGTCAGCTGAGCAGACAGTTCTGGTTTTTGTGCCAGAATAGTGTTAACGATAAAGTTCAGCGCTTCACTGTGAGCGGCGCCTGCACCTAAAGCCGCTTCTTGTTTGCTGCCGTCCATCTTCCACTTGATACGTGCTTCAGGCAGATGGAAACATTCGGCCAAACCAGAGAGGTATTCGTCACCGTTGAGCGCATCGATGATGGCGAATTTCAGTGAGGAGCTACCGCAGTTCAGAACCAGTACTAACTTACTCGACATGGAAGTACCTATTATTGATACGTGGCTAAAAAAACGTCAGTGAGTCTAACAGCGTAACGCATGATGACTCAGACATTTATGATTAACATCATGCCAAACGAACATTCTGGCATGATGAAAGAAATACCTATGATTTTATGCCATTTTGAACATTTTTCAGACAATGGCATAATATGCGATAATTTGACGAGTTAATGATTCTCGTCTATGGCCCTATCAGGCTGGCACAGGATACCCGATACGGGGTAGGGATGACAAAATATTTTGAACGTTGTCATAGCCTGTTGTGGTTTTGCACGAAAATTTTAATTTTTATATGTGAAGTTGAGGTACAGCCATGTCGACACCAGAGAACCCGACCGTAAATTTCTTTAGTCTGTTTCGTCGGGGACAGCATTACGCAAAGACGTGGCCGATGGAAAAGCGTCTTGCACCCATGTTTATAGAGAATCGCACCATCCGCGCAACGCGCTATGCGATTCGATTTATGCCTCCCGTTGCTATCTTTACCCTGTGCTGGCAAATCGCGTTGGGTGGTCAGCTTGGTCCGGCGGTCGCGACGGCGCTCTTCGCGTTAAGTCTGCCAATGCAGGGGCTCTGGTGGTTAGGTAAACGCTCCATCACACCGCTTCCGCCTTCTATTTTACACTGGTTTTATGAAGTGCGCGGAAAACTGGAAGAGGCAGGCCAGGCGCTCGCCCCGGTCGAAGGTAAGCCGGATTACCAGGCGCTGGCCGACACACTTAAGCGAGCTTTTAAGCAACTTGATAAAACATTCCTCGATGATTTGTGATTGATCATCGAAACGACTATTAAAAGAAGGCACAGTAACAATCAGTTACCGTGTCTTTTTTTTAAAGTGCAATGCGCTACAGGAGTCGAAAGATGGAAATGACCCATGCTCAACGTCTGATTTTGTCTAACCAGTACAAGATGATGACTATGCTTGATCCCGATAACGCTGCGCGCTACAGCCGCCTGCAGACCATCGTCGAACGCGGCTTTGGTTTGCAAATGCGCGAACTGGATCGCGAGTTTGGTGAGCTGAAAGAAGAAACCTGCCGCATCGTGATCGACATTATGGAGATGTATCACGCCCTGCATGTGTCCTGGACGAATCTTAAAGATCAGCAGTCCATTGACGAACGTCGTGTTACCTTCTTAGGCTTTGATGCCGCGACGGAAGCGCGTTATCTGAGCTATGTTCGCTTTATGGTGAATACCGAAGGACGTTATACCCACTTTGATGCGGGCACCCACGGTTTCAACGCGCAGACCCCAATGTGGGATAAATACCAACGCATGTTGAGCGCGTGGCACGCCTGTCCGCGCCAGTACCATTTAAGCAGCAACGAAATTCAACAAATCATTAATGCCTGACGGAGGTGCGTGTGCAGTGTAGAGGTTTTCTGTTTGATCTGGACGGTACGCTGGTGGATTCGCTACCGGTTGTGGAGCGCTCCTGGTGCCATTGGGCTGACAGACATGGCATCGACCATCAGGAGGTGCTGAATTTTATCCATGGCAAACAGGCCATAACCTCGTTAAGGCACTTCCTGGCCGGGCGCTCTGAGGACGACATTCAGGCGGAGTTCAAATACCTGGAACACATTGAAGCCACCGATACGGACGGCATCACTGCATTACCAGGGGCACGCGAACTGCTTGAGCATCTGAACGAGGCACAGATCCCGTGGGCGATTGTCACCTCCGGTTCCGTGCCGGTTGCTCACGCCCGACACAAGGCGGCAGGCCTGCCAACGCCCGAAGTGTTTATTACGGCAGAGCGCGTAAAGCGCGGAAAGCCTGAACCCGACGCCTTTTTACTGGGTGCTGAATTGCTGGGGCTCCCTCCGGCAGAGTGTGTAGTGGTGGAAGATGCAGCGGCAGGCATCCTGGCCGGTTTAAACGCCGGTAGCCACGTTATCGCCGTCAACGTTCCGACGGACTCCCCCCGGCTGACTGAAGCGGACTTTGTGCTCGATTCCTTGACGGCACTGGCTGTTTCAAAAGCACCTGACGGCGTTGTAACCGTCTCGCTGAAAATGTAATCCCATGATATAGCCCCACATTGTTGGGGCTTTTTTATGGTAAAAAAGTCTCATCTCCCACTGACAAGGACATGTTGTGAACGGTGAACTGATTTGGGTCCTTAGCCTGCTTTTAATCGCCATCATTCTTTTCGCCACGGGCAAGGTTCGCATGGATGCGGTCGCCTTGTTTATCATCGTTGCTTTTGTGCTGAGCGGTACGCTCACGCTGCCGGAAGCCTTCTCCGGGTTCAGCGATCCCAACGTCATTCTGATTGCCGCCCTGTTTATTATTGGTGATGGTTTGGTGCGCACCGGCGTAGCGACCATCATGGGTGCATGGCTGGTGAAGGTGGCCGGTAGCAGTGAAACAAAGATGTTGATCTATCTGATGCTGACCGTTGCCGGGCTGGGGGCGTTTATGAGCTCAACGGGCGTGGTCGCGATTTTTATCCCGGTGGTGCTGAGTGTCTCCATGCGGATGCAGACCTCGCCGTCGCGCCTGATGATGCCGCTGAGTTTTGCCGGTTTGATCAGCGGTATGATGACGCTGGTGGCAACGCCGCCGAACCTGGTTGTTAACAGCGAGCTGATCCGGGAAGGATTCCAGGGGTTCAGTTTTTTCAGCGTCACCCCACTTGGGCTGGTCATTCTGCTGTTGGGTGTGGTCTACATGCTGCTGACTCGTTTTGCTCTGAAAGGGGAAAAGCAGGATAAAACCAAAGAGGGCTGGAAGCGACGTACCTTCCGCGATCTGATCAAAGAGTACCGTCTCACCGGGCGTGCCCGCCGTCTGGCCATTCGTCCCGGCTCGCCGATGGTCGGGCAGCGGCTTGACGACCTGAGGCTGCGTGAGCGTTATGGCGCGAATGTGATCGGTGTAGAGCGCTGGCGTCGTTTTCGCCGGGTTATCGTCAACGTCAACGGGGTTTCGGAATTTCGTGCGCGGGATGTCCTGCTGATTGATATGTCCACCGCAGATGTGGATCTGCGCGAATTCTGCAGCGAGCAAATGCTGGAGCCGATGGTGCTGCGCGGGGAGTATTTTTCAGACCAGGCGCTTGATGTCGGCATGGCCGAAGTGTCGCTGATTCCGGAATCGGAATTACTGGGCAAAACCGTGCGCGAAATCGGCTTCCGAACCCGCTATGGTTTAAACGTGGTGGGATTGAAGCGTGATGGTGTCGCGATGGAAGGGGCCGTCGTGGATGAGCCTATCCAGTTGGGGGATATTTTTCTGGTCGTCGGTAACTGGAAGCTCATCAGCCAGCTCGGGCAAAAAGGGCGCGATTTTGTGGTGCTCAACATGCCAGTTGAAGAGAGCGATGCCTCTCCGGCTCACAGTCAGGCTCCCCACGCTATTTTTTGTCTGGTGCTAATGGTCGCGCTGATGCTGACCGATGAAATTCCTAATCCTGTGGCGGCGATTATTGCTTGTTTGCTGATGGGCAAATTCCGCTGTATTGATGCCGAAAGTGCTTATAAAGCGATTCACTGGCCGAGCATTATATTAATTGTCGGCATGATGCCCTTCGCCCTGGCGCTGCAAAAAACCGGCGGGGTGGATCTGATTGTTAAAGGTTTGATGGACGTTGGCGGCGGGTATGGGCCGTACATGATGATGGTCTGCCTGTTTATTATGTGCGCCACCATCGGTCTGTTTATCTCAAACACCGCGACGGCGGTATTGATGGCGCCGATTGCGCTGGCGATGGCGAAATCCATGGGCGTGTCACCGTATCCCTTTGCGATGATGGTGGCGATGGCGGCCTCAGCAGCGTTTATGACGCCAGTCTCTTCACCGGTCAATACCCTTGTACTGGGGCCAGGGAACTACCGATTCAGCGATTTTGTGAAACTGGGCGTGCCGTTCACCGTGCTGGTGATGCTGGTGTGCGTGGTATTGATACCGGTCCTGTTCCCGTTCTGAGAATTTTGCCGGGTGGCGGCTTCGCCTTACCCGGCAAAAATTACAACGGCGAATCCTGACTAATCTCGTCCAGCGATAAATGGAAGCTTGGTACGAACACCTGCATAAAATAATCCATCTCTTCGCTGCGGCGGGATTCCAGCGTTTTCTCCAGACGCGTTTTCGCCAGTAAAAATTCGTTATTCCCCGCAGACAGCTCTTCCAGACACTTCAGATAGGCGCAGAGTGCGTCGGCCTGTTTTACCAGTGACTTTTCATCTTCCGTGTACTGGTGCTCATCGATCAGTGGCTCAAAGATATCGCGTAACTCCTCCGGCACCATATCTATCAGCTTCTGCTGGGCAATTTTCTCGATGGCCTTATATTCCTGCGCAATCTGTGAGTTGAAATATTTCACAGGCGTAGGCAGATCGCCGGTCAGCACTTCAGACGCGTCATGGTACATCGCCAGCAAGGCAATGCGTTCCGCGTTGACCTGGCCGTTAAATTTGCGGTTTTTAATGGCGGCCAGCGCGTGAGCAACCATGGCAACCTGCAAACTGTGCTCCGATACATTCTCAGTGCGCACGTTGCGCATCAGCGGCCAGCGGTTGATGAGTTTCAGGCGGGAGAGATGGGCAAAGAAATGACTCTGACTCATAAGGTACCTTTTGTCTTCACTGCGACAGACTTCATTGTGCGGGGAGGGGAGGGAAGATGCAAATCAGGCTACCGAGGTAGCCTGATTTTTAAGATTACTGATGATAGCCGGAAAGGAATCGCCCGAATCTGCTGATGGCCATTTCGAGATCATCTTCGCGCGGCAGCGTAACGATACGGACATGATCTGGCCACGGCCAGTTAAATGCCGTTCCCTGAACCAGCAGCACTTTTTCCTGTAACAGGAAATCAAGCACCATTTTCTGGTCGTCATGAATATTGAAGCGCTTCGCGTCGATTTTCGGGAACATGTAGAGTGCCCCGTTTGGCTTCACACAGGAGACACCAGGGATGTCGTTGATCAGTTCCCATGCACGGTTACGCTGTTCGTACAGACGACCGCCAGGGACAATAAACTCACTAATGCTCTGATAGCCACCGAGCGCCGTCTGGATCGCGTGTTGCGCTGGTACGTTGGCACATAAACGCATTGAGGCCAGCATCTCCAGCCCTTCAATATAGCCTTTCGCGTGCTTTTTAGGGCCGTTCAATACCATCCAGCCCTGACGGAAACCCGCCACACGGTAGGTTTTAGACAGACCGTTAAAGGTAACGGTCAGCAGGTCCGGGGCCAGCGCGGCGATAGAGTGGTGCTGCGCCGCGTCATACAGGATCTTGTCGTAAATTTCGTCGGCAAAGATGATCAGGTTGTGCTGACGGGCGAGCTCGACGATCTCCATCAGAAGTTCTTTGGAATAAACCGCACCCGTTGGGTTGTTCGGGTTAATAATCACGATGCCACGCGTACGAGGGGTAATTTTCGCGCGAATATCATCGAGATCAGGGAACCAGTCAGAAGACTCGTCGCACAAATAGTGCACCGCTTTCCCACTGGACAGAGATACGGCCGCCGTCCACAACGGATAATCCGGCGCAGGTACCAGCATCTCGTCGCCACTGTTTAGCAGTGCCTGCATCGCCTGCACGATCAGTTCAGAGACACCGTTGCCGATGTAGATATCTTCAACGGTAACATCGCGCATACCGCGTGCCTGGTAGTGCTGCATGATGGCTTTACGCGCGGAGTAAAGTCCTTTTGAGTCGCAATAGCCTTGTGCGGTGGGCAGGTTACGGATCACATCAACCAGAATTTCATCCGGCGCTTCAAAACCAAATGGCGCAGGGTTACCAATGTTGAGTTTCAGAACCTTATTGCCTTCTTCTTCAAGGCGTTTTGCCTCTTTCAGAACCGGACCGCGGATGTCATAACAGACGTTATCTAGCTTGCTGGATTTTTCGATAGGGGACATGAACCTTTAACCTTTTCGCTATTATTGCCACTCCCTGCCGTGGAAGTCAGCACGGAATAATGTACTCCCCCCTCGCTTCGTTTTGAAGGGTGTGCAGTAGAAGATTTTGTGAAGAGAGCAAAAGTCTGGTGAATCTATTTCGCTATTAATGCACAGCTTTACTGTCTTAAAGTTATGCACATAGCACATGCTTAGGTTGATTGTACTGTTAATTTGAAAAAATACTGTATATTGTGCTGGTGAAAATAAGTGGCGAGCAGTACCGTGGGTAAGTTACGCTGCGTGACTTTTCGTAAAACCTGAATGCTTGCTACATTTTACCGTAATAGCATGATGTGGCTAAAAGTTACTCATGTGAAATTAATGTTAAGCATTATTAATGAAAGACCTTAATCTAAATTAAAATTTATTTATTATTAACGAACAAAATGCAACTTTAGTTAATATTAATAAAATCAGTTTAGAAGCTTAACAACCCGTTTTAATCCGCAATATTGCAATAAGACTTATAAATAAAGTGGATTTGGGTTAAGATGTCTTTCAGGAAAGCAGGTGACAGAGGCATATGTTTTGTTTATCTGGAACTGCTTATCTGAATTAATTGATTGTTATTGTTGGAGTTATCTCTGGCTGGAATGTGTCGAACATTTCCCGCTACGTTGACAGCGCTGCGATATAGATGGCAGAAAAGGTGTTGTACCTTTAATGTAATTTACATAAACCTGCGAACATCTAATTATCCTGAACGTTTAAGAGAATAAAAATAACGTCATGAAACGTGCTTTCTGACTGTTGATATAAAGCAGCACAATAACTATCTGTCAGGCAGTCTGCCGGGCCGGGATGCGAGGGAAAACCTTCAGAGGGAATTGCTTAACTGTTACACACAGCTTCAACCCGGGCAGCTCCGCACGAGCAACCTGAAAGTGAATAGATATGATAAATGCAAATCGTCCGATAATGAATCTCGACCTCGATCTGCTGAGAACGTTTGTTGCGGTCGCTGATCTCAACACTTTTGCAGCTGCTGCTGCCGCCGTTTGCCTAACCCAGTCCGCCGTTAGCCAGCAAATGCAGCGGCTGGAGCAACTGGTTGGTAAAGAGCTTTTTGCCCGTCACGGGCGTAATAAACTCTTAACGGAACACGGTATTCAGCTTCTGGGTTATGCCAGGAAAATTCTTCGCTTTAATGATGAAGCATGTATGTCATTAATGTTTAGCAACCTCCAGGGGGTGCTAACGTTAGGTGCATCTGATGAGTCAGCAGATACGATATTGCCGTTCCTGCTCAACCGTATTAGCTCGGTTTATCCGAAGCTTGCGCTGGATGTGAGCGTAAAACGCAATGCCTTTATGGTTGAGATGTTAGATGAGAAAAAGGTCGACCTGGTGGTCACCACGCATCGTCCCGGGCAGTTTGATTGCCTGACGTTGCGTACATCGCCAACGCACTGGTATTGCGCAGCAGAATATGTGCTGCAAAAAGGGGAGCCTGTTCCACTGGTTTTACTGGATGACCCGAGTCCTTTCCGCGATATGGTGCTGACGGCGTTAAATGAAGCCAATATTCCGTGGCGTTTAGCGTATGTGGCTTCCACGTTGCCTGCGGTTCGCGCTGCTGTGAAAGCAGGGCTAGGCGTAACGGCACGCCCGGTAGAGATGATGAGCCCTGACCTGCGTGTGTTGGGCAAGTCTGATGGTCTTCCGATGCTACCCGATACGGAATATCTGCTCTGCCACAACTCGTCCAGCCATAACGAGCTGGCGAAAGTGGTGTTTGAGGCAATGGAAAACTACCATAACCCGTGGCAGTTCGAGCACGTTACCTCCGAAGGGGGGGATGATTCCCTGATCATGGAAGGCGATTTTGAGTGATCAATAGCTCAAAATTCTGGTAACAAAATGTAAGTGTAAAAAAAGGCCACTCATGTGATTTTTGCATGCAGTGGCTTTTTTTTGGCAATAATATCCACTTATGCGACATGGATTCTATAAATATTTTTTGTTTATCAATGTGATAAGTTGTTTTGCTTAAAACTTGTCCGTTTTCTGTTCTCACGTCACCCCTATCCCTCCCATGTTAAAAAAACAGGAAATATGTTGCCGTTTTCTTGGTTGAATTAACAAAAGCGTGTCGCAGATCAAGAAAATACTCCTATTTGGGGGGAGGAATCGCTGGCAAATCCTGTCAAAATAGGAGGGTTATTTTTTTTACTTCCGAAACGGACACGATTCAACAACATACATTTGACGGAAAGTCATGCACCCACCAGGGTTAAAGGGCACCAAATGTTAATGAGAATCGCTCGATGTAATTTAATGTGAAGAAACCTTTGTTAAAGTTGACAATAGGTTATAGAAAGGAGTAAAAAACCCCATCATTTTGCTGTCTCCGTCTCATTTCTGACAGTTAGTGTAAGGTTATTTGTTCCTCCCCATGAATCGATGTGATGCCCATCTGCCAGCAAGAGCAGTGTCGTAGGTATCACTTTTGATGAGTAAGCAATGAGTATGTCAACATCCACAGAAGTCATCGCTCATCACTGGGCATTCGCAATCTTTCTTATTGTAGCCATTGGCCTGTGCTGCCTGATGTTAGTCGGCGGCTGGTTCCTGGGCGGTCGCGCCCGTGCAAGGCACAAAAACACACCTTTCGAATCAGGTATTGATTCCGTAGGTTCCGCTCGCTTACGCCTGTCTGCCAAGTTCTATCTGGTAGCCATGTTCTTCGTCATCTTTGACGTTGAAGCGCTTTACCTTTTCGCATGGTCAACGTCCATCCGCGAAAGTGGTTGGGTGGGCTTTGTCGAGGCCGCAATTTTCATTTTAGTGCTACTGGCCGGTCTGGTTTATCTGGTGCGTATTGGCGCGCTTGACTGGACGCCTGCGCGTTCACGTCGTGAACACATCAACCCGGAAAACAGTATCTCTAATCGTCAGCAGTAACAGCGAGGCAATAAGATGGATTATACGCTCACCCGCATAGATCCTAACGGTGAGAATGACCGTTACCCCCTGCAAAAACAGGAGATCGTAACCGACCCCCTGGAGCAAGAAGTCAATAAAAGCGTGTACATGGGCAAACTCGAGCATGCCATGCACGATATGGTCAACTGGGGTCGTAAGAACTCCATCTGGCCATACAACTTTGGCCTTTCTTGCTGCTACGTTGAAATGGTGACGTCATTCACTGCGGTGCATGACGTTGCGCGTTTTGGGGCAGAGGTACTGCGTGCTTCCCCACGTCAGGCTGACCTGATGGTGGTGGCCGGTACGTGCTTTACCAAGATGGCACCTGTTATTCAGCGTCTTTATGACCAGATGCTGGAGCCAAAATGGGTTATCTCCATGGGCGCATGTGCAAACTCTGGCGGTATGTACGACATCTATTCCGTCGTGCAGGGCGTAGATAAGTTTATTCCAGTGGATGTGTACATCCCAGGTTGCCCGCCACGTCCGGAAGCTTACATGCAGGCGCTGATGCTGCTGCAGGAGTCTATCGGTAAAGAACGTCGCCCACTGTCGTGGGTTGTTGGCGATCAGGGAGTGTATCGCGCGAACATGCAGTCTGAGCGCGAGCGTAAACGTGGTGAACGTATTGCCGTCACCAATCTGCGTACGCCTGACGAAATTTAATTTGCGCCTGTAGGCCTGGAGAACACCTTCGCATATCACTACTCAAATAGCGCGAAGCCAGGCTTAACAGTCACCACGGACCATTTGCAATGGTGAACAATATGACCGACTTAACCGCGCAAGAAGCCGCCTGGCAGACCCGGGATCATCTGGATGACCCAGTCATTGGCGAACTGCGCAACCGTTTTGGGCCGGATGCCTTTACTGTTCAGGCTACCCGCACCGGGGTACCCGTTGTTTGGGTGAAGCGTGAACAATTACTGGAAGTTGTCGATTTCCTCAAGAAATTGCCAAAACCGTATGTCATGCTGTTTGACTTACACGGCATGGATGAACGTCTGCGTACCCACCGCCAGGGCCTCCCTGCTGCGGATTTTTCCGTTTTCTACCACCTGATATCAATAGACCGCAATACGGATATCATGCTCAAGGTGGCATTGTCTGAAAACGACATGCATCTGCCGACGATCACCAAACTTTTCCCGAACGCGAACTGGTATGAGCGTGAAACCTGGGAAATGTTCGGCATGACCTTCGACGGCCACCCGCATCTGACGCGCATCATGATGCCGCAGACCTGGACAGGCCACCCGCTGCGTAAAGACTACCCGGCACGTGCAACAGAATTCGACCCGTTTGAGCTGACCAAAGCCAAGCAGGATCTGGAGATGGAAGCGCTGACCTTCAAGCCGGAAGACTGGGGCATGAAGCGCGGTACCGACAACGAGGACTTCATGTTCCTTAACCTCGGTCCAAACCACCCGTCTGCGCACGGTGCATTCCGTATTATTCTTCAGCTCGACGGCGAAGAGATTGTCGACTGCGTCCCGGATATCGGCTACCACCACCGTGGTGCTGAGAAGATGGGTGAGCGTCAGTCCTGGCACAGCTACATTCCGTATACCGACCGTATCGAATATCTCGGCGGCTGCGTAAACGAAATGCCATACGTGCTGGCCGTTGAGAAACTGGCGGGTATCGTTACGCCGGATCGCGTTAACGTGATCCGCGTTATGCTGTCCGAGCTGTTCCGTATCAACAGCCACCTGCTATACATCTCTACGTTCATTCAGGACGTGGGTGCGATGACCCCGGTCTTCTTCGCCTTTACCGACCGTCAGAAAATCTACGATCTGGTTGAAGCAATTACCGGTTTCCGTATGCACCCGGCCTGGTTCCGTATTGGCGGTGTGGCACACGATCTGCCGCGCGGCTGGGACCGTCTGCTGCGTGAATTCCTCGACTGGATGCCAAAACGACTGGCCTCCTACGAGAAAGCCGCACTGCGTAACACCATCCTGAAAGGCCGTTCCCAGGGCGTTGCTGCCTACGGTGCGAAAGAGGCGCTGGAGTGGGGTACGACAGGTGCAGGTCTGCGTGCGACCGGTATTGATTTCGACGTGCGTAAAGCCCGTCCTTACTCTGGCTACGAGAACTTCGACTTTGAAGTCCCGGTTGGCGGCGGTGTATCCGACTGCTATACCCGCGTGATGCTGAAAGTGGAAGAGCTGCGCCAGAGTCTGCGCATTCTTGAGCAGTGCCTCAACAACATGCCGGAAGGCCCGTTCAAAGCGGATCACCCGCTGACGACGCCGCCACCGAAAGAGCGCACGCTGCAACATATCGAAACCCTGATCACCCACTTCCTGCAGGTTTCCTGGGGCCCGGTCATGCCGGCACAAGAATCCTTCCAGATGATTGAAGCGACCAAGGGTATTAACAGTTACTACCTGACCAGTGACGGCAGCACCATGAGCTACCGTACCCGCGTGCGTACGCCGAGTTTTGCGCATCTGCAGCAGATCCCGTCCGCCATCCGCGGCAGTCTGGTCTCCGACCTGATTGTGTATCTGGGTAGTATCGATTTTGTTATGTCAGATGTGGACCGCTAATTATGCACGAAAATCAACAACCACAGACCGAGGCTTTTGAGCTGAGTGAAGCAGAGCGTGCCGCCATTGAGCACGAGATGCACCACTACGAAGACCCGCGTGCGGCGTCCATTGAAGCGCTGAAAATCGTACAGAAACAGCGTGGCTGGGTGCCGGATGGGGCGATCTATGAGATCGCAAAAGTGCTGGGTATTCCGGCCAGTGACGTAGAAGGCGTAGCCACGTTCTACAGCCAGATCTTCCGTCAGCCGGTAGGCCGCCATGTGATCCGCTACTGTGACAGTGTTGTTTGTCACATTACCGGTTACCAGGGCATTCAGGCAGCGATTGAGAACAAGCTCAATATCAAGCCTGGCCAGACCACGTTCGATGGTCGCTTTACTCTGCTGCCAACCTGCTGCCTGGGTAACTGCGACAAGGGGCCGACCATGATGATTGATGAGGACACTCACAGCCATCTGACGCCGGAAGCCATTCCTGACCTGCTGGAGCAGTACAAATGAAAACGGTAATTCGTACTGCTGAGACCCATCCGCTGACCTGGCGTCTGCGTGATGATAAACAGCCGGTATGGCTCGACGAATATCAGAGCAAAAACGGCTATGCCGGTGCGCGTAAAGCCCTGGGTGGCATGGCACCGGACGATATCGTTAACGCGGTAAAAGATTCCGGCCTGAAGGGGCGCGGTGGTGCAGGTTTCTCCACGGGTCTGAAGTGGAGCCTGATGCCAAAAGACGAATCCATGAACATCCGTTATCTGCTGTGTAACGCCGATGAAATGGAGCCGGGTACCTATAAAGACCGTCTGTTGATGGAACAACTGCCGCACCTGCTGGTGGAAGGTATGTTGATCTCCGCGTTCGCGCTGAAAGCATACCGTGGTTACATCTTCCTGCGTGGTGAGTACATCGAAGCGGCAGAAAACCTGCGTCGCGCGATTGCCGAAGCCACCGAAGCGGGTCTGCTCGGTAAAAATATTCTGGGCACCGGTTTTGACTTCGAACTGTTCGTGCACACCGGTGCCGGGCGTTATATCTGCGGTGAAGAAACCGCGCTGATTAACTCCCTGGAAGGTCGTCGTGCGAACCCGCGTTCCAAGCCACCGTTCCCGGCAAGCTCCGGTGTATGGGGTAAACCGACCTGCGTAAACAACGTCGAAACCCTGTGTAACGTTCCGGCTATCCTCGCCAACGGTGTGGAGTGGTATCAGGGCATCTCTTCAAGCAAAGATGCCGGTACCAAGCTGATGGGCTTCTCCGGTCGCGTGAAGAACCCAGGCGTCTGGGAACTGCCGTTCGGTACGACCGCGCGTGAAATTCTTGAAGACTATGCTGGCGGTATGCGTGATGGCCTGAAATTCAAAGCCTGGCAGCCGGGGGGGGCAGGGACAGACTTCCTGACTGAGGCCCACCTTGATCTGCCAATGGAATTCGAAAGCATTGGTAAAGCAGGCAGCCGTCTGGGTACGGCGCTGGCGATGGCAGTCGACCACGAGATCGGCATGGTATCGCTGGTACGTAACCTGGAAGAGTTCTTCGCCCGTGAGTCCTGCGGCTGGTGTACACCGTGCCGTGATGGTCTGCCGTGGAGCGTGAAGATCCTGCGTGCTATAGAGCGTGGCGAAGGCCAGCCGGGTGATATCGAGACACTTGAGCAACTGTGTCGATTCTTAGGCCCAGGCAAAACCTTCTGTGCCCACGCACCGGGTGCCGTCGAGCCACTGCAGAGCGCGATTAAATATTTCCGCGACGAATTCGAAGCAGGCATCAAGCAGCCGTTCAGTAATACCCATGCCATCAATGGGATTCAGCCGAACCTGCTGAAAGCGCGCTGGTAAAGACAGAATTTTGATTAACGCTCGGTTTCGACCGAGCCAACTGGAAGCATGCTAATGGCTACGATTCATGTAGACGGCAAAGAATATGAGGTCAACGGGGCGGACAACCTGCTGGAAGCTTGTCTGTCGCTCGGCCTTGATATTCCGTACTTTTGCTGGCATCCGGCGCTGGGCAGCGTCGGTGCTTGCCGCCAGTGTGCGGTGAAGCAATATCAAAACGCGGAAGACACGCGTGGTCGCCTGGTGATGTCCTGTATGACGCCAGCCACCGAAGGCACCTTTATTTCGATTGATGACGAAGAAGCCAAACAGTTCCGCGAAAGCGTTGTGGAATGGTTGATGACCAACCACCCGCACGACTGTCCGGTCTGTGAAGAGGGCGGTAACTGCCACCTTCAGGATATGACCGTAATGACCGGTCACAGTTTCCGTCGCTATCGCTTTACCAAGCGTACCCACCGTAACCAGGACCTGGGGCCGTTCATCTCTCACGAAATGAACCGCTGCATTGCCTGCTACCGCTGCGTGCGTTACTACAAAGACTACGCAGACGGCCAGGATCTGGGCGTATATGGTGCGCATGACAACGTTTACTTCGGTCGTCCGGAAGACGGTACGCTTGAAAGCGAATTCTCCGGTAACCTGGTAGAAATCTGCCCGACCGGCGTATTCACCGATAAAACGCACTCCGAGCGCTACAACCGTAAATGGGACATGCAGTTTGCACCAAGCATCTGCCAGCAGTGTTCTCTCGGCTGTAACACCAGCCCGGGTGAACGCTACGGCGAACTGCGTCGTATCGAAAACCGTTATAACGGTACCGTTAACCACTACTTCCTGTGCGACCGCGGTCGTTTCGGCTATGGCTATGTGAACCTGAAAGACCGTCCGCGTCAGCCGGTTCAGCGCCGTGGCGACGACTTCATCACCCTGAATGCTGAACAGGCGATGCAGGGCGCGGCAGATATTCTGCGCCAGTCAAAGAAAGTGATCGGTATCGGTTCCCCGCGCGCCAGCATTGAAAGCAACTTCGCGCTGCGTGAACTGGTTGGGGCGGAAAACTTCTACACCGGTATTGCCCAGGGCGAGCAGGAACGTCTGCAACTGGTCCTGAAAGTGCTGCGTGAAGGTGGTATTCATACCCCTGCGCTGCGCGAAATCGAATCTTATGATGCAGTTCTGGTGCTGGGTGAAGATTTGACTCAGACCGGCGCTCGCGCGGCTCTGGCAGTTCGCCAGGCGGTGAAAGGGAAAGCACGTGAAATGGCAGCAGCACAGAAAGTGGCTGACTGGCAGATTGCTGCAATCCTGAACATCGGTCAGCGCGCGAAACATCCTCTGTTTGTGACTAACGTCGACAACACCCGTCTGGATGATATCGCGGCGTGGACCTACTGCGCCCCGGTTGAAGATCAGGCCCGTCTTGGCTTCGCGATTGCACACGCTCTGGACAACAACTCTCCAGCCGTTGAACTGGATCGTGACCTGCAAAACAAGGTCGACGTGATTGTTCAGGCGCTGGCGGGTGCGAAGAAACCTCTGATCATTTCTGGTACTAACGCCGGAAGCGCGGAGATCATTCAGGCGGCAGCGAACGTTGCCAAAGCCCTGAAAGGCCGCGGTGCTGACGTTGGTGTGACCATGATTGCCCGTGCGGTCAACAGCATTGGTCTGGGGATGATTGGTGGCGGTTCGCTGGAAGCTGCATTGGGCGAACTGGAAACCGGTGCCGCTGACGCCGTTGTGGTGCTGGAAAACGACCTGCATCGCCATGCTTCTGCCGCACGCGTTGACGCCGCGCTCTCCAAAGCGCCGCTGGTGATGGTAATTGACCATCAGCGTACGGCGATTATGGATAAAGCGCACCTGGTCCTCTCTGCGGCAAGCTTCGCAGAAAGCGACGGTACCGTTATCAACAATGAAGGCCGCGCACAGCGTTTCTTCCAGGTTTACGACCCGGCGTACTACGACAGCAACACTGTGATGCTGGAAAGCTGGCGCTGGCTGCACTCCCTGCACAGCACCGTGCAGAGCCGTGAAGTGGACTGGACGCAGCTCGACCACGTTATCGACGCGGTTGTTGAAAAACTGCCTCAACTGGCAGGCATTAAAGATGCTGCCCCTGAAGCGAGCTTCCGCATTCGTGGCCAGAAACTGGCGCGTGAACCGCACCGTTACAGTGGCCGTACCGCAATGCGCGCCAACATCAGCGTGCACGAACCGCGTCAGCCTCAGGATAAAGACACTATGTTCGCCTTCTCAATGGAAGGGAACAACCAGCCGTCTGCACCGCGTTCGCAGATCCCATTCGCCTGGGCACCAGGCTGGAACTCCCCGCAGGCATGGAACAAGTTCCAGGCGGAAGTGGGTGGTTCTCTGCGTCACGGCGACCCTGGTGTGCGTCTGATCGAAGCCTCCGAAACCGGTCTGGACTTCTTCACGACTGTTCCGGCGAGCTTCCAGGCTCAGGAAGGGAACTGGCGTATCGCGCCGTACTACCATCTGTTTGGTAGCGACGAGCTGTCCCAGCGCTCTCCGGTATTCCAGCAACGTATGCCGCAGCCATACATCAAGCTCAACCCGGCGGATGCCGCGAAGCTTGGCGTTAATGCTGGCGCGAACATCGCCTTTAGCTACGACGGTCAGACAATCAGCCTGCCGCTGATTATCTCTGAAGGCCTGACAGCAGGGCAGGTGGGTCTGCCAATGGGTATGTCTGGGATTGCGCCGGTACTGGCGGGTGCGCGTCTTGATAATCTGCAGGAGGCAAAAGCATGAGTTGGTTAACGCCGGATCTTATCGACATCCTGCTGAGCATTCTGAAAGCGATTGTTATCCTGCTGGTGGTTGTCACCTGTGGCGCGTTCATGAGCTTTGGTGAACGTCGTCTGCTCGGTCTGTTCCAGAACCGTTACGGACCGAACCGCGTGGGCTGGGGTGGTTCACTCCAGCTGGTTGCGGACATGATCAAGATGTTCTTTAAAGAGGACTGGATCCCGCGCTTCTCCGACCGCGTGATCTTTACTCTGGCACCGATGATCGCCTTCACCTCGTTGCTGCTGGCGTTTGCCATCGTTCCTGTCAGCCCGACCTGGGTTGTGGCTGACCTGAACATTGGCATTCTGTTCTTCCTGATGATGGCAGGGCTCGCGGTTTACGCGGTCCTGTTCGCAGGCTGGTCCAGTAACAACAAATACTCGCTGCTGGGTGCGATGCGTGCTTCCGCGCAAACGCTGAGCTACGAAGTGTTCCTGGGTCTCTCCCTGATGGGCGTGGTGGCGCAGGCCGGTTCATTTAATATGACCGACATCGTCAACAACCAGGCTGACATCTGGAACGTTATCCCGCAGTTCTTTGGTTTTATTACCTTTGCTATCGCGGGCGTGGCGGTGTGTCACCGTCACCCGTTTGACCAGCCAGAAGCCGAACAGGAACTGGCCGACGGTTACCACATTGAATATTCCGGTATGAAATTCGGTCTGTTCTTCGTGGGCGAGTACATCGGTATTGTCACCATTTCCGCGTTGATGGTAACGCTGTTCTTTGGTGGCTGGCATGGCCCGTTCTTACCGCCGTTCATCTGGTTCGCGCTGAAAACCGCGTTCTTCATGATGATGTTCATTTTGATTCGCGCAGCGTTACCTCGTCCGCGTTATGACCAGGTAATGTCCTTCGGCTGGAAAGTGTGCCTGCCGCTGACGCTCGTCAACTTGTTGGTAACGGCGGCTGTCATTCTCTGGCAGCAGCCATAAGGGGCTATAGACCATGACCTTAAAAGAATTACTGGTAGGCTTCGGTACCCAGGTACGCAGTATCTGGATGATCGGCCTGCACGCGTTTGCGAAACGCGAAACCCGGATGTACCCGGAAGAACCGGTATATCTGCCGCCGCGCTACCGTGGTCGTATCGTGCTGACGCGCGATCCGGACGGTTCCGAGCGCTGCGTTGCCTGTAACCTGTGTGCGGTAGCGTGTCCGGTAGGCTGTATCTCTCTGCAAAAAGCAGAGACGGTAGATGGCCGCTGGTATCCTGAGTTCTTCCGCATCAACTTCTCACGCTGCATCTTCTGTGGTCTGTGTGAAGAAGCGTGCCCAACCACGGCGATTCAGCTGACTCCAGACTTCGAACTGGGTGAGTACAAACGTCAGGATCTGGTGTACGAGAAAGAGGATCTGCTGATTTCCGGTCCGGGCAAATACCCGGAATATAACTTCTACCGGATGGCGGGTATGGCAATCGACGGCAAAGATAAGGGCGAAGCAGAGAACGAAGCTAAGCCTATCGACGTCAAGAGCCTGTTACCGTAAGGAGAGGGCAATGGAATTCGCTTTTTATATCTGTGGCCTTATCGCCATCCTGGCTACGCTGCGAGTGATCACGCACACCAACCCGGTGCATGCACTGCTGTACTTAATCATTTCGCTGCTGGCCATTTCCGGGGTGTTCTTTGCATTGGGCGCGCACTTCGCCGGTGCACTGGAAATCATCGTCTACGCCGGGGCCATTATGGTTCTGTTCGTGTTCGTGGTGATGATGCTGAACCTGGGCGGCTCTGAAATTGAGCAGGAACGTCAGTGGTTAAAACCGCAGGTGTGGATTGGCCCGGCAATTTTGTCGGCCATCATGCTGGTGGTGATTGTTTACGCCATTCTGGGTGTTAACGATCAGGGCATCGACGGCACGCCGATCAGCGCGAAAGAGGTCGGCATTACACTCTTTGGCCCATACGTTCTGGCGGTGGAACTGGCGTCGATGCTGCTGCTGGCTGGTCTGGTTGTTGCCTTCCACGTTGGCCGCGAAGAGCGTGCTGGCGAGGTGCTGAGTAACCGCACTGACGACCGCGCGAAAAGAAAAACGGAGGAGCGCGCATGATCCCCTTAACACATGGACTGATCCTCGCTGCGATTTTATTCGTTCTGGGTCTGACCGGTCTGGTTATCCGCCGCAATCTGCTGTTTATGCTGATCGGCCTGGAAATCATGATTAACGCCTCCGCGCTGGCCTTCGTGGTCGCCGGAAGCTACTGGGGCCAGACCGATGGTCAGGTGATGTACATTCTCGCCATCAGCCTCGCGGCTGCCGAAGCGAGTATTGGCCTGGCGCTGTTACTGCAGCTCCATCGTCGCCGCCAGAACCTGAACATCGATTCAGTAAGTGAGTTGCGTGGATGAACATGCTTGCCTTAACCATTATTTTTCCGCTGATTGGCTTCGTGCTGCTGGCGTTTTCTCGTGGCCGCTGGTCTGAGAATCTGTCTGCGACCGTAGGCATTGGCTCTATCGGTCTGGCTGCGCTGGTGACGGCGTACGCGGGTATCGACTTCTTCAATAACGGACGTCAGCCTTTCAGCGTACCGCTGTGGACCTGGATGTCGGTCGGTGATTTCAACATCGGTTTCAACCTGGTGCTGGATGGTCTCTCGCTGACCATGCTCTCCGTGGTGACCGGTGTGGGCTTCCTGATCCACATGTTCGCCTCCTGGTATATGCGCGGTGAAGAGGGTTACTCCCGCTTCTTCGCCTACACCAACCTGTTTATCGCCAGCATGGTGGTTCTGGTGCTGGCCGATAACCTGCTGCTGATGTATCTGGGCTGGGAAGGTGTGGGTCTGTGTTCTTACCTGCTGATCGGTTTCTACTACACCGATCCGAAGAATGGCGCAGCGGCGATGAAAGCGTTCATCGTGACCCGTGTGGGTGACGTGTTCCTCGCTTTCGCGCTGTTCATTCTTTACAACGAATTGGGCACGCTGAACTTCCGCGAAATGGTGGAACTGGCGCCGGCGCACTTCGCTGCAGGCAACAACATGCTGTGGTGGGCAACGCTGATGCTGCTGGGTGGTGCTGTAGGTAAATCCGCACAGCTGCCGTTGCAAACATGGCTGGCCGACGCGATGGCGGGTCCAACCCCTGTCTCCGCGCTGATCCACGCTGCGACCATGGTTACCGCTGGTGTTTACCTGATTGCACGTACCCACGGCCTGTTCCTGATGACCCCGGAAATTCTGCATCTGGTGGGTATCGTCGGTGCGGTTACGCTGGTGCTGGCAGGCTTTGCCGCGCTGGTGCAGACCGACATCAAACGCGTTCTCGCGTACTCCACCATGAGCCAGATTGGTTACATGTTCCTGGCGCTGGGTGTTCAGGCGTGGGACGCAGCCATTTTCCACCTGATGACGCACGCGTTCTTTAAAGCGCTGCTGTTCCTCTCATCCGGTTCCGTGATCCTGGCCTGCCACCACGAGCAGAACATCTTCAAGATGGGCGGACTGCGTAAGTCCATCCCGCTGGTATATGTTTGCTTCCTGGTGGGCGGCGCGGCGCTGGCGGCACTGCCGCTGATCACCGCGGGCTTCTTCAGTAAGGACGAAATCCTTGCGGGTGCCATGGCGAATGGTCATATCAATCTGATGGTTGCAGGTCTGGTCGGTGCGTTCATGACCTCCCTGTATACCTTCCGTATGATTTTCATCGTATTCCACGGTAAAGAACAAATTCACGCTCACGCAGGGAAGGGGATTACCCATCACCTGCCGCTGATTGTGCTGCTGGTACTCTCCACCTTCGTTGGCGCAATGATTGTGCCACCGCTGCAGGGCGTACTGCCGGACACCACCGAGCTTGAGCACGGTCGCGTTCTGACGCTTGAAATCACCTCCGGTGTGGTCGCTATCGCGGGCATCCTGATCGCTGCATGGCTGTGGCTGGGTAAACGTACGCTGGTGACGTCTGTTGCCAACAGTGCGCCTGGCCGTCTGCTGGGCACCTGGTGGTACAACGCATGGGGCTTCGACTGGCTGTACGATATGATTTTCGTCAAACCGTTCCTGGGTGTTGCGTGGCTGGTGAAACGCGATCCACTGAACAGCATGATGAATATCCCGGCGATCCTTTCCCGCTTTGCAGGTAAAGGCCTGCTGTTCAGCGAGAACGGTTACCTGCGCTGGTATGTGGCGTCCATGAGCATCGGTGCGGTTGTCGTGCTGGCGCTGCTGATGGTGTTGCGTTGATCGTTAAGTGAATTTTATTCGAATTCGTTGAAAATCAGGCCCCTGCTGGGGGCCTTTAAAAGGAATGTAAATCGCCATGTTACTACCCTGGCTAATATTAATTCCCTTCATCGGCGGCTTCCTGTGCTGGCAGACTGAACGCTTTGGCGTGAAGATGCCGCGCTGGATCGCGCTGATCACCATGGGATTGACGCTCGCGCTTGGTCTGCAACTGTGGTTGCAGGGTGGCTACTCTCTGACCCAGTCTGCGGGTATTCCGCAGTGGCAGTCTGAGTTTATCCTGCCGTGGATCCCACGTTTCGGCATTACGATCCACCTGGCCATCGACGGTCTGTCGCTGCTGATGGTGGTGCTGACCGGTCTGCTCGGCGTTCTGGCGGTACTTTGCTCCTGGCGAGAAATCGAAAAATACCAGGGCTTCTTCCACCTGAACCTGATGTGGATCCTGGGCGGCGTTATCGGCGTGTTCCTTGCCATCGACATGTTCCTGTTCTTCTTCTTCTGGGAGATGATGTTGGTGCCGATGTACTTCCTGATCGCGCTGTGGGGCCACAAGGCGTCCGACGGTAAAACGCGTATCACGGCGGCAACCAAGTTCTTCATCTATACCCAGGCGAGTGGTCTGGTGATGTTGATTGCCATTCTGGCGCTGGTGTTTGTTCACCACGAAGCGACCGGAGTCTGGACGTTCAACTATGAAGACCTGCTGAAGACGCCAATGTCTCACGGTGTTGAATACCTGCTGATGCTGGGCTTCTTCATCGCCTTCGCGGTAAAAATGCCTGTAGTTCCGCTGCACGGCTGGCTGCCAGACGCGCACTCCCAGGCACCAACGGCGGGTTCCGTTGACCTGGCGGGCATCTTGCTGAAAACCGCCGCCTATGGTCTGCTGCGTTTCGCGCTGCCGCTGTTCCCGAATGCGTCCGCTGAGTTCGCGCCAATTGCCATGTGGCTGGGTGTGATCGGTATCTTCTACGGTGCCTGGATGGCCTTCACGCAGTACGACATTAAGCGTCTGATTGCTTACACCTCCGTTTCCCACATGGGCTTCGTACTGATTGCTATCTACACTGGCAGTCAGCTCGCATACCAGGGTGCGGTGATCCAGATGATTGCGCACGGTCTGTCCGCAGCCGGCCTCTTCATCCTGTGTGGTCAGCTGTACGAACGTCTGCACACTCGCGATATGCGTATGATGGGCGGTCTGTGGAGCAAAATTAAATGGCTGCCAGCGCTGTCCATGTTCTTCGCGGTGGCTACTCTGGGTATGCCTGGCACCGGTAACTTCGTCGGCGAATTTATGATTCTGTTCGGCAGCTTCAAAGTGGTTCCGGTCATTACCGTGGTTTCGACTTTCGGTCTGGTGTTCGCTTCCGTTTACTCGCTGGCGATGCTGCACCGTGCCTACTTCGGTAAAGCGAAGAGCGAAATTGCTGCACAAGAACTGCCGGGGATGTCGCTGCGTGAGCTGTTCATCATCCTGCTGCTGGTCGTACTGCTGGTGCTGTTGGGCTTCTATCCGCAGCCGATTCTGGATACCTCGCATTCCGCGATGGGCAATATCCAGCAGTGGTTTGTTAATTCTGCTTCTACTACAAGGCCGTAATTCGCCATGACAATAACTCCACAACAACTGATCGCGCTGCTACCGCTGCTGATCGTCGGATTGACGGTGGTGGTTGTGATGCTCTCCATTGCGTGGCGACGCAATCACTTCCTGAATGCGACCCTGTCCGTTCTGGGTCTGAACGCTGCGTTGGTTTCCCTCTGGTTTGTTGGCCAGGCGGGCGCGATGGATGTCACCCCGCTGATGCGCGTTGACGGCTATGCCATGCTGTACACGGGTCTGGTTCTGCTGGCGAGCCTGGCAACCTGTACCTTTGCGTATCCGTGGCTTGAAGGCTACAACGACAACAAAGAAGAGTTTTACCTGCTGGTACTGATTGCCGCACTGGGCGGCATTCTGCTGGCGAATGCGAACCACCTGGCCGCGCTGTTCCTCGGTATTGAGCTGATCTCTCTGCCGCTGTTCGGTCTGATTGGTTATGCCTTCCGCCAGAAGCGCTCACTGGAAGCGAGTATCAAGTACACCATTCTGTCTGCTGCTGCGTCGTCCTTCCTGCTGTTCGGTATCGCGCTGCTGTATGCACAGTCTGGTAACCTCTCCTTCGTTGCGCTCGGCAAGAGCCTCGGCGACGGCATGCTGCATGAGCCGCTGCTGCTGGCGGGTCTGGGCATGATGATTGTGGGCCTCGGCTTCAAACTGTCTCTGGTTCCGTTCCACCTGTGGACGCCAGACGTATACCAGGGTGCTCCGGCACCGGTTTCCACCTTCCTGGCGACAGCGAGCAAAATCGCTATCTTCGGTGTGGTCATGCGTCTGTTCCTGTATGCACCGGTGGGTGATAGTGAAGCGGTTCGCGTTGTGCTCGGCATTATTGCGTTCGTATCCATCATCTTCGGTAACCTGATGGCGCTGAGCCAGACCAATATCAAACGTCTGCTGGGCTACTCGTCTATCTCCCATCTGGGTTACCTGCTGGTGGCACTGATTGCGCTGCAGAGCGGTGAGATGTCGATGGAAACAGTGGGCGTATATCTGGCAGGTTATCTGTTCAGCAGCCTCGGCGCGTTCGGTGTGGTGAGTCTGATGTCCAGCCCATACCGTGGCCCGGATGCGGATTCACTGTTCTCCTACCGTGGTCTGTTCTGGCACCGTCCGATTCTCTCTGCCGTGATGACAGTGATGATGCTCTCTCTGGCGGGTATCCCGATGACACTGGGCTTTATCGGTAAGTTCTACGTGCTGGCCGTCGGTGTGCAGGCGCACCTGTGGTGGCTGACTGCGGGCGTGGTTATCGGCTCTGCAATCGGTCTGTATTACTACCTGCGTGTGGCGGTGAGTCTGTATCTGAGTGCCCCTCAGCAACTCAACCGTGATGCCCCAACCAACTGGCAGTACAGTGCCGGTGGTATTGTGGTACTCATCTCCGCGCTGCTGGTGCTGATCTTTGGTATCTATCCGCAGCCGCTGATTGATATCGTGCAGCATGCGATGCCACTGATGTAAAAACAAAAAACCCGCCTCGGCGGGTTTTTTTATTGCCCAGCGGCGCTACGCTTGCAGGGCCTACGGGTTTTGTAGGTCGGGTAAGCGAAGCGCCACCCGACTAAGCCAGCTGCTTCCTGCTAATCAATGGCCCATCAATCTTCTTCATCGAACGATCCAGCACTTCCTCAATCACCGATGACAGCTCGTTCAGTTCAAATTTCGCCACATACCCGTCAGCTTTCACTTTACGAATATGATCTTCGTTGGCGTTACCAGAAAGCGACGAGTGGATCACCACCGGAATATCTTTCAGTACCGGGTCGGTTTTGATTTTGCGCGTCAGCGTAAAACCGTCCATCTCTGGCATTTCGAGGTCGGTCAGCACCAGGGCAATTTTATCAGTGATCGGGACCCCTTCCGCCTGCGCCTGAGCAGCGAGAACGCCAATTTTTTCCCACGCATCTTTACCGGTGATATGTAGCTGCGCCGGGATCTCCATCGCCTGCAAACCTTTTTCCAGCATGGAGCGTGCGACTTTGGAATCTTCCGCGACAATTGCGACAGCACCCGGCTTGATATGGAATTTTGTGGTTTGCAGATTAGTGGCGTGCAGATCGTGGTTAGCTGGGGTGATGTCATACAGAATCTGCTCAACGTCGAGCACCATCGCCAGTTCGTTGGTATCAGTTTTCTCGTCCAGGCAGGCGATACTGGTGATGTAACGTCCGCTGACTGCGGTTTCCGCCGCGTGTACCTGTTTCCAGTCGAGGCGCATGATGTTCTCAACGGATTCCACGGCAAACGCCTGCACGCTGCGGGCATATTCTGTGATCAGCAGGATGTTGAGCCCCGTTGTCGGTTTACAACCCGCTACGGCGGCCAGGTCAATCACCGGAATCACCTGATCGCGAATATTTACCATACCCATCAGCGGTGATTTCATCCCGGCGGGTTTCGTGAACTCTGGCATCGGCACAATTTCACGCAACTTGAAAACGTTAATACCAAAAAGCTCTGATTTGTTTTCGTTCAGAGACGTGCCCAGCCGGAATAACAACAGTTCAAAACGGTTCGACAGGGTCAGATTCGCCCTGTCATCAATATCTTTCTGGAAATTATCCATTCTACCCTCGAGAGAAATGCTGACCTTTTAATCGTTATCGGCATCCTGAGGGAAAAATGAAGGACTAAACGCTGACTTGAGTGAAATCTTCTGCCAGCTCACATTTCGGGAACACTGCGCGGCACTCTGCCAGCAGGCCTTCACATCCCCGAGCATCGTAGCGCGAGCTAACATGAGTAACGATCAGTTTCCCGACGCCTGCGTCACGGGCAAGTTGTGCCGCCTGGCGCGTTGAGCTATGCCCACGGCTGTTGGCTTTCTCTTCCATGGCCGTTTCAAGCGTTGCTTCATGTACCATGACATCCACGTCATGAGCCAGTTTCAATGCTGTCGGGCAGGGGGCGGTGTCGCCAAAAATTGCCAGTTTTTTGCCGGGTTGGGGGGCCGCGAGATAATCCTGACCGTTAATCACACGTCCATCCTCCAGCGTGACCGTCTCTCCCTGCTTCAGACGTTGGAACAGCGGCCCGGCCTTTACCCCCGCGGCAATTAACGCGGCGGCATCCAGTGCACCGGGTTTGTCATGCGCTTCAATGCGGTAACCATAGCACTCTACGGGGTGGTTAAGAGGGTGAGCGGTGACGACATAATCCTCATCATCGAAAACCAGCCCGCCGGTGATCTCAACCACCTCCAGCGGATAATCAGTCCAGGACCCACTGAGGCGTAGTGTGGTTTCAACAAATTCCCGGATACCCGCAGGCCCGTAAATCGTCAGCGGATTAGCGTTCCCGGCCATTGAACGGCTGCACAGCAGACCAGGAAGGCCAAACAGATGGTCACCATGCAGATGAGTGATAAAAATTTTATCCAGCTTGCCTGGGTGATAAGCGGTATGTAACAGCTGATGCTGTGTCCCTTCACCACAGTCAAACAGCCATAGCCCACCTCGGGTTGGGTGTTTAAGATCCAGCAGAATCGCGGTCACATTTCGTGAGCGAGTTGGCACGCCAGCGGACGTACCCAGAAAAATCAGTTCCATAACGCAATCAGCCCTTTGCCGAACGGGGAGGGGTTTAGTATAACGTGATGAACCCCAGGAAGGAGACTGACATGATCCAGTGGCAAGATTTACACCATAGCGAGCTCACCGTTAATTCACTGTATGCACTGCTCAAACTGCGCTGCGAAGTGTTTGTGGTAGAACAGACCTGCCCGTATCAGGATATTGATGGTGATGACCTGGTAGGAGAAAACCGCCACATCCTCGGCTGGCGTAATAATGAACTGGTGGCGTATGCGAGGATTCTGAAAAGCGAAGACGATTTCGAGCCTGTGGTGATTGGTCGCGTCATCATAAGTGGTAACGCGCGCGGTGAAAAACTGGGCTATCAGCTGATGGAAAAAACGCTGGAGGCGTGCCAGAAACAGTGGCCGGACAAGGCGTTATACCTGGGCGCGCAGGCGCACCTGCAATCTTTCTACGGCTATTTTGGCTTCACGCCGGTCACTGACGTATATGACGAAGACGGTATTCCGCACATTGGCATGGCGCGGGAGGCGAAGCAGGCGTAATGGGTCGTCGTTGGCTATAGTTAGCGGACTGGTGTACTAACATGGAGAAAAATATGTCATTTCAATCCTGGGATACCCGTATCGATGACGACCTGACGTTATTGAGAGAAACGCTGGAAGAAGTATTACGTTCGTCGGGCGACCCTGCCGATCAGAAATATATTGAGCTGAAAGAACGTGCAGAACAGGCGCTACATGACGTTAAAAACCGCGTCAGCCATGCGTCCGACACGTACTACTACCGCGCCAAAAAGGCGGTTTATCGTGCCGATGACTACGTTCACGAAAAACCGTGGAGAGGCATTGGTGTGGGCGCAGCTGTCGGGTTAGTGTTTGGGCTGCTTCTGGCTCGGCGTTAATTTTATGTTTAACGCTTAACCACTCCCTATACGTGGGTACTGCTATTTATAGCCAGTACCCCGTATAATATGAGGTTTCAACAGGGAGAGGTTCGCGTGAATTCGATTTTCCTCGCGCTGGAGCATCTGCGTAGTCAGCTTACGCAAGCGTTACCTGCAACACCCGGTTTACGTCACTTCGACGTCACTTTCCCGTTAAACGACGCTTTCGATCCGCTTGCCTGGCTTGGCGCGCAGCAGTGCTATCCCCAGTTTTACTGGCAACAGCGTAATGGTGATGAGGAACTGGCTGCTCTGGGGGCTGTCACCCAATTCTCCTCGCTGTCGTTAGCCTCGCAGTTTTTGCGTGAGCAGAATGCGGCAAATGATACCCGTATCTGCGGCCTGAATGCGTTTAACCCGGAGCAGGGCAGTCTCTTTTTACCTCGCCTGCTCTGGCGACGTTCCGCCGGAAATGCCACGTTGCGCCTGCAACTGTGGAGCGATGTCTCTCTTCAGAACGATGCCCGCATCGCGTTGGATTTTCTGCAGCAACTCCATGCCGCCAGACTTATCCGCCCGCTGTCTGTGCAGGTTGAGCGCGAAACCCATCATCCGCAAAAGCAGGAATGGCTGGAGCTTATCCGCAAGGCAACAGAGACTATCGCGCGCGGTGAATTTGAAAAGGTGGTCCTCGCCAGGGCAACCGATCTGCAGTTTAAACAGCGCGTTAACCCTGTCGCACTGATGGCCGCCAGCCGCGCCCTGAATTTAAATTGCTATCATTTTTGCATGGTTTTCGACGCCAGCAATGCGTTTCTCGGCTCAACGCCCGAGCGTCTCTGGCGGCGGCGGGGAAAATTGCTTCGTACCGAAGCGCTGGCGGGCACGGTCGCCAGTCATGTTGATGATAAACAAGCCCAGCGTCTGGGCGAATGGCTGCTGAATGATGATAAAAACCAACGCGAAAATATGTTGGTAGTGGAAGATATCTGTCAGCGCCTTCAGCACTTTACCCAGACGCTTGATGTGTTGCCTGCTCAGGTTGTGCGTCTGCGCAAAGTGCAACATTTGCGCCGCTGTATCTGGACCGAACTGAAACAGGCCAGTGATGAGCAGTGTTTGCATATTCTGCAGCCTACGGCGGCTGTTGCCGGGTTGCCGCGTCAACCTGCACGGGCGTTTATCGAGAATGTAGAACCCTTTAACCGCGAGTGGTACGCCGGGTCGGCCGGGTATTTATCACCCGAACAAAGCGAGTTCTGCGTGGCGTTGCGCTCTGCACGTGTCCAGGATGACGCCCTGCGGCTGTACGCCGGAGCCGGAATTGTCAGCGGGTCTGACCCGGAGCAGGAGTGGCAGGAGATAGAAAACAAAGCCGCAGGGTTGCGTTCTCTGCTCCTTAGGGATTAATACTGATTCGTGCATTCCCGATTCATATCAAAATTCCAAATTTTTCTATTATTTATACTGTGTCGTATTCTTGATTCCGGACAATCTCATGTCAGTAAGTTCTTTTAACCGGCGCTGGGCGGCGGTGATCCTTGAAGCCCTGACGCGCCATGGCGTCAGGCACGTGTGTATTGCGCCGGGTTCTCGCTCAACGCCGCTGACACTGGCGGCCGCTGAAAACCGGGCTTTCATTCACCATACCCATTTTGATGAACGTGGTCTTGGCCATCTGGCACTGGGGCTGGCGAAGGTCAGCAAAGAGCCTGTAGCGGTGATTGTCACCTCCGGTACTGCCGTGGCGAACCTCTATCCGGCACTGATTGAAGCCGGTTTAACCGGTGAAAAACTGATCCTGCTGACGGCTGACCGTCCACCTGAGCTTATCGACTGTGGCGCCAATCAGGCTATTCGTCAGCAGGGACTCTTTTCCTCGCACCCTTCGCAGACAATCTCGTTGCCTCGTCCCACGCAGGATATCCCGGCAAGCTGGCTGGTATCCACCGTCGATCACGCCATGGAGACATTGCGCAGTGGGGCGTTGCATATCAACTGCCCGTTTGCCGAACCCTTGTACGGCGAACTGGACAACACCGGTCTTGAGTGGCAACACACCCTCGGTGACTGGTGGGAAAGCGAAAAACCGTGGCTGCGTGAGCAGACACAGCTTGAGAGTGCAAAACAACGCGACTGGTTCTTCTGGCGGCAAAAACGCGGCGTGGTTATCGCCGGGCGCATGAGCGCTGCCGAAGGTGAATTGGTTGCTGAATGGGCGCAAACACTTGGCTGGCCGCTGATTGGTGACGTGCTCTCCCAGACCGGTCAGCCGCTACCGTGTGCCGATCTCTGGTTGGGGAATGCGAAAGCCGTCACTGAGCTTTCACAGGCGCAGATTGTTGTCCAGCTTGGTTCAAGTTTAACCGGTAAGCGATTACTGCAATGGCAGGCAACGTGCACCCCGGAAGAATACTGGCTGGTGGATCCGCTGGAAGGACGGCTCGACCCGGCACACCATCGCGGGCGTCGTCTGGTCAGCAATATCGACACCTGGCTTACGCTCCATCCGGCGGAAAAACGCAAACCCTGGGCCGTTGAAATACCGGAGCTTTCGCGTCAGGCGTGGGAGCTCACCAAAGCGCACTGTGAAGCATTGAGTGAAGCCGGGCTGGCGCACCGTATTCGTCAGTATCTGCCTGAGCAGGGACAACTGTTTGTCGGGAACAGCCTCGTTGTGCGCCTGATTGACGCGTTTTCGAAGCTGCCTGCGGGTTACCCGGTTTACAGCAACCGTGGCGCGAGCGGCATTGATGGGCTGATCTCAACGGCAGCTGGCGTGCAGCGCGCCAGCGCGAAATCGACGCTGGCAATCGTGGGCGATCTCTCCGCACTCTACGATCTCAACGCGCTGGCGCTGCTACGACAGGCGTCGGCCCCGTTTGTGCTAATTGTGGTCAACAACAACGGTGGGCAGATCTTCTCTCTCTTGCCAACGCCGCAAAGCGAACGTGAGCGCTTTTACCTGATGCCGCAGAATGTCCAGTTTGAACACGCCGCGGCGATGTTCAGCCTGAAATACCATCGCCCGGAAAACTGGGAACAGCTTGATATGGCGCTGAGCACCGCCTGGAAACAGCCGGGAGCAACGCTGATTGAGCTGGTGGTGAATGATGCTGACGGCGCGCAGATGCTGCAAAGCCTGCTGGCACAGGTGAGCCAGCTGTGATCCTCTCGGGTGTGCAAAAGGCTGGAAATCCAGGTTATCCCTGGCTGGTCTTTTTGCACGGTTTCTCCGGGGATTGCCGCGAGTGGCAGGTGGTTGGCGAGAAACTCAGCAATTATCCCCGGCTGTACCTGGATCTACCGGGGCACGGTGGATCCGGGAATATTGGCGTGACCGGGTTTAACGAGATGAGCACAATGCTCACCCGAACCTTGCTTAGTTACAACATACTTAACTTCTGGCTTATCGGGTACTCCCTTGGCGGCCGCATTGCGATGTTCCATGCCTGCCAGCAGCCACAGGGGCTGCTGGGGGTGATTGTGGAAGGTGGGCATCCGGGTCTGCTGGATGATGAAGAGCGCAACACGCGGCGGGTATCTGATCACCGCTGGGCACAGCGTTTTCGTACTGAACCGCTGGATAAAGCCTTTACTGACTGGTATCAACAGCCCGTCTTTGCCTCCCTGACAGATACCCAGCGCAAAGCGCTGATTACTTTGCGCAGCCAGAACAACGGCCTGAATCTGGCGATGATGCTGGAGGCGACGTCGCTGGCCGTGCAGCCTGATTTGCGTGCCGCGCTCAGCGCCCGCAATTTCCCCTTTGAATATTTATATGGTGAACATGATGAGAAGTTTGCGGCCCTTGCCGCGGAACTGAACGCCGTTCGCCATGCAATTCCCAACGCCGGACACAACGCCCACCGGGAAAACCCGGGTGCAGTTGCTGCGTGTCTGGCTCAGATACTGCGTCTTCGAATAAAGGACTCTCTATGATCTATCCTGATGAACACATGCTCTATGCTCCGGTTGAATGGCAAGACTGCTCCGAAGGTTATACCGATATCCGTTACCACAAATCCGCAGACGGCATTGCCAAAATCACCATCAACCGTCCACAGGTGCGTAACGCCTTTCGTCCGCTGACCGTGAAAGAGATGATCCAGGCGCTGGCAGATGCGCGCTATGACGATAACATCGGCGTGATTGTTCTGACCGGCGAAGGTGACAAAGCGTTTTGCTCCGGTGGCGATCAGAAAGTGCGCGGTGACTACGGCGGATACCAGGATGATGCGGGTACACACCATCTGAACGTGCTCGATTTCCAGCGTCAAATCCGTACCTGTCCAAAACCGGTCGTGGCGATGGTGGCAGGCTATTCCATCGGTGGCGGTCATGTGCTGCACATGATGTGCGATCTGACGATTGCCGCAGAGAACGCGATCTTCGGTCAGACTGGCCCAAAAGTGGGTTCTTTCGACGGTGGTTGGGGTGCCTCTTACATGGCGCGCATTGTCGGGCAGAAAAAAGCCCGCGAAATCTGGTTCCTGTGCCGTCAGTACAATGCTCAGGAAGCGCTGGACATGGGGCTGGTCAACACAGTCGTACCGATTGCCGATCTCGAAAAAGAGACCGTGCGTTGGTGTCGTGAAATGCTGCAAAACAGCCCAATGGCACTGCGCTGCCTGAAAGCAGCCCTGAACGCTGACTGTGACGGTCAGGCGGGTCTGCAGGAGCTGGCGGGCAATGCCACGATGCTGTTCTACATGACCGAAGAGGGTCAGGAAGGGCGCAACGCGTTTAACGAAAAACGCCAGCCAGATTTCAGCAAATACAAACGGAACCCGTAATGCGTCGCGCGCAGGTTTACCGCTGGCAGATACCGATGGACGCGGGTGTGGTACTGCGTGAACGGCGGTTAAAAACCCGTGACGGCTTCTTCGTTCATCTGCAGCAGGGTGAGCGGGAAGGCTGGGGGGAGATTTCACCTCTGCCAGGCTTTAGCCTTGAGTCGCTGGATGACGCGCAGTCTGCATTACTTGCGTGGGCCGGAGAGTGGCGTGATGGGGCAGATCCGGCGTTGCCGGACGTTCCTTCCGTGGCTTTTGGCATTAGCTGTGCGCTGGCTGAGCTCGACGGTAGTTTGCCTCAAGAGGCTAATTACCGCGCGGCACCGCTTTGCACCGGTGATCCGGACGAATTGTTCGCCCTGCTTTCCGCCATGCCCGGTGAGAAAGTGGCGAAAATCAAAGTTGGCCTGTACGAAGCGGTGCGAGATGGAATGGTCGCTAACCTCCTGCTGGAAGCGATCCCGGATCTGCATCTGCGTCTGGATGCTAACCGCGCGTGGACGCCACTGAAGGCACAGCAATTCGCGAAGTACGTCAATCCGGCATACCGCAGTCGCATTGCCTTCCTGGAAGAACCGTGTAAAACACGCGATGATTCGCGTGCGTTTGCCCGGGAAACGGGGATTGCCATCGCCTGGGATGAAAGCCTGCGCGAAGCGGATTTCGAATTTGTTGCCGAGCCCGGCGTCAGCGCGGTAGTGATTAAGCCAACGTTGACTGGCACTCTGGCGAAAGTGCGTGAGCAGGTCGCAGCAGCACATGCGTTGGGGTTGACGGCGGTGATCAGCTCCTCCATAGAATCCAGCCTTGGGCTGACCCAACTGGCACGCATCGCTGCCTGGTTAACGCCAGACACGATCCCGGGTCTCGACACGCTAAACCTGATGCAGGCTCAGCTTATTCGCCAGTGGCCGGACAGTTCGCTACCGTGTCTTGATATTGAGGTGCTGGAGCCATTGCTATGAGTTTTACCGACTGGCCGTGGCGGCACTGGTGTGCGCAGGCTGCCGATAAGCCAGCGCTGAGGCTGAACGATGAGGTGCTTACCTGGCAACAGCTATGTGCACGTGTCGACCGCCTTGCGGCAGGTTTTCAGCAGCAGGGCGTCGGAGAGGGCGACGGTGTGCTGCTGCTAGCCCATAATCATCCGCAAACCTTGATGGCGTGGCTGGCACTGCTCCAGTGCGGGGCACGTATTCTTCCCGTTAACCCGCAGTTGCCGCGTCATCTGCTGGAGGTGTTGCTTCCGCAGATGACACTGCGCTTTGCGCTGGTGTTGAATGGCATCTACGATGGTCTTCCTGCCCTGAACATGCGAGAGCACGCTGGCGAATATCGTGTTACGTGGCAGCCCACACGGCTGGCCTCCATGACGCTGACCTCCGGCTCTACCGGGCTGCCTAAGGCTGCGGTTCATACCTGCGACGCCCATCTTGCCAGTGCGCGAGGCGTCCTGTCGCTTCTCCCCTACGGTGATGACGATGACTGGCTACTTTCGCTACCGCTGTTTCATGTTTCCGGTCAGGGAATTTTATGGCGCTGGTTGCTGGCCGGGGCACGTTTAACCGTTCGCGAAAAGCAGCCGCTTGAGCAGGCACTGCAGGGCTGTACCCACGCTTCTCTGGTACCGACACAGCTATGGCGTCTGCTTAACACTCAGCAACATATTGCGCTGAAAGCCGTTCTGCTCGGTGGAGCGGCAATTCCTGTTGAACTGACAGAGGAAGCACGAAAACAGGGTGTTCGCACCTTCTGTGGCTATGGCCTGACGGAGTTTGCTTCAACTGTCTGTGCGAAAGAGGCTGACGGCGAGCCGGATGTAGGCCGTGTGCTGCCGGGCAGAGAAGTGCAGGTGGTTGATGGTGAAGTCTGGATCAAAGCGCAAAGCATGGCCTCAGGCTACTGGCGTGACGGGGCGTTGATCCCGCTGACGAATGAGCAGGGCTGGTTCGCTACCCGCGATCGCGGTGAATGGCATGATGACCGGCTGACAATTCTGGGGCGTATGGACAACCTCTTTTTTAGCGGTGGAGAAGGGATCCAACCTGAAAGTCTTGAACGGGTTATCGCCCGTCATCCGCAAATTAACCAGGTGTTTATCGTCCCGCTGGACGATGCTGAGTTTGGGCAGCGCCCGGTGGCAGTGGTGGAGTGCGAACCGGGAACGGATATTACCCATTTCCCGAACTGGGTGCAGGACAAACTGGCTCGCTTTGAGCAGCCAGCTCACTGGCTGGTGTTGCCGACGGCGCTAAAAAATGGCGGGATTAAGATCTCCCGCCAGGCGTTGAAACAGTGGGTCACGACGTTGTTAAAAGGATAATCAACCGATATCCGACGCAGGTTTACGCTGGCGGCGACGCAGCAGGCGTAATACCGGTGGTACGACAATGACCATGATAGCCATCGCTAACAGGACCTTCGCCACACTGCTGCCCCACAGGATGGACATATTGCCATTACTGATGGACAGGGCGCGGCGCAGGTTCTGCTCCAGCATCTCACCCAGCACAAAGCCTAAAATCAGCGGCGACATCGGGAAGTGCATTTTACGTAAGATGTAGCCGAACACCCCCAGTACCACCATCAGAATCAGGTCGAAGGTGGTACTGTGTACCGCATACACCCCAACCGCCGAGACGGCCGCAATGGCAGGTACCAGGAACCACAGCGGGATCGTCAGCATGCGCGTGAAGAGCCCAATCAGCGGGATATTCATCACCAGCAACATCACGTTGGCAATCAACAGCGCTGCAATCAGCCCCCAGACGATGTCAGGCTGCTCGGTAAACATGGCCGGCCCCGGAGTGATGTTATAGAGCGTCAGTGCACCCATCATCACCGCCGTGGTACCGGAGCCGGGAACACCGAGCGTCAGCATGGGAATAAACGAACCGCAGGCCGAAGCGTTATTGGCTGCCTCAGGCGCAGCAACGCCGCGAATATCCCCTTTGCCGAAGCTGTCGCTGTTGCCACTGAGCTTTTTCTCGGTCATGTAGGTAATGGCGCTGGCAATCGTGGCACCGGCCCCCGGCAGAATACCGACAAAGAAGCCAATTACTGAGGAGCGTAGCGTGGTGCCGATACACTGCGCACCTTCTTTGGCACTAAAGAGCATGCGGCCGGTTTTACGCACCAGCGTCTGCCCGCTGCTGGTATGTTCCAGCATCAGTAAGATCTCAGAGACAGAGAACAGACCAATCACGACCACGATAAACTGCACGCCGTCGGACAGGTGAACACTGTCGAAGGTAAAGCGATACACCCCGGTGTTGGCATCCACGCCGACAGTGGCTAACCCTAAGCCAATCAGCGCAGACAAAAACGACTTCAGTGGATTTTGCGCCATCATGCTGCCGAGGCAGGCGATAGCAAACACCATCAGGGCAAAATATTCTGCCGGGCCAAACGCCAGCGACCATTGCGCCAGTGCAGGGGCGAACAGAATGATGCCGCCAATGGCAATCAGCGAGCCAAAGAACGAACTGACCGCAGAGATAGAAAGCGCCACACCACCGCGCCCCTGTCGTGCCATCGGGTAACCATCCAGAGCGGTCATAATCGCCGCAGCATCTCCGGGCACGTTGAGCAATATTGACGAAATACGTCCGCCATATTCGCAGCCAATATAGACCGTCGCCAGCAGGATCAGTGCTGATTCCGCAGGTAAATGAAGGGCAAATGCCAGCGGGAGTAAAATGGCTACACCGTTGATCGGCCCAAGACCAGGAAGCAGGCCGACAATGGTCCCGACGAAGCAGCCGATCAGGGCGATCACCAGGTTTTCCGGGGTCATCGCCACGGCGAACCCCTGTGAGAGATAAATCCAGGTATCCATAGCGTGCTCCGTTAATTAAGCCATGCACCGAGGGGTAACGTCACGTCCAGCAGGCGGTCAAAGGCGTACCACAGTAAAATCCCCATCACGGCGCCTGAGATCCCCGCAGCGGGGAGGGTGGCGTTGAACAGCATGCCAATTACCATTGTCAGGATGGCGGTGGCAACCGGGAAGCCGAGCCACTCAAATCCCCAGGCATACATCAGCAGCACTATTACCATCACCAGCAGGCGTTGAAGAATGCGGCGTGGTGGCCACTCCACCGTATCCGGGTGGCGGAGCAGCAAGGCCACTGAGCAGAGTAGCATCAGGCCGACAATGCCCATTGGGAAAGGGCGTGGCCCCACGGGTTCATAACTGTATTCGCTGTGGATCTGCCAGGCGACGAACAGTCCGCCAATGCAGAGCAGCAGCCATATTCCGGCAAAAATACGATCGCTCATATCCCCTCCGGTTATTTGGCAAGGCCAAAGGCTTTCGCCTGTTCGCGATAGTCATTGACCTGTTTTTTGACATACTCGTCCAGCGGTTTACCTGTCAGGTTGAACTCAAACAGCCCGCGCAGATCGCGCTGCTTTTTAAACTCTTCTGTCTGCTGGAGTTTGTTGAAGCTTTCGACCCACCACTGATATTCCGCATCGGTCACTTTTGGCCCGACAAAGAATCCACGGATAATCGGCCAGACCAGGTTATAACCCTGTTCTTTGGCGGTTGGGACGTTCGCCAGCTGCCCCGGCAGACGGTTTTCGGAGAAGACCGCCAGCACGCGAATTTTATCCCCGCTCAGGTACGGCACCATTTCGCTGAGATCACCGGAAACCGCCTGAACGTGATTCCCCATCAGCGCCGTGACCGGCTCACCGCCACCTTCAAAGGCCACGTAACGCATCTTGTGCGGATCCACTTTGGCCTGCTGCGCCAGCAGAGCGGCTTTCATCCAGTCCTGGCTGCCAATAGACGCACCAGCGCCAATTACCACGCTGTTTGGGTCTTTTTCCATGGCGATCAGCAGATCTTTCAGGGATTTCCATGGGGAGTCCGCGCGCACGGCAATCATGCCGTAGTCGGTACCGACGGTGGCCAGCCAGCGCACATCATCCACGCCGTAGCGGCCAAATTTGCCCTGAGACAGATTCAGCAGTGAGCCACCGGAAAAGGCCACCACCGTGCCCGCTTCCGCAGGACGTTGCGCCACGATGGCGTTATAAGCCACAGCGCCCACACCGCCAGGCATGTAGGTCACGCGCATCGGTTTCTCGATGGCCTTTGTCTCCAGCAGACTGACCTGAATCAGTTTACAGGTGAGATCAAAGCCGCCGCCCGGCTTGGCCGGTGCGATGCACTCGGTGCGGGATGGCGCATCCTGCGCCTGAACGACAGAGGCACTCATCATCAATACGCTTACAGCAAGGGTCGAAAGTAATTGTTTTTTCATTGTTTATCCTCACGCCGGGGTACGGGTATCGGTTTTTTTCTGATTATGTGAACCACCTTGTAGCGGTTCCGTTGCGTGATTGTTAAAACAATAACCTTTCATTTCCCTTTCAATGGGACACCAACTTTACAGGATGTGACATGCGTCTCTTACTCGCTGAAGATAACCGTGAGCTGGCTCACTGGCTGGAGAAGGCGCTGGTGCAGGAAGGCTTTGCCGTGGACTGCGTCTCCGACGGGCGTGCCGCCGACCATCTGCTGCAGGGTGAAAACTACGCAGTTGCTATTCTGGATATCGGCATGCCCGGCTTTGATGGTCTCGAAGTGGTCCACCGCCTCAGAAAGCGGGGGCAGACGCTACCAGTCCTGTTCCTCACCGCGCGCAGCAATGTGGCGGACCGGGTAAAGGGCCTGAACGCCGGAGCGGATGACTATCTGCCAAAACCGTTTGAGCTGGAGGAGCTTGACGCTCGACTACGCGCTCTGCTGCGCAGAAGCGAGGGGCGTACCCAGGAGCGTCAGCGTCTGGGTGAGCTGGAGTATGATGATGAGGGCTTTTTTCTGCTGCGCGATGAGCCGCTTTCGCTCACTCCGCGTGAACTTTCGCTGTTGAAGGTGCTAATGCTTCGCCGAACCCGTCCTGTCTCACGGCAGCAGCTTTTCGACCAGGTGTTCAGCCTGAACGATGATGTCAGCCCGGAGAGCATCGATCTCTACATCCATCGTCTGCGCAAAAAGCTGAGCGGCAGCGGCGTGCGGGTAACGACCCTGCGGGGACTCGGTTATGTGCTGGAGAGCGGTGATGAAGTGGGCTAAACCGCAGTCGCTTTACCTGCAACTCTTGCTTTTTCTCGGTCTGCCACTGCTGTTGCTGTGGGGGCTCTCAGCCTTTAACAGCTATGTCAGCGCATTGCAGGCGGCTACGCAGGCTTACGACCGCACGCTGTTGTCCTCTGCCCGCACCATATCGGAACGGCTGGTCGTTCATGACGGTAAGCTGGGGGTAAATGTGCCTTGGGTGGTTCTCGACAGCTTTGAACTCAATATGAACGACCGGCTCTACTATAAAGTGGTCGACCCTGACGGACGGGTGATCTCCGGTTATGACGATCTGCCGAAGATGCCGCCTGCGACATCACGTACCACGCTCTACCCGGCACTGGCATGGTTTTACCATACCGAATATCGTGGGCAGGCGATTCGGGTGGCGCGTCTGCTGCAGCCCGTCAATGAAGGTAATATCATGGGTATGGCCGAGATTTACGTCGCGGAGACGCTCCAGTCCCGCCGTTATCTTGCCAGTCAGTTGCTTTTTTCATCATGGGTTTCCCAGGGGCTGCTGGTGCTGCTGACCCTGGTGCTAACCGCGTGGATGTTGCGTCGCGTACTGCGCCCGATGCGCCAGCTTTCGTCGCTGATGGTACGCCGTGAGCCGGGCTTGCTCACGCCGCTACCGGAATTATTACCCTGGTCTGAGACCCGGCTGTTGATCGTGGCCTTTAACCGCTATATCGACAGGCTGCGCGGTGTGCTTTCGCGTCAGGAACGCTTCAATGCGGATGCTTCGCATCAGCTCAAAACTCCGTTGGCGGTACTTAAAACCCAGGTCTCAGTCGCCTTGACTCGCCAGGATCCTGCGCTGTGGCAGGAGAGTTTGCGGGCGATGAATGCGACTCTGGATGACACTATTGTGCTCACAGAGCGGTTGTTACAGCTTTCGGCGGTGAAACGTAAAGAGCAGGGGGAGCGTCATTTTACGCCTGTGGATTTGGTGCAGGTGGTACAAAGTTGCTGTTTCTCACGGCTGGCCCAGGCGCGCAGCAAGGCGATCGATCTGGGTTATGAGGGTGTACAACAGGCGGTAATGGTCGAAGGCGATGAGGTTCTGCTGGGAGAACTGTGTGCCAATCTGCTGGAGAACGCGATTAAATATACCCCGTCGGGAGGGATGGTGACCGTTTCCCTGCGAATAGATGCGGGCACCGTTGAGCTGAGCGTGGAAGACAGTGGTCCCGGTATTGAAGAGGATCAGATCCACCAGGCGATGCTGCCGTTCCATCGGCTGGATAATGTCGGAGAGGCTGCCGGGTCCGGGATCGGTCTGGCGCTGGTGAGCGATATCGCCCGGCTGCACCGCAGCCCTCTTCAACTAACCCGCAGCGAAACATTAGGCGGACTGAGCGTAAAAATGCGCTTTCCGCTGCTCACGTAAAAAAACCGCGGTATCAATTCGTTACAATCTACCTGTCCGCCGCACGCAGAGTGCTTGATCCCCGGGAGACTCCGGTTAAAATCTCGCGTTTTTGGGACTTCTCTATAAATTGTGCGGGATCACGACAATGAAAAAAGTGGCATTACTGGGCTTCGGCCTGATGGTTGTTTCTGCGGCGGCAAACGCCATTAGCATTAACGGCTCGGCGGGTGAGGATTACACCCACCTGGGCTTTGGCGTAGGCACCGAGACGTCAGGTCTGGCAATGACCGGTGGTTGGACGCATAACGATGATGACGGTGACGCAGCCAGCCTTGGCCTGGGTCTGAACATTCCTCTTGGTCCATTCCTGGCTACTGTCGGCGGTAAAGGTATTTATACCAACCCGAATGACGGTGATGAAGGTTACGCGGCCGCGGTGGGTGGTGGCCTGCAGTGGAAAATTGGCGACAGCTTCGGTCTGTTTGGTGAGTATTACTATTCCCCGGACTCGCTCTCCAGCGGTATTGAAAGCTATGAAGAAGCCAACGCCGGCGCGCGCTGGACCATCATGCGTCCAATTACCATCGAAGCAGGCTATCGCTATCTGAACCTGGCTGGTAAAGACGGCAACCGCGACAACGCGCTGGCCGACGGCCCGTACGTGGGCGTCAGCGCAGGTTTCTAATCACTCCGGCGCGGCATTCTGTCGCGCCAGTTTCTCTCTTCTCCATCCCGCGTTTGCGTTATAGTGTTTCGACTATTTAAGCGGGAGAACATAATGATTAACGTGGAGATGTTATCCACCGGCGATGAAGTGCTGCATGGACAGATTATCGACACCAATGCTGCATGGCTTGCCGATCTTTTCTTTGAGCAAGGATTACCGTTAACGCGACGTAACACGGTGGGCGACAATCTTGAGTCACTGGTCAATATCCTGCGCGAGCGCAGCGAACAGTGTGACGTGCTGATTGTGAATGGCGGACTTGGCCCCACCAGTGACGATCTCAGCGCACTGGCCGCCGCCACAGCAAAAGGTGAAGGGCTGGTATTGCATGAGGCGTGGTTGGCGCAGATGGAACGCTTTTTCTCCGAACGCGGTCGTGTCATGGCACCCAGCAACCGCAAACAAGCTGAAATTCCCGCCAGCGCTGAGTTGGTTGATAACCCGGTCGGTACTGCATGTGGATTTGCCATGCAACTGAACCGCTGTCTGATGTTCTTCACGCCAGGCGTACCCTCAGAATTCAAAGTGATGGTTGAGCAGCAGATCCTGCCGCGCCTTCGCGACCGTTTTACTCTGCCTGAACCCCCGATTTGTCTGCGGTTGACTACTTTTGGCCGCTCTGAAAGCGATCTGGCCCAGAGTCTTGATCACCTGCAACTGCCGCCAGACGTATCAATGGGGTATCGGTCCTCCATGCCGATCATTGAACTCAAGTTGACGGGGCCTGCAGAGCAGAAAGCGGCGATGCTGGCACTCTGGCCTGAGGTGCAGCGTGTGGCGGGTGAAAGCCTGATCTTTGAAGGGACTGAGGGGCTGCCTGCACAAATTGCGAAGCATCTGCAGTCTCGCCAGTTGAGTGTGACCTTAAGCGAGCAATTCACCGGCGGTCTGCTTGCGCTGCAGTTATCGCGCGTCAATGCACCATTGCTGGCCAGCGAAGTGGTACCGTTCCAGCAGGAGACGCTGGCACAGACTGCCCGTTGGGCTTCTGAGCGTAGGGTGAAACATTTTGCCGGGCTGGCGCTGTTTGTCGGCGGGCTGGATGAGGAATACCTTAACTTTGCGCTGGCGACACCGGAAGGCACGTATGCCCTGAGGGTAAAAATGAGTATCACCCGCCACAGCCTGGCGATACGGCAGGAAGTTTGCGCCATGATGGCGCTGAACATGCTGCGCCGCTGGTTGAATGGCAAAGAGGTTGCCAGCGAGCACGGCTGGATAAACGTTGTCGAGTCGCTGTTCGTTGAGTAAAACGTTGGCCGGGGCTTCTCGCCCCGGTCATGTTCAGCCCAGTGCCTTCGCCAGTAAGGTGATGGGATGTTCACAGCGCTTGCTGGTGGACATCTCTATTTGCCATTTGCAGGTTTCGCAGTCGGTTACCACGATATCCGCACCGCTTTCCTCAATCTGACGGAACAGTGGGGCGCCAATCGCCTGTGATGTTTCGTAGTTTTCACTTTTGAAACCGTAGGTTCCCGCAATACCGCAGCAGCGGGAATCCAGCACCGTCAGCTCAAGCCCTGGAATTAAGCGTAGCAGTTCAAGCGTATAGAGCGACCAGCCCATTTTTTCCATGTGGCAGGGCGTGTGATACACCACTTTCAGCGGCAATTTCCTCAGCGGCAACGTCTGCCCGCTATCCAGTTTGCGCCACAGGAAGCGTGTTGCCAGTTCAATGTGCTCACGCAGCCCGGTGTTATCCACGTCCAGCAGATGCGGGTACTCATCGCGCAGGGTGAAGGTACAGGTAGACGAGGTGGCCAGCACCGGAATCCCCTTGTCGACGATGGCTTCACGCAGTGAGGTGACATTGCTTTTGGCCTGCTTGCGCGCTTTATCCGTAAATCCGTTGGCGATCAGTGGTACGCCGCAGCATTTTTCCTTACTGAGCAACTGAACGCCCGTCCCCATCGCATTCAGCACTTTAAGCAGATCTTTACCCAGTTGCGGGTGGTTGTAATTCACATAGCAGCCATGGAAGAACGCCACCTGTTCGGCATACTGCGCCTGTTGCGCCGCGACGGATTTATACCAGCGACGGAAGGTACCGTGAGAATATTTCGGCAGGCTGCGGTGATGGTCTATTTTAAGCGTCGTATCCAGCAACTGGCGCACCGGTTTGAGCGCGGTAGCGGCATTCACCAGTGGGGCGAACGGTGTCGAGATGCTCCCCATTAAATCGGTGTGACTCAGAATGGCATCCCGCAATGATGGCTTTTGCGTGCTATAACGCGCCCGGGCGCGCTGGATAATGTCGCCAATGTTGACATCCGACGGGCAGGCAACTTCACAGCGTTTGCAGTTGATGCAGTACTTCAGTGCTTCATCATACAACTTGCCGTCTTTCAGTCGCAGACGCTCACCGTCTGGCCCGGCCTGTTTCGGACCAGGATAGCGTGGATTTACGCCGCTGACCGGGCAGACGGTAGTACACACTGTGCATTTAATGCAGCTTTCGAAACGGGTATCGCTCATTGTTCAGCCTCCATGCGCTGGCTAATCTGCTCGGCCACATACAGCGCCGTGACGGCGCAGACTCCGCCACCGCAGCCCTGGGCTATAGGATCATATCCGCCAAGAAGCGAGCCGATAGCAAAGAGATTCCTGACAGACTTACCCGAAAGTTGCGGGTTCAGGTGGTTATCGACAATGACGCCGAACTGTTGCCAGGGTTGTGGCGTGAAGAAATCACTCTGATACCAGTCCGCGCGGGAGGCGCTTTGCCGGACATCCAGCCCCATTATGGCCTCGCGGATGCCGTCCCGACTGCTCAGCAGCCCGTTACTGAAGAAGCTGCCGCTTGCCAGCACCGTAAAGCGGGCGCGAAGCGGAATATCATCGTGGTTGCGCGTCCAGATTTCGCTCACTTCCCCGTCAGTCAGGGTGATTTTTTTCACCTCATCACCCGCCATCCAGACGCCACCCTGCGCAACAAATTTGCGCTGGAGCTGGGTATGCAGGCGAATACCGGGAACCGAAGGGGGGAGCGTCGGCAGTAAACCGAGTGTGCAGGGCAGTCGATCGGACAGCCAGCGCCAGAGTCGATTGTCGTTTAAGCCAAAGCAGGCGGGCATAAACAGCGCATCGCACCCTTCTGCAAGCGGTTTGAGCGCCTCATACAGCAGCGGCCATCTCTCTTCATTATCGAGAAAACGGGCAATATTCACCGCGCGAAACTCGCTTGGGTTGTCGCGCAGGACATCAAGCTCAGGCAGCTCTATTTCTGCCGTTTCAGCGTTTACCCCCTGGCGACAAAGTGATGCCGCCGCGAGATGGGGCTGAAAATCCAGAAAACCGCTAATACCCACCACCCGCACACGCGCTGAGTTGAACGGCGCGACGGGCACCTCCTCCGGGCTGAGCCAGGCGGAGCGTAGGGTGCCGAGTGGTGTAACGCGCTGATGATTTTGCCTGGCGCTTCCCTGCAGACGTGCGCCGCAATCTCCCAGTAACGCTTCGGTTTCCAGGGCAAAGCGATCAATATGCTGCGCGCCAGTCAGGTGATAAGGATGCTCTGGCGGAAGTTTTTCTCGGTACGTTTCGTCCACCAGATCCAGCGAGCCCGACGAGAAGTGCAGGGCGCTCTGGCCCCGGGTGATAATGGCGCAGCGTAGCCCCTGCTTCGTGAGTTTGATGCCACAGAGCAGACCCGCCAGCCCGCCGCCGACGATCACGGTATCAAATTTCATCGTGTTGCTCCTTCTCAAGTCCGCAAAGCCCCTGGTAGACCCAGCGGGTAAATTCACTTTCACGCAGAGCATCGCCCCAGGCGACAGGCTGAATGCCTTTCCAGCGCTCATTTAAAAAAGCACTGAGTTGATCGAGCGACTGGGTCGCGGTGGTGGTATGAAAGCGTTGCAATAACCCGGCGGCACGGCAGGCACACAATTCACCCTGACACGTCCCCATTCCAACCCGGGTGCGGCGGCGGAGATCGAGCAGAGAATTGACGGTCAGATTTTCCACTGCATACTGTACTTCTCCCGCGGTTACGGCTTCGCACTCGCAGACCAGGCTGCGACTAAGCCGACCTTCCCCCAGCCAGACCGGCGTCCTGTCACCATGACGATAGATAGCCGAACCGCGCAGGGGAGCGGGCAGGGAGATAATTTTTTGCAACGTCTTCTCGGTAGACTGGCGTGAGCCGGGCAGGGGTTGTTCTGCCGTTTTGCACGGCTCGGTATTGCCCAGTTTGCGGCAGACGGCATCGGTTGCCCATTCGGCCATCAGACGATAGGTCATCAGTTTGCCACCGGTGATGGTGATAAACCCTTCCATGCCGTCGCGTTCAGCGTGATCGAGCAGCACAATGCCCCTGCTGACGTTGCGCCCGCTTGGGTCGTTATCGCTGGCAACCAACGGACGCACACCCGCGTAGGCGCGCAGGATCCGGGTCTGCGCCATCACCGGGGCCAGTTTTTCCCCTTCACGCAGCAGAATATCCACCTCTTCGGCGGTTACACGGTTGTAATCAATCTCGCTGTAGTCCACGTGAGTTGAGGTGGTACCGATTAACGAAATGGTATCGCCCGGAACCAGAATATCGGCATCAGACGGTTTGCGGCAGCGGTTGATCACATGGTTATTGATGCGATGGTCGAGGATCAGCAGCGAGCCTTTTGCCGGAAACATGCGAACAGACAAGTCGGCATACTCTGCAATCCGCTGCCCCCAGATCCCTGCCGCGTTGACGACCACGGAAGCATACAGTTCACTGTGTTCGTTATATTGCGTATTAAAAAGCCGCACGCCACAGACGCGGTTCCCTTCCCGGATAAGCCCGGTCACTTCATGCCCGGTCAGGATGCGTGCGCTATGTTCTCGGGCATCAAGCATGTTGGCGGCCGTCAGGCGGAAGGGATCAACCGTGCCGTCTGGTACTTTTACCGCCCCTGTCAGGATCGGGTTGACGGAGGGCTCAATGCGCCGCGCCAGAGCCGGGTCAATGGCCTCGGCCTGAATCCCCGCCGCGCGACAGGCGGTAATAAAGGTAGCCTGAAAGGCGAGATCATCTTCGGGAAGCGTGATAAACAAGCCGTCTGTTGGTTCAATGCAGTGGCGAGCAATCCGCCGCAGGATCTGGTTTTCGGCAATACATTCACGAGCCGATTCGCCATCGGTAACGGCGTAGCGGGCACCGCTGTGAAGCAGGCCATGATTGCGCCCGGTGGCACCTGTCGCAATATCATGGCGCTCCAGAAGCGTGACGCTCAACCCCCTGAGTGCGCAATCACGTGCGATGCCGGCACCGGTCGCACCACCGCCAATGATAATCACATCGCTGTAGCGTGGATCGTGAATTGTCATTGTCATCCCTCTGTGTTCGTTTTTTTACCATTTAGCCACATGAAAACTATGGTTTGTTTGATTTCGAACATAAACGAGCGAAATTCGAAAGTGAAACGTGATTTCATGCGCTTTTTTGCGCATTCTGTCATATTTCTGTAACAATCTGTGCGTTGATTCACAGTAACAATCACCGTGATTTCTTAACATCGCCGCCTCTCTGGAGTATGGGGCAGTAAAACCCCTGTAAATTCAATACATGGCCACGGAGGCTGTCATGCTCAGTATCTTCAAACCCGCGCCGCATCGTGCGCGTCTGCCTGAGGCAGAAATTGATCCGCTATACCGTCGTCTGCGTTGGCAAATTTTCCTGGGGATTTTCTTCGGGTACGCGGCGTACTACCTGGTGCGTAAAAACTTCGCTCTCGCCATGCCTTATCTGGTGGAGCAGGGTTTTTCGCGTGGTGATTTGGGGTTCGCGCTGTCGGGAATTTCCATTGCCTACGGTTTTTCCAAATTCATCATGGGTTCCGTGTCAGATCGCTCGAATCCGCGTGTGTTCCTGCCAGCCGGTCTGATCCTGGCGGCAGCGGTGATGTTGTTTATGGGCTTTGTGCCGTGGGCAACCTCCAGTATTGCCATCATGTTCGTGCTGCTGTTCCTCTGTGGCTGGTTCCAGGGGATGGGATGGCCGCCATGCGGACGCACCATGGTGCACTGGTGGTCGCAGAAGGAACGTGGCGGCATCGTGTCAGTGTGGAACTGTGCGCATAACGTGGGGGGCGGTATTCCACCGCTGCTGTTCCTGTTGGGGATGGCCTGGTTCAACGACTGGCACGCGGCGCTCTATATGCCTGCCTTTGGCGCTATTCTGGTGGCGATTATTGCCTTCGCCCTGATGCGCGATACACCGCAATCCTGCGGTCTGCCGCCGATCGAAGAGTACAAAAACGACTACCCGGATGATTACAGCGAGAAGCACGAAGAAGAACTGACTGCGAAACAGATTTTCATGAAGTACGTGCTGCCAAACAAACTGCTGTGGTACATCGCGGTGGCGAACGTGTTCGTTTACCTGCTGCGTTACGGCATTCTGGACTGGTCTCCGACCTACCTGAAAGAGGTGAAGCACTTCGCGCTGGATAAATCTTCCTGGGCCTACTTCCTGTACGAATATGCGGGGATCCCGGGCACGCTGATTTGCGGCTGGATGTCGGACAAGGTGTTTAAAGGCAACCGTGGCGCAACGGGTGTCTTCTTTATGACCCTGGTGACCATCGCCACCGTAGTGTACTGGCTTAACCCGCCGGGCAACCCGGGTGTGGACATGGCTTGTATGATTGTCATCGGCTTTTTGATTTACGGCCCGGTAATGCTGATTGGTCTGCACGCCCTGGAGCTGGCGCCGAAAAAAGCGGCGGGTACGGCGGCGGGCTTTACCGGTCTGTTTGGCTACCTCGGCGGTTCGGTCGCGGCAAGCGCCATTGTGGGCTATACCGTTGACTTCTTCGGCTGGGACGGCGGCTTTATGGTAATGATTGGCGGTAGCGTGCTGGCGGTTCTGCTGCTGATTGTTGTGATGATCGGCGAAAAACGTCACCACGCTGAAGTGCTGGCGCGTCGTCAATAAGGAGCATTGCGATGAAATTAACTCAGTTAGCCACCGGTCTGCTGCTAGCCGGTTTGATGACAGGCTCCGCGCTGGCGGCAGATAAAATCGTTATTGCCCACCGCGGCGCAAGCGGCTATCTGCCGGAGCATACGCTCCCGGCAAAAGCGATGGCCTATGCGCAGGGCGCGGATTACCTGGAGCAGGATCTGGTGATGACGAAAGACGACCAGTTGGTCGTCCTGCATGACCACTATCTTGACCGCGTGACGGACGTGGCGGAGCGTTTCCCGGACCGTGCCCGCAAAGATGGCCGTTTCTACGCCATCGACTTCACGCTGGCGGAAATTCGCTCGCTGAAATTTACCGAAGGCTTTGAGATCGAAAACGGCAAGAAGGTGCAGGTCTATCCGGGACGCTTCCCGATGGGCAAATCTGACTTCCGGATCCATACCTTCCAGGAAGAGATTGAGTTTGTTCAGGGGCTGAACCACTCAACCGGTAAAAACATCGGCATCTACCCGGAAATCAAAGCGCCGTGGTTCCACCACCAGGAAGGGAAAGACATTGCGGCCAAAACGCTGGACGTACTGAAGCAGTACGGATACACCAGCAAAAAGGACAAGGTGTATCTGCAGTGTTTTGACGCCGCTGAGCTGAAGCGCATCAAAACCGAGCTGGAGCCGAAGAGGGGGATGGATCTCAATCTGGTACAGCTGATTGCCTATACCGACTGGAACGAAACCCAGGAGAAGCAGCCGGACGGGAAGTGGGTGAACTACAACTACGACTGGATGTTTAAGCCGGGTGCGATGAAGCAGATAGCGCAGTACGCCGATGGCATCGGGCCGGATTATCACATGCTGGTGGCGGAAGGCTCAACGCCGGGGCACGTGAAGTTGACGGCGATGGTGAAAGAGGCGCATGCCAGCAAGATGCAGGTCCATCCGTACACGGTGCGTGCAGACCAGTTGCCACCGTATGCCACGGACGTGAATCAGCTTTACGACGTGCTGTATAACCAGGCGGGTGTGGACGGACTGTTTACGGATTTCCCGGATAAAGCGGTGACGTTCTTAAAATAGAAAAAGGGCCGTAAGGCCCTTTTTTTACATCTCGATCTCGATATCGCCTTTTGCCCGGCAGCAGCAGGGCAAAATTTCCCCTTCACTGATAAAGGCCAGCGGCTCGGTCAGCCAGTCCACCTGGCCGGTCACCAGACGGCAGCGACAGGAGCCGCAATAACCTTCACGACACTGATACTCAACCTCCACCTGGTTCGCCTCAAGCGCCACCAGCAGAGAAGGGTGCTCTTCCTGACACAGCACTTCGGTGCCAGAAAGACGTAGCGTTACGCGTGTCATCAGAGCTGGAAGTTGCTCAGGTCGTCAGTATCAACTTCGGAGTCAATCTGACCGACCAGGTAAGAACTCACTTCCACTTCCTGCGGCGCAACCTGCACGTTATCGGATACCAGCCAGGTGTTGATCCACGGGATTGGGTTGGAGCGCGTCTGGAACGGCAGATCGAGACCGACGGCCTGCATACGGATATTGGTGATGTACTCAACGTACTGGCACAGAATGTCTTTGTTCAGGCCAATCATGGAGCCATCGCGGAACAGGTAGTCTGCCCACTCTTTCTCCTGCTGAGCCGCCAGCACGAACAGGTCATAGCACTCCTGTTTGCACTCTTCGGCGATTTCCGCCATTTCCGGGTCGTCCACGCCGCTGCGCAGCAGGTTCAGCATGTGCTGGGTGCCGGTCAGGTGCAGGGCTTCGTCACGGGCGATCAGACGGATGATTTTTGCGTTACCTTCCATCAGTTTGCGTTCGGCAAAGGCGAAAGAGCAGGCAAAGCTCACGTAGAAGCGAATGGCTTCCAGCGCGTTGACGCTCATCAGGCACAGATACAGCTGCTTTTTCAGCGCACGCAGGTTCACGGTAACGGTTTTGCCGTTCACGTTATGGGTGCCTTCGCCCAGCAGATGCCAGTAACTGGTCATCTCGATCAGCTCGTCGTAGTAGTGAGCAATGCCTTCTGCGCGCTTCTGGATCTGCTCGTTGGTGACGATATCGTCAAACACCACCGCTGGATCGTTAACGATATTGCGGATGATATGGGTGTAAGAACGGGAGTGGATCGTCTCAGAGAACGCCCAGGTTTCTACCCAGGTTTCCAGTTCCGGAATGGAGATCAGCGGCAGTAGCGCCACGTTCGGGCTGCGGCCCTGAATGGAGTCCAGCAGTGTCTGGTACTTCAGGTTGCTGATGAAGATATGCTTCTCATGCTCCGGCAGCGCCTGGAAATCAATGCGATCGCGGGAAACATCAACCTCTTCCGGGCGCCAGAAGAAGGAGAGTTGCTTTTCAATCAGCTTTTCGAAGATGTCATATTTTTGCTGATCGTAGCGTGCCACGTTGACTGGCTGGCCGAAGAACATCGGCTCTTTGAGCTGGTCGTTTTTCGTCTGTGAAAAGGTGGTGTATGCCATGAATTGGAGTCCTGTCTTACGAAATAAAGGCGGGGAAATCCCCGCCCTTTATTAGATCTTACATGCGCCGCTTTCGCAGCCATCGTCCTGAATTGACGGTACAAGGTCGTCCTGCGCGTCTTCTGCACCATCACGGGTGTTGTGATAGTACAGGGTTTTCACGCCAAATTTATAGGCAGTGAGCAGGTCTTTCAGCAGTTGCTGCATCGGTACCTTACCTGACGGGAAGCGCGTTGGGTCGTAGTTGGTGTTTGCAGAGATCGACTGGTCGATAAACTTCTGCATGATCCCAACCAGTTGCAGGTAGCCATCGTTGTTTGGCATTTCCCACAGCAGCTCGTAGTTGTTACCCAGCGTCTCGTAATCCGGCACCACCTGGCGCAGAACACCGTCTTTCGACGCTTTAATGCTGACGTGGCCGCGAGGTGGCTCGATACCGTTGGTGGCGTTAGAGATCTGCGAAGAGGTCTCAGACGGCATCAGGGCAGAGAGCGTAGAGTTACGCAAGCCGTAAGTCTTAATGGACTCGCGAAGGCCTTCCCAGTCCAGATGCAACGGCTCGCTGACAATCGCGTCCAGATCTTTCTTGTAGGTATCGATCGGCATAATGCCTTTCGCGTAGGTGGTTTCGTTAAACCACGGGCACGCACCTTGCTCTTTCGCCAGTTCGTTGGACGCTTTCATCAGATAATACTGAATAGCTTCAAACGTCTGGTGGGTCAGGTTATTGGCGCTGCCGTCAGAGTAACGCTTGCCGTTTTTCGCCAGCCAGTAGGCAAAGTTGATCACGCCAATGCCCAGGGTACGACGACCCATTGCACCACGTTTAGCGGCCGGGATTGGGTAATCCTGGTAGTCCAGCAGGGCATCCAGCGCACGAACCGCCAGCACGGCCAGCTCTTCCAGCTCGTCGAGGCTCTTAATCGCACCCAGGTTGAACGCAGACAGCGTACACAGCGCAATTTCACCGTTTTCGTCGTTAACATCGTCCAGCGGCTTGGTCGGCAGGGCGATTTCCAGGCACAGGTTAGACTGGCGCACTGGCGCAACAGCCGGATCAAACGGGCTGTGGGTGTTGCAGTGGTCAACGTTCTGGATGTAGATACGGCCGGTAGAGGCACGTTCCTGCATCATCAGAGAGAACAGATCTACCGCTTTCACACGCTGTTTACGGATGCTGTCGTCTTTCTCATATTTGGTGTACAGACGTTCGAACTCATCCTGATCAGCGAAGAACGCGTCGTACAGGCCAGGGACGTCGGACGGGCTGAACAGGGTGATGTCTTCACCTTTCAGCAGACGGGTGTACATCAGTTTGTTGATCTGTACGCCGTAGTCCATGTGACGCACGCGGTTGCCTTCCACGCCACGGTTGTTTTTCAGTACCAACAGGCTTTCCACTTCCAGGTGCCACATCGGGTAGAACAGGGTTGCTGCACCACCGCGTACGCCGCCCTGAGAGCAGGATTTCACTGCCGTCTGGAAGTGCTTATAGAACGGGATACAGCCGGTGTGGAACGCTTCACCGCCGCGAATTGGGCTGCCCAGGGCGCGAATACGACCGGCGTTGATACCGATACCAGCACGCTGGGAAACGTATTTCACAATGGCGCTGGAGGTGGCGTTGATAGAATCCAGGCTGTCACCACACTCGATCAGTACGCAGGAGCTGAACTGACGGGTAGGGGTGCGCACGCCAGACATGATTGGCGTAGGCAGAGAAATTTTGAACGTTGAAACCGCATCATAGAAACGCTTCACGTATTCCAGACGGGTGTCACGTGGGTAATTAGAGAACAGGCAGGCGGCCACCAGAATATAGAGGAACTGGGCGCTTTCGTAGATCTCACCGGTCACACGGTTTTGAACCAGGTATTTGCCTTCGAGCTGCTTCACCGCCGCGTAGGAGAAGTTCATGTCGCGCCAGTGATCGATAAACCCGTTCATCTGCTCGAACTCTTCTTCCGTATAGTCTTCCAGCAGATGCGTGTCGTATTTGCCCAGCTCAACCATTTTCACTACGTGATCGTAAAGCGCAGGCGGCTCAAACTGGCCGTAGGCTTTTTTGCGCAGGTGGAAAATAGCCAGACGTGCAGCGAGGTACTGATAATCCGGTGCTTCGCGGGAGATCAGATCGGCTGCCGCTTTGATGATGGTTTCGTGGATATCAGACGTTTTGATGCCGTCGTAGAACTGAATGTGAGATTTCAGTTCGACCTGGGAGATAGATACGTTGTTCAGTCCTTCTGCTGCCCAGTCGAGAACTCGATGGATTTTGTCCAGATTGATACGCTCGGTAGTACCGTCGCGCTTTGTCACCAGCAGACTCTGATTCATGTGGGTTTTACCTGTCCGTGAAATAAAAAATATCCCCCGTTTATCCACAGATCCGTCTTGTGACTAACTCTGTGGATAAATACTACATATAGGGGGTTTGCGATAAGAAAAACGCTATATGGTGAGTATTCTAGTATCGATTCTTTTCAGCACAAGGGTTGATTTTGACGTTAAATTGAGGTTGTGAAAGGGTAAAAAAGCGTAAGTCCTCGTACCGTAAGGCCTGGAAGACATGTCAATAATTAAGAAAAAAAATTCAAAATTTGATCGAGTGCTGATTTCTTCAACGAGAGGTCAGAATTGCGCAACATGATGTCGCGCAATCTTTATAAGAATTACAGATGACGTTAGTCGTTTTTGGCGGTTGTATGCAACATATAGTTAACATCCACGCCCGGTGCGAGTTTGAATTTATCGGTCAATGGATTGAAATGCAGACCGGTGATGTGTTGCTCTTTAAGCCACGTCTGGTCAACCCAGCTCAGTAACTCAGCAGGCTTAATGAATTTCTTCACGTCGTGTGTCCCTTTCGGCACCATGCGCAGCACATACTCTGCGCCGACGACGGCCATCAGCCAGGCTTTACCATTACGGTTGATGGTCGAGAAGAAGACTTGTCCACCGGGTTTCACCAGTTTTGCGCAGGCGTGCACCACGGACTGTGGATTGGGAACGTGTTCCAGCATCTCCATGCAGGTCACCACATCGTACTGATGCGCATGTTTGGCCGCGTGTTCTTCCACGGTTTCCTGCACGTATTCCACCTTTATGCCGGACTCAAGTGCATGAAGACGGGCAACCTGTAGCGGTTCAAAGCCCATGTCCAGACCCGTGACAGTCGCCCCTTCGCGCGCCATGCTCTCTGCCAGGATACCGCCACCGCAACCGACATCGAGCACTTTCTTACCGAACAGACCGCCGGAACGCTCCGCGATATAGCCCAGACGCAGCGGGTTAATACGGTGCAGAGGTTTGAACTCACCCTCGAGATCCCACCAGCGGGACGCCACCGCTTCAAATTTGGCAATCTCTTCATGGTCAACGTTGTGAGACACCGGGGATTTTTCGGCATTCATGGGCGCTTTTACTCCTTATTTAGCAAGACGAATGAGTATATCAGGCAATCCCTGTGAATAAAGCGTATAGGTTTACCTCAATCACCTCGGCTGTGTTATAATTTGCGACCTTTGAATCCGGGATACAGTAGAGGGATAGCGGTTAGATGAGCGACCTTGCGAGAGAAATTACACCGGTTAACATCGAGGAAGAGCTGAAGAGCTCCTATCTGGACTATGCGATGTCGGTCATTGTTGGCCGTGCGCTGCCGGACGTCCGCGATGGCCTGAAGCCGGTACACCGTCGCGTACTATACGCCATGAACGTATTGGGCAATGACTGGAATAAAGCCTACAAAAAATCTGCCCGTGTCGTTGGTGACGTAATCGGTAAATACCATCCTCATGGTGATTCCGCGGTGTACGACACTATCGTCCGTATGGCGCAGCCATTCTCGCTGCGTTACATGCTGGTAGATGGTCAGGGTAACTTTGGTTCTATCGACGGCGACTCCGCCGCGGCAATGCGTTATACGGAAATCCGTCTGGCGAAGATTGCCCATGAGCTGATGGCCGACCTGGAAAAAGAGACGGTTGATTTCGTTGATAACTACGACGGCACGGAAAAAATTCCTGACGTTATGCCAACGAAAATCCCTAACCTGCTGGTGAACGGTTCGTCCGGTATCGCCGTCGGTATGGCAACCAACATTCCGCCGCACAACATCACGGAAGTGATCAACGGTTGCCTGGCTTATATCGACGATGAAGACATCAGCATTGAAGGGCTGATGGAACACATCCCGGGCCCGGACTTCCCGACGGCGGCGATCATCAACGGTCGTCGTGGTATTGAAGAAGCGTACCGCACCGGTCGTGGCAAGATTTACATCCGTGCCCGCGCTGAAGTGGAAGCGGACGCCAAAACCGGCCGTGAAACGATCATTGTTCACGAGATCCCGTATCAGGTGAACAAAGCGCGTCTGATTGAAAAAATCGCCGAGCTGGTAAAAGAAAAACGTGTTGAAGGTATCAGCGCGCTGCGTGATGAGTCTGATAAAGACGGCATGCGCATCGTGATTGAAATCAAACGTGACGCGGTGGGTGAAGTTGTTCTGAACAACCTGTACTCCCAGACTCAGCTCCAGGTTTCCTTCGGTATCAACATGGTTGCACTGCACCATGGTCAGCCGAAGATCATGAACCTGAAAGAGATCCTGAGCGCGTTCGTGCGTCACCGCCGTGAAGTGGTGACACGTCGTACCATCTTTGAACTGCGCAAAGCGCGCGACCGTGCGCACATCCTTGAAGCGCTGGCGGTTGCCCTGGCTAACATCGACCCGATCATCGAACTGATCCGTCGTGCGCCAACCCCGGCAGAAGCGAAAGCCGCACTGATTTCCCGTCCGTGGGATCTGGGTAACGTTGCAGCGATGCTGGAACGTGCGGGTGATGATGCTGCGCGTCCTGAGTGGCTGGAACCTGAGTTCGGCGTGCGTGACGGTCAATACTATCTGACTGAACAGCAGGCCCAGGCGATTCTGGATCTGCGTCTGCAGAAACTGACCGGCCTTGAGCATGAAAAACTGCTCGACGAATACAAAGAACTGCTGGAACAGATTGCTGAGCTGCTGCACATCCTGGGTAGCGCAGAACGTCTGATGGAAGTGATTCGTGAAGAGCTGGAGCTGGTCCGTGATCAGTTCGGCGATGAGCGTCGCACCGAAATCACCGCGAATACCGCGGACATCAACATCGAGGACCTGATCAACCAGGAAGACGTTGTTGTGACCCTGTCTCACCAGGGCTACGTGAAGTATCAGCCGTTAACCGACTACGAAGCACAACGTCGTGGTGGTAAAGGCAAGTCTGCGGCACGTATTAAAGAAGAAGACTTTATTGACCGTCTGCTGGTGGCGAACACCCATGACACGATCCTCTGCTTCTCAAGCCGTGGTCGTCTGTACTGGATGAAGGTCTACCAGTTGCCGGAAGCGAGCCGTGGCGCACGTGGTCGTCCAATCGTTAACCTGCTGCCGCTGGAAGCGAACGAACGTATCACCGCCATTCTGCCGGTACGCGAGTACGAAGAGGGCGTGAACGTCTTTATGGCGACCGCCAGCGGTACCGTGAAGAAAACCGCGCTCACCGAGTTCAGCCGCCCACGTTCTGCGGGTATCATCGCGGTGAACCTGAACGAAGGCGATGAGCTGATTGGCGTGGATCTGACCTCCGGTTCGGATGAAGTGATGCTGTTCTCTGCCGCCGGTAAAGTGGTGCGCTTTAAAGAGAACGCTGTCCGTGCAATGGGTCGTACCGCTACGGGCGTTCGTGGTATCAAGCTGGCTGGTGAAGACTCTGTGGTTTCCCTGATTATTCCGCGCGGTGAAGGGGCTATCCTGACCGTGACGCAGAATGGTTACGGTAAACGTACAGCGGAAGGGGAATACCCAACCAAGTCTCGCGGTACACAGGGCGTTATCTCTATCAAAGTCACCGAGCGCAACGGTTCCGTTGTTGGCGCGGTACAGGTAGACGATGCTGACCAGATCATGATGATCACCGATGCCGGTACGCTGGTGCGTACACGCGTATCTGAGATCAGCGTGGTGGGTCGTAACACCCAGGGCGTGATCCTCATCCGTACTGCGGAAGATGAAAACGTTGTGGGTCTGCAGCGTGTTGCTGAGCCGGTGGACGACGAAGAACTCGATTCCATCGACGGCAGCGTCGCAGAAGGTGATGACGATATCGCACCGGAAACCGACACCGACGACGATGCAGCGGATGACGCTGACGAGTAATATTGCATGATGCAAAAAAGGGCCGGATTCCGGCCCTTTTCTTTTGCAGAAGCAGATAAGTCAACGTTGCGACCTGGCGCGTTTACCGCTACCTTAACCACATTCTTTTGACCCCGACGGCGGAGCCTCGCCCCTTTGAAATACCTCGTCTCCTTTCGTACTACGCTGAAAGTTTCTCGCTATCTGTTTCGGGCGCTGGCGCTCTTGCTTTGGCTACTGGTGGCATTGTTCTCGGTGTTTTACATCGTTAACGCGCTGCATCAGAAAGAAGCGGAGATCCGCCAGGAGTTTAATTTAAGCTCCGACCAGGCCCAGCGCTACATTCAGCGAACATCTGATGTGATGAAGGAGTTGAAGTACATTGCTGAAAATCGTCTGACGGCGGAAAACGGTATTCTTGCCCTCCGCGGTCGTAACGACAAAACTGAAGTCCCGGATTTCCAGCCGCTGTTCCCGGATTCCGATTGTTCCACCATGAGCAATACCTGGCGTGGGTCACTGGAATCTCTGGCCTGGTTTATGCGCTACTGGCGCGACAATTTTTCTGCTGCCTATGACCTCAATCGCGTATTTCTGATTGGCAGTGAAAATCTCTGCGTGGCGGATTTTGGCCTGCGCGATCTTCCCGTCGAGCGTGATGATGCGCTGAAAAGCCTGCACGAACGCATTGTGAAATACCGCAATGCACCGCAGGATGAACGCGGGAATAACATTTTCTGGATAAGCCAGGGTCCGCGCACGGGTGTGGGTTATTTCTACGCCCTGACACCGGTGTATCTGGGCAATCGCCTGCAGGCGCTGCTGGGAATTGAACAGACCATTCGCATGGAAAACTTCTTCACCCCAGGCAGTCTGCCAATGGGTGTGACTATTCTTGATGAAAATGGACATCAGCTTATCTCCCTTACCGGGCCAGACAACCGTTTAAACGTCGATCCGCACTGGATGCAGGAGCGATCGTGGTTTGGCTATACCTCCGGCTTCCGTGAGCTGGTGCTGAAAAAGAACCTGCCGCCTTCGTCGCTGAGCATTGTCTATTCGCTGCCGGTGGATATGGTGCTTGAACGCATTCGTATTCTGATCCTCAACGCCATTTTGTTGAATATCGCGGTGGGCGTGGCGCTGTTTATGCTGGCACGCATGTATGAACGTCGGATATTTATTCCGGCAGAGGTGGATGCTCAACGCCTTGAAGAACATGAGCAATTTAACCGTAAAATTGTCGCCTCGGCACCGGTGGGGATCTGTATCCTGCGTACCCAGGACGGAACCAATATCCTGAGTAATGAGCTGGCACATAATTACCTGAACATGCTGACGCATGAGGATCGGCAAAGGCTGACGCAAATTATCTGTGGTCAGCAGGTAAACTTTGTCGACGTGCTGACCAGCACGCACACTAACCTGCAAATCAGCTTTGTTCATTCCCGCTATCGCAATGAAAACGTGGCGATTTGCGTGCTGGTGGATGTCTCTGCACGCGTGAAGATGGAAGAGTCGTTGCAGGAGATGGCGCAGGCGGCAGAGCAGGCCAGTCAGTCGAAATCGATGTTCCTTGCGACAGTCAGCCACGAGTTGCGTACGCCGTTGTACGGGATTATCGGTAACCTCGACCTCCTGCAGACGAAAGAGCTGCCGAAAGGGGTCGACAGGCTGGTGACGGCGATGAACAACTCCTCCAGCCTGTTGCTGAAAATCATCAGTGATATTCTCGACTTCTCCAAAATTGAGTCTGAGCAGCTGAAAATCGAACCACGGGAGTTCTCTCCGCGTGAGGTGATGAACCACATCAGCGCCAACTATCTGCCGCTGGTGGTGCGTAAACAGCTGGGGCTTTACTGTTTTATCGAACCGGATGTGCCGCTGACATTGCACGGCGATCCCATGCGCCTGCAGCAGGTCATTTCTAACTTGCTCAGTAATGCCATTAAATTCACCGACGTCGGTTGTATTGTATTACACGTTTGCCGGGCCGGTGATTACCTGAGTATCCGCGTGCGGGATACGGGGGTGGGCATTCCGGCGAAAGAAGTGGTTCGTCTGTTTGACCCGTTCTTCCAGGTGGGGACCGGCGTGCAGCGTAACTTCCAGGGTACCGGGTTGGGGCTGGCGATCTGTGAGAAACTCGTCAGCATGATGGACGGTGATATCTCCGTTGATACCGAGCCCGGTATGGGTAGCCAGTTTACCATCCGCATTCCGCTCTATTCGGCTCAGTATCCGGCAAAAACGACGGTTGATGGTCTGAGCAATAAACGCTGCTGGCTGGCGGTGCATAATGCCTCGCTGAATGACTACCTCACTGCGCTGCTCACTCATAGCGGCGTGAGGGTGTCCCGCTATGAAGGTCAAACACCGGATGTGGACGATGTACTGATTACCGACGATATGCCGGAACAGCCGTGGCAGGGAAGAGGGACGGTACTCTTCTGCCGTCGTCACATCGGGATCCCGGTTGAGCGTGCGCCGGGAGAATGGGTACACAGTGTAGCAACGCCGCATGAGCTGATGAGCCTGCTGGCACGCATCTACAAAGTGCATCTGGAAGAGAGTGACGGCGCGGGTGGATTACCGTCAACGGAGTCTCTGGCGTCAGTGAATGACGATATGATGATTCTGGTGGTGGATGACCATCCGATTAACCGCCGCCTGCTGGCCGACCAGCTTGGTTCGCTTGGCTATCAATGCAAAACGGCTAATGATGGCGTGGATGCGCTGAACGTACTGAGTAAAAATCATATTGATATTGTTCTCAGCGACGTAAACATGCCTAACATGGATGGCTACCGTCTGACACAGCGTATCCGCCAGCTTGGTCTGACGTTACCGGTTGTGGGTGTGACGGCGAACGCGCTGGCGGAAGAGAAACAGCGCTGTCTGGAGTCGGGAATGGACAGTTGTTTGTCGAAACCGGTGACGCTGGATGTGCTGAAGCAGACATTGTCTGTTTATGCGGAGCGCGTGAGAAAAACAAGAACATAAAAAAGGCCCGCAAGGGCCTTTTACGTTTTTCACTCTTTCCCTGTGGGAGAGGAACCTCCGAAGGGAATCAATCCTTATCCGTTGCGCTCAGCGTGACGGAGGAGAGATAGTTCAGCAGGGCAATATCGTTGTCCACACCCAGTTTCATCATCGCTGATTTTTTCTGGCTGCTGATGGTTTTAATACTGCGGTTCAGCTTCTTGGCAATCTCGGTCACCAGGAAACCTTCAGCGAACAGGCGCAGAACTTCGCTCTCTTTCGGTGACAGGCGTTTGTCACCGTAACCACCTGCGCTGATTTTTTCCAGCAGGCGAGAGACGCTCTCAGGCGTGAATTTCTTGCCTTTCTGCAGCGCAGCGAGTGCTTTAGGCAGATCGGTCGGTGCGCCTTGTTTCAGCACAATGCCTTCGATATCCAGATCCAACACCGCGCTCAGAATCGCCGGGTTGTTGTTCATGGTCAGAACGATAATCGAGATATCCGGGAAGTGACGTTTAATATATTTGATGAGCGTGATCCCATCACCGTACTTGTCTCCAGGCATGGAGAGATCGGTAATGAGCACGTGTGCATCAAGCTTTGGGAGGTTATTGATCAGAGCTGTAGAGTCTTCAAATTCACCGACCACATTCACCCACTCGATCTGTTCAAGTGATTTGCGAATACCGAACAGTACAATCGGATGGTCATCGGCAATAATTACGTTCATATTGTTCATGTATTAGGCTACCTTGCTACAGCAAGCTTTTGACGTAGGCGTCAATGTCGCTGATGTATTTTTCAATGCCAGAGGCATCTTTCTCACGAATTAGATGTTCCAGCGTTTCACATAACTGCTTGCCGGGAACCAGATTAAGCATGGCAAACACCCCTTTAAGCCGGTGTGCTGTCTGTGCCAGCGCTGCGAAATCATTCGCAGCGGACTCAGTATACAACCGCTTAACATCATCTGGTACTGTATCAACAAAGAGTGAATAATATCCGCTGGCGTGAAGCTCGGCATTTTCATTGCCGCCTAACGGGGATTCCGCTATCTCTTCCTGCGCCAGTTGCTCTTCTATTAGTTGTAGTACAGCTTCCTGCATCGCATTGCTTATATTAAAATTGACGCGCAGCTGGCCAGGGCCGATTTTCCGCACGCCTGACTCATCATCGCTTAAAAGCAAGCCGGAGGCAGTAAGATTAGACGGATTATCAGTTAAAAACAGATCAAATTCTTGACTTGCCAGCCTTTCATCCGGCGTGATGCAGGCCGCACCCCAGTTTTCTAACTGACGAACCACAATATTACGGATCTCATTTGAGGTCACATCGACCATCACCACAACATCATCCAGCAGACGTTCTTCATCTTCTTCCTGTGGATTGGCGGCCATTTTAACGTGCAGAGAGTACCTGGTGCCGAGGGATTCACGGGCCTTGATATTCAGATGACCACCAAGCTTACGCGCCAGTTGATCGCACAACCAGAAGGTCAGCGCATTGGCTTTGCCGTAATGATCGCTCTGGGTGTCATTCAGGAACGGGAAGTGCAGATTATCAATTTCGCTTGTCGTGACGCCTTCCCCGGTGTCGAGGATGCGGAACGTCAGACGATCTTCAGCAGACTCGTCCGTGCTCACCTCCAGGGTGATCTTGCCAATCTGCGTGGTGGTCACCGCATACTGAATAAGCATCAGCAGAATGCGACGCAGTGCTTCGCGATCGCCGTGACGTTCATCATTCGCGGATAAATGGTTATTGATCAGCAGTTGCAGTCCTTTGCGCTTAATCACAGGCAGGACGTCCGGAACCACTTCATCGATCAGATTCTGAATGGAGAAGAGGGTAGGTGTTCCTTTCCAGAAATCATTCTCCAGCATGTTCGCTAACTGGATCTCATCAACCATACGAACCAGTGAGTCGGCCTGGCTGGCAAGCTGGTGGCTTTCTGACGTATCTAACGCCGCCGCCTGGGTTGCCAGCGTTTTTAATGGCTGTTTGAAGGCATCACCAATATTCTGCATAAATGCCGCGCGACCCTGCTGGTTTTTCTCATACAGCCTTTGCGCCTGCTTCAGCTTTTTATTCACCAGCACTTCTCTATCCTGATCGCGGATAATGAAAATTTGCGTGCGCGGGGCGACCTGACTGCGGAACTGACGGATCTCATACAGTTCATTGTTAATGGTGGCCTGAATCACCCCCTGGTGTTGATCCGCCATGGTGGTGATGTTTTGCAGATTGAGATGTGGCAGCAGATGGTCAGCAATTTTATTGCTCATCACCGTACGATTCGCTTCCTGATCGTGAACCAGCACGCCAAGCGGTAGCACGGAAATAATCTCTTCATTTAATGCACGTAACACGCGCAGCTCATTAGTGGTTCCAGCCGAAATCGCAGAGGTGTCGCTTTGACGACCCGGCTGGAAACGGAACGTACTGTAGCCAAACAGAGCCAGCGCCAGCAGACCGATATTCAGCAGCAGAGGCAACAGGATATTTTGCAGGGTATCGAGCAGCAGTGTGCCAAACGGTACCTGCCACACCAGACGCATGCCGGTTGAGTTCAGAGAAGAGGCAATTTCAATTTTCGAGCCGTTAAAAGAGATCGATACGCTCTCTGCGGCCTCTTTGTCAGACGCTGCCCGCATGTTCTGGGTGCTGCTGTCTGGCTCCAGGCGGAAGCTGTCGAGCGGCATATCCGGCGGGATTAAATCATTAATCGGTAAATCGAAGGCCACCACTGTCGCCAGATGTCCTGGCTGGTTGAACGTGGTGCGTAGGGTAAAATAATGGCCATTTTGCCAGGCCAGCCGCCGCAGTGATGAGAAGCTCTCACGTTCATCGAGAGCATTTGCCTGCTGTAGCATTTCTGCCCGGCGGGAATCGACAATGCTGCCCACGGTTGTCTCTTTAAACCCGGAAGAGAGATCTTTCAACGGCAGCGTCGAGATCAGGATCATGCTGTTGTCCTGACCATTCAGATAGTACATCGACCACGGCACTGTTTCGGCTCCCCAAAGGGTATCCAGATAGGTCGAAATACGTTGCGTCATCTCCAGCGTCGCACTGTCGTGAGAGCCAAAGATAAGTGCCTCCGTTTTGCGCTGTGGTTTTTCGAGATAATAGACGTCCTGCTTAAGACGCGTCTCCTGTAGTCCATCTCCGGATGGGGTTGCGGGCGCAGCCGCAATATTGTCGTAAATCTGCCAGGTGGCGTAGCGCCAGGTATCAATGCGCTTGTGCACGGCATGGGTGATATCAACAACCTGATAGCTTTTGTCCTTCAGCCAGGCGTTCACCGCGCTCTGTACCATAACCCCCATGGTGACTAACAGCACAACGATCAAAAGAAGAAAGAAACGGGTGATGCTCCCGGGGAGGAGGGAGAATTTGCTCGGGGCGGTAGTTTCAGTCTGACTCATTGATATCTCTAACCTGTGATGGTCGTGCTCTGTCGCGATAGGGCAGTATAAAGGGTAATAACTGAATTTCCAGCGCCACTGGTCTGGAAGATGCGTCTTTTTCATCGGGCATTATCAACGGCGGAGAGTGCATCAAACATGTACAAACTCGCCGGGGGCGTACAAATAAATAACGCCATTAACCGGGAAATAGCACGAATTAACAAGAAATTAAGTTCAGCATCATTTCTCCGTCATCAGGGGACTCACGGCGAGAATTTAGTTAATAGTCGTTACAATTTCGTGGCGGTAGCACAAAAAAAGAAAGGTTACGTAAAGAAAGGTAAAAAAAAACCGAATGCGAAGCATCCGGTTGAATTAGGGATAAACAGACATTCAAAACTGAATGACGGTAATAAATAAAGTTAATGATGATAGCGAGAGTTATTTTAGAGATTAGGTGTGATCTTGTTTTGTCATTCAGTGCTGTAATGCTTTTTTATTGTAAGTTATTGATAATTATGTGGTTATTTTTTCGTTTGATTATAAGTGCTAAATTTTTAAGCTATTTGTGCTTTGTAAAAGTTCCTTTATATTTACAAATTGAAACATGTTGATGCATAAATGAAACACCTTCAAAGTTTTAGTATCATATTCGCATTGGATTATTCTGTAATTTTGAGGAGAATGAAATTGCCGACTGGTTAATGAGGGTTAACCAGTAAGCAGTGGTAATTATAAGGCATATAACAGAGGGTTAATAAAATGAAAGTTAAAGTACTGTCCCTCCTGGTACCAGCACTGCTGGTAGCAGGCGCAGCAAATGCGGCTGAAATTTATAACAAAGATGGCAACAAATTAGATCTGTACGGCAAAGTTGATGGTCTGCACTATTTCTCTGATGATGACAGCGTTGATGGTGACCAGACCTACATGCGTCTTGGCTTCAAAGGCGAAACGCAAATTAACGATCAACTGACCGGATACGGCCAGTGGGAATACCAGATTCAGGGTAACACTGCTGAAAGTGAAAACCAGTCCTGGACCCGTGTGGCGTTTGCCGGTCTGAAATTTGGTGATGCGGGTTCTTTCGACTACGGTCGTAACTACGGTGTTGTTTACGATGTTACTTCATGGACCGACGTTCTGCCGGAATTCGGCGGCGATACCTACGGTTCTGACAACTTCATGCAGCAGCGTGGTAATGGTTTCGCGACCTACCGTAACAGCGATTTCTTCGGGTTGGTTGATGGCCTGAACTTCGCGGTTCAGTATCAGGGTAAAAACGGTAGCGTAAGCGGTGAAGACCAGACCGCCAATGGCCGTGAGCCGCTGCGTCAGAACGGTGATGGTGTCGGTGGTTCTATCACTTATAACCTGGGCGAAGGGTTCGGTATCGGTACTGCAGTAACCAGTTCTAAACGTACCAACTCCCAGAACGATATGGACTACGGTAATGGCGATCGCGCTGAAACTTACACTGGTGGTCTGAAATACGACGCAAACAACCTCTACCTGGCGACTCAATATACTCAGACCTACAACGCGACTCGCGTAGGTAATCTGGGTTGGGCAAACAAAGCGCAGAACTTCGAAGTTGTTGCTCAATACCAGTTCGACTTCGGTCTGCGTCCGTCCGTAGCTTACCTGCAGTCTAAAGGTAAGGACCTGGAAAACGGCTACGGCGACCAGGATATCCTGAAATATGTTGATGTTGGTGCGACTTACTACTTCAACAAAAACATGTCTACCTACGTGGACTACAAAATCAACCTGCTGGATGAAAACGACTTCACCCGTAGTGCAGGTATCAGCACTGACGATGTCGTAGCACTGGGTCTGGTTTACCAGTTCTAATCGCTTCGCAATTTGACAAAGGGGCCTGATGGCCCCTTTTTAGTCTGTTTTTTTAGGATCTCACAAACCACCCGTTTTGGTGTACTCTTGCCGCCCTGGCATGAGGATAATAATGAATGGACATGACTTTTTTACGCGCCAGCTTTCTGGCTACTTTTTTTTTCCTGACCGCTTGTGACTCTTCCACGCCGCCGGTGGCGAAAGCCGATGCACCTGCGGCGACGGTGCTTGAAGGTAAAACGATGGGCACTTTCTGGCGTGTCAGCGTGATGAACCTTGATAAAACACGCGCAGACGAACTCCGTGGCAAAATTCAGTCACAGCTGGACGCTGACGATCAACTACTTTCAACGTATAAAAATGACTCGGCGCTGATGCGCTTTAATCTCTCAAGCAGTACTTCCCTGTGGCCGGTCAGTGAAGCGATGGCCGATATCGTGACGGAGTCACTCCGCGTGGGTTACAAAACAGGCGGAGCGATGGACGTCACCGTTGGACCGCTGGTAAATCTCTGGGGTTTTGGCCCCAACAAGCAACCGGTCATCACGCCCGATCAGGCAGCCATTGATGACGCCCGTGCCAGGACTGGTCTACAACATCTGACGGTGATCAATCAGTACGGTCAACAGTACCTGCAAAAAGATATCCCCGATCTGTTTGTCGACCTGTCAACGGTTGGGGAAGGTTATGCGGCAGATCACCTGGCAGCGTTGATGGCCCAGGAAGGGATTTCGCGTTATCTGGTTTCTGTGGGGGGCGCCTTAGTGAGCCGCGGCATGAACGCCAGTGATAAGCCCTGGCGGGTGGCCATCCAAAAGCCGACCGATCAGCAAAATGCCGTGCAGGCGATGGTGGATATCAACGGGCACGGCATCAGCACATCCGGAAGCTACCGTAACTATTACGAACTTGACGGTAAACGCATTTCGCATGTCATTGACCCGCAGACCGGGCGCCCAATCACACATAACCTGGTTTCGGTGACGGTCATTGCCCCCACGGCGCTGGAAGCCGATGCCTGGGATACCGGGCTAATGGTACTCGGACCGGAGAAAGCCAAAGAGGTGGTTCGTCAGGAAGGGCTGGCGGTTTATATGATCATCAAAGAGGCTGACGGATTTAAAACCTGGCATTCGCCGCAGTTCAACAGCTTCCTGGTGAGTGACAAAAATTAAAAAGCAAGGTTGCGGGTTTTTTATCAGTGGCACTCAGGCACGCTGTATGTATGCTTGTAAGAGGAGTTGATGATGAAAAACCCGACCTTTATTACCGATGAAGATCGCTGGCAGGCCGTGCTGGCCCGCGATCCACGCGCTGACGAACAGTTTGTCTTTGCCGTGCAGACCACGGGGATCGTGTGTCGTCCGTCCTGCCGTGCCCGCCACGCGCTGCGTAAAAATGTCAGCTTTTATGCTGATGTCCACCATGCCATTCAGGCAGGGTTTCGCCCATGCAAACGCTGTATGCCGGACAAAGGCAATCCGCAGGAACTGAAGCTGGCAAAAATAGAGCACGCCTGTCGCCTTCTGGAGCAGGATCCCACCCTGACACTGGAAAAGCTGGCGAACCAGGTTGCCATGAGTCCTTTCCATTTCCATCGTCTGTTTAAATCCGTGACGGGTATGACGCCAAAAGCCTGGCAGCAGGCGGCACGGGGACAGCGCTTGCGCACGGCACTTGCGCAGGGAGACAACATTACCGACGCCGTGCTGGCGGCAGGGTTTCCTGATAGCAGCAGTTATTATCGTAAAGCCAATGATGCGCTGGGGATGACAGCGAAGCAGTACCGTAAAGGCGATGTGGCTGTGCGTTATGCCATCGACGACTGTTCGTTAGGACGCTGTCTGGTTGCTGAAAGTGAGCGAGGGATCTGCGCGATACTGCTGGGGGACAACGATACAGAATTAACCGAAGAGCTTGCTACGCTGTTTCCAAAAGCAGAACGCGTACCGCTGGAAGACGATTTTGCGCTACGAGCCCATCAGGTTATCGCCAGTATTGATAACCGTGCAGTGCCGCTGTCACTGCCGCTGGATATACGTGGAACCGCTTTCCAGCAGCGCGTCTGGCAGGCCCTTCGCGACATTCCCTGCGGTGAAACGGCAAGTTATCAGCAGGTGGCAAAAGCAATTGGTAAACCCAATGCCGTACGTGCCGTTGCCGGAGCCTGTGCTGCAAACAAACTGGCGATAGTGATCCCCTGCCATCGCGTTGTTCGCAATGATGGTGCGCTATCGGGTTACCGATGGGGAACGGAACGAAAAGCGTTATTACTGAAACGTGAGGCGGAACACCAGGAGGGATGATGCTCGATCTTTTTGCGGATGCTGAACCCTGGCAGGAACCACTTGCTCCGGGCGCGGTGATCCTCCGCCGCTTTGCACTTTCACGTGCGGCGGCGCTGCTTGCCGGTATCGAAGAGGTGACGGCCGTTTCACCGTTTCGCCATATGGTGACGCCGGGAGGCTACACCATGTCGGTGGCAATGGCCAACTGCGGAGAACTCGGTTGGGCGACGAACGAACGGGGCTATTTGTATGCCCCTGTCGATCCTTTAACCGGTCAGCCGTGGCCTCCCATACCTGCTGTTTTTCAGTCTCTCTGCCACGAGGCCGCCGTGGCTGCGAATTATCCAGGCTTCCGTCCGGATGCCTGTCTGATCAACCGCTACGCCGCAGGTGCGAAACTCTCGTTGCATCAGGACAAGGATGAACCTGACTTGCGCGCACCTATCGTATCCGTCTCCCTGGGGCTACCTGCCGTCTTCCAGTTCGGCGGGTTACGCCGCAACGACCCGCTCAAGCGCCTGATGCTGGAGCATGGCGATGTGGTGGTGTGGGGCAGGGAGTCGCGGCTCTATTATCACGGCATTCAGCCTCTGAAACCCGGGGTCCACCCATTGACTGGCGAGTACCGATATAACCTGACTTTTCGCCAGGCAGGCGTGAGTAAATAAAAATAAGAATTATTCTTGATGTACACGCAGGGCAGTTTACACTGCTGGCTGATTTTTATTGTCCGGATTGCCTGCATGCAACTACTTCTTCTTGTCTGGCGTCAGTATCGCTGGCCCTTCATTGCAGTAATGGCGTTAAGCCTTGCCAGTGCCGCATTGGGTATTGGCCTGATCGCGTTTATTAACGTACGTCTGATTGAAATGGTCGACACGTCACTCTCCGTTTTGCCGGAGTTTCTTGGTCTGTTGCTGTTGTTGATGGTGGTCACGCTCGGCTCTCAGCTGGCGCTGACTGCGCTTGGGCACCATTTCGTTTTTCGTTTACGCAGTGAATTTATCAAGCGGATCCTCGACACGCAGGTTGAGCGCGTGGAGCAGCTCGGAAGTGCTTCTCTGCTGGCGGGACTGACCAGCGATGTGCGTGCCATCACTATTGCATTCGTCCGTTTACCGGAACTGGTCCAGGGGATCATTCTGACCTTTGGCTCTGCGGCCTATCTCGCCTGGCTCTCCAGCAAAATGCTGGCAGTGACCGCTCTGTGGATAGCCATTACCATCTGGGGCGGTTTTGTGCTGGTGTCACGGGTCTATAAACACATGGCGGTACTGCGCGAAACCGAAGATAAGCTCTATAACGATTACCAGACGGTGCTGGAAGGGCGTAAAGAGCTGACGCTGAACCGCGAGCGCGCCGAGCATATCTTTAACCATCTCTACATCCCGGATGCGCGCGAATATCGGCACCATATCATTCGCGCCGATACCTTCCACCTTAGCGCGGTGAACTGGTCAAACATTATGATGCTGGGTGCCATTGGCCTGGTATTCTGGATGGCGAACAGCCTGGGCTGGGCGGACACCAACGTGGCGGCCACCTACTCGCTGACGCTGCTGTTTTTGCGCACGCCGCTGCTCTCCGCTGTCGGCGCACTGCCTACCTTGCTGAGTGCGCAAGTTGCGTTTAATAAACTCAAAAAATTCGACCTTGCACCGTTCAAAGCTGAATTCCCGCGCCCGCAGGCGTTCCCCAACTGGCAAACGCTGGAGCTGCGTAACGTTACGTTCCGCTATCAGGACAACGCCTTCTCCATAGGGCCGGTCAACCTGACGATACATCGTGGCGAGCTGCTGTTCCTGATTGGCGGCAACGGCAGCGGTAAATCGACGCTGGCAATGTTGCTGACCGGGCTCTATCAGCCGCAATCGGGTGAGATTTTGCTGGACGGTAGGACGTTGAACGCCGAGAAACCGGAAGATTACCGCAAGCTTTTCTCGGCGGTGTTCACCGATGTCTGGTTGTTTGAACAACTGCTTGGGCCTGAAGGGCAACAGGCCAATCCTGCGCTGGTGGAGAAATGGCTGGCGCAGTTGCAGATGTCGCACAAGCTGGAGCTACAGGACGGGAAGATCCTCAACCTGAAATTCTCTAAAGGGCAGAAAAAACGTGTGGCGCTGCTGCTGGCACTGGCGGAAGAGCGCGACATTATCCTGCTGGATGAGTGGGCTGCGGATCAGGATCCGCATTTCCGCCGCGAGTTTTATCAGGTTCTGCTGCCGCTGATGCAGGAGATGGGCAAAACCATTTTCGCCATCAGCCACGACGATCACTACTTCATTCACGCCGACCGTCTGCTGGAGATGCGCGACGGCAAGCTGAGCGAGCTGACCGGTGAAGAGCGAGATGCGGCGTCGCGTGACGCGGTGGCGCGCACGGCCTGAGTGTGATTGTGCCGGGTGGCGGCTTCGCCTTACCCGGCCTACTTTTTTAACCACCCTCGCTGTTTTTTTACCCGTCCCGCCCCGTTGTTTATTCTTATTTACATATCCCCGCGCTATGCTTAATACCAACTTATTTCATGGATTTATGATTGATGTCGGTATTAACGAAAAACAGCGCCAGACAGCGTGACCAGGAACGCGCGCGACTGATCTGGCTTCTCACGACCGATAAAGCGGTCACTTCTGCGTTATTGGGCAAACTGACCCTGGCTGAGCAATATGATGTCGGCACCTTAGCCGACGATATTGCTGAGGTAGGTGCGCTGGTTGCCCACTTACCCCCGCCTGACCTGGCCGATACTCTTGAAGCGCTCCCTTCAGAAGAGCGCCATGCGTTGTGGCGTTTGGTGCAGGATCACGAGCGTGGCCAGGTGCTGCTTGAAGCCTCGGAAAACGTCTGGGATGACCTTATCGATGAGATGAGCGACCGGGATATTCTTGATGCGCTGAAAACACTGGATATCGACGAACAGATTTACCTTGTTCAACACCTGCCGCGTAACCTGACCGGCCGCCTGCTGGCCTCTCTGCCAGCCGAGGAGCGGGCACGTGTGCGTCAGGTGATGCACTACGAGAAACACAGCGTTGGCGCGATCATGGAGTTTGGCGTTATCACGGTACGCCCGGACGTTACGCTTGGTACCGTCCAGCGCTACCTGCGCCGCCTCGGTAGTATGCCGGACAACACCGATAAACTGTTTGTGACCTCGCGGGATAAAACGTTGCTCGGTGAGCTGGAGTTGAAAACGATCCTGCTCAACAGTACTCAACGGCGGGTGAGTGAAGTGATGGAGACCGAGCCGATGGTCTTCTCTCCGGAAGACGATGCTGAAAAAGCGGCGCGTACCTTCGAACGTGACGACCTTGTGAGTGCGGCGGTAGTCGATTCTGTCGGCAAGCTGATGGGGCGTCTGACCATTGATGAGATCGTTGATGTGGTTTACGAAGAAACTGATAACGATTTACGTGCTCTCGGCGGGCTCAGCGCGGAAGACGACGTCCATGCATCCGTTGGCAAGGCCGTCAAAACCCGCTGGGCGTGGCTTGCCATTAACCTGTGTACTGCGTTTATCGCTTCCCGCGTGATTGATGGTTTTGAACACACTATTTCTCAATTAGTCGCGCTAGCGTCGCTGATGCCGATTGTGGCCGGGATTGGCGGCAACACCGGAAACCAGACTATTACCATGATCGTCCGCGCGCTGGCGCTGGAGAATATTCAGCCTGGCAATTTTACTTTCCTGATCTTAAGAGAAATGGGTGTTGCGCTGATTAACGGCCTGGTATGGGGCGGCATTATGGGCGGTATTACCTGGTGGCTGTACGACGATATGGCGTTAGGCGGCGTGATGATGCTGGCGATGGTATTAAACCTGCTGGTGGCATCAATGATGGGGGTGATTATCCCTCTGACGATGACCAAACTGGGGCGCGACCCCGCAGTGGGGTCGAGCGTGATGATCACCGCTATCACCGATACCGGTGGCTTCTTTATTTTTCTTGGGCTGGCGACGATTTTTCTTCTTTAATCCGACCCTTAATACGGGCAGGAAGCAGTGCCATGATGATAATCCCGCCCAGTACACCAACCGCCAGGTTACCGGTTGAAACCGTTGCCGCAACGGTCACCAGCATTACCACCGTTTCTGCAATGGGGGCATTTTTTACGGTTGCAGGCTGAAGGCTATGCCAGCTGAAGGTTTTGAAGGCGACAATCGCCATGATCCCGGCCAGCACCACCATCGGGATTTTGGCCATCACTTCACTGAGGGCAGTTACGAGGATCAGCAGCACGATCCCCGCCGCAATGGTTGAAATACGGCTTCGTCCTTTCCCCATCTCAACGTTAACAATGGTTTGTCCGATCATTGCGCAGCCCGCAATACCACCATAAAAGCCAGACAGAATATTACCCACACCCAGCCCGATGCTCTCACGGCGTTTGCTCGACGGTGTTGCGGTCAGCTCATCCACCAGTTTTGCCGTCAGCAGAGATTCCAGCAGGCCGACGAAGGCGATGCTCAAGGCACACGGCCAGATAATACTCAGCGTTTGCAAATTCATCGGTACCAGCAGCTCGGTAAGCCCCGGCAAACCGCCATTCGTGGAACCTTCATCGCCGACCGTCGGCAGGATCTGTCCGGTGGTCACGGTAAACAGGGTTAACACGACAATGGCAATCAGTGGGGAAGGGACACTTTTGATATAGCGCGGCACCCACAGCACTATCAGCAGCGTCAGCACGAACAGGCCGACAATCAGCGGGCTGCGGCTCCAGAAGTGGGGAACCTGGGCGAAGAAAATCAACATACCGAGCGCGTTAACAAACCCGGTCATCACGGCCTGAGGTATAAAGCGCATCAGACGCGCCATGCCCGATACCCCAAACAGGATCTGAATCACGCCTGCCATCAGCACTGCCGGCAAAATGTACTGCACGCCGTGCTGATGCACCATCGGACCAATGACCAGTGCGACGGAACCGGCCGCCGCCGTCACCATCGCCGGACGACCGCCCAGCACGGACAGGGCAAGACACAGCACCACAGAGGCAAACAGGCTGACTTTCGGGTCAACACCTGCGACCACGGAAAACGAAATGACTTCAGGGATCAGTGCCAGAGCGGTAATCACGCCCGCAAGCGTTTCACGCATCAAAAGCTTAGGCGAACCGAGGACCGCGGTGACATGGACTTCGCGGGGCAAAGCAGAATGGGGTAAGGACATAACAATTCGCTGGTTGGAGCAGGCTTCCGTGCGTGCGATCACAAAGTTCGGCATAGTAGCCAGAAAATCTCGCTATTACCAGCAGCCTGCGTAATTCCCCACAAACAATCCATCATTAAATTTCACAATTACAATAATTTCGTAACCTTTAAACAATATTTAAAAGTTGTTACCGTTCCCCCGCAGCTTTTTTCACCTGCAATTTCCACGCATCAAGCACTTTTACACTAAGGCATAAATTATGAAAAAAATGACTGCCATGCTCTTTTCTCTGGCCGTGGGGCTTAACACCGTCTCAATGGCGGCGAAAGCTGACGCACCAAAAGAGCAGGAAACGGACGTCCTTTTAATTGGTGGCGGTATCATGAGCGCCACGCTGGGAACCTATCTGCAGGAACTGCAGCCTGACTGGTCAATGACCATGGTCGAACGCCTCGATGGCGTGGCACAGGAGAGCTCGAACGGCTGGAACAACGCCGGCACGGGACATTCGGCACTCATGGAACTGAACTATACGCCGCAGAAAAAGGACGGTTCCATTAGTATCGAGAAGGCGGTAGAGATCAACGAAGCATTCCAGATTTCACGCCAGTTCTGGTCTCACCAGGTCAACAGCGGTGTGATGCATGACCCGCACTCCTTCATTAACACCGTGCCGCATATGAGCTTTGTGTGGGGCGAGCAGAACGTCAACTTCCTGCGCGCGCGTTACGCTGCTCTGCAGCAGAGCACGCTGTTCCGCGGTATGAAATACTCTGAAGACCACGCTCAGATCAAAGAGTGGGCCCCGCTGGTTATGGAAGGTCGTGACCCGAACCAGAAAGTAGCGGCAACCCGTACTGAAATTGGTACTGACGTTAACTACGGTGAAATTACCCGCCAGCTGGTGACGTCTCTGAAGAAAAAAGAGAACTTCAATCTGCAACTCAGCACCGAAGTGCGTGGCTTTAAGCGCAACGCGGATAACAGCTGGAGCGTGACCGTTGCTGACCTGAAAAACAACGAAGCCGAGCACGTCATCAAGGCGAAGTTTGTCTTTATTGGTGCGGGTGGCGCGGCGCTGAAACTGCTGCAGGAATCCGGTATTCCTGAAGCTGACGATTATGCCGGTTTCCCGGTCGGCGGCCAGTTCCTGGTGTCCGAAAACCCGGAAGTGGTGAATCGCCATCTGGCGAAAGTGTACGGTCAGGCTTCTGTTGGTGCGCCGCCAATGTCAGTTCCGCACATCGACACCCGTATGCTTGATGGTAAACGCGTGGTGCTGTTCGGGCCGTTCGCGACCTTCTCCACTAAGTTCCTGAAAAACGGCTCCCTGTGGGATCTGCTCAGTGCAACCACCACCTCTAACGTTAAGCCAATGATGGATGTGGGGCTGGATAACTTCGACCTGGTGAAATACCTGATTAGCCAGGTGATGCTCTCTGACGACGATCGTTTCGAAGCGCTGAAAGAGTACTACCCGGAGGCGAAGAAAGAAGACTGGCGTCTGTGGCAGGCGGGTCAGCGTGTGCAGATCATCAAGCGCGACCCGAAAGAGGGTGGTGTGCTGCGCCTGGGTACTGAAGTGGTGAGTGATAAGGATGGCACAATTGCTGCGCTGCTGGGGGCATCACCAGGTGCATCTACCGCTGCGCCAATCATGCTGCACCTGATGGAAAAAGTGTTTAAAGATAAAGTGTCCAGCCCGGAATGGCAGGCTAAGCTGAAAACCATTATTCCATCCTACGGTACAAAGCTGAACGGTAACGTGGAGGCAACGGAGCAGGAGCTGGAATACACCAGCCGTGTACTGCAACTGCAATACGTCAAGCCGCAGGCTGCTGATGCTGCGCCAAAAGCGGAGCTTAAACCTCAGGCGGAAAACAAACCGGTTGCGGATATCGCGCTGTAAATAAAAAAACCGGGTGGCGCTAACGCTTACCCGGCCTACGTTCGACGTTGTTTTATAGGTCGGGTAAGGCGAAGCCGTCACCCGACTTTTTTCAACGTGCTACCGCTTGTCCGACATTCTCATCTGCCTTCCAGACGCGATACTTCACTTCCACGTTGTCCGGTGTATAGATCACGATTGGCAGCTTGCTGTTGTAGCGCAGCAGACTTTTGTCACCCAGATACGCCGTCACAAATTTCTTCTCTTTCTTGCCATCCGGGCAGGCCATCATGGTAGAGACCGGAGAGGTGACTTTGTCGAAGACATAATAGTCATAACCCCAGCCTTCAAGCGTTTTACTTTCCAGTTGACCACCCAGACGGTGCTGGTTGCAATCCACTTCCAGCGTTTTGCCAATTAACAGCTCCACTTTGAAATTTGCTTCATCCTGCTGAGCCGGTAATTGAATCACCTGGCGCTTCATCCCTTTGTCCGCTTTCGGATATGGGGCAACTTTTTCCAGCGGCTGCTCTTTTGGGGGTTCGCTGGCAAAAGCGCTGGTGCTGACGCACGCGGCGGCGATCAGAGCGATGGCAAATTTAGGTGCGTTTTTCATTGTCATTCCTTTATGTCAAAACGATCCTGAACAGATTAGCATAGCGCTCATGAATGATTGGCTTGATTTACTTACATTTTCAATATTCTTAGTGATATAAACTTTATTTTTGCTGTTTTAATGGTCGTTTGTACTGGTGTGGAGTCTGGTGATAGTTCGTGTTATTTTAAGGGCCCTATAATGTTATTCATCTGTAAAGGGAAGTGAGATGGTTCGTGCAAAACTTAAAACACCTGAAGGCCGTAAGTTCCTCCTGGCGCTACTGGTAGTGTTTATGATTGCTGCCGCGTGCGTTGGGCGGGCAACCATTGTTGGCGTTATCGAACAGTACAACATCCCCCTCTCAGCCTGGACGACCAGCATGTATGTCCTGCAATCAGCGATGATCTTTGTCTACAGCCTGGTGTTCACCGTGCTGCTGGCCATCCCGCTGGGTATTTTCTTCCTGGGTGGACGCGAAAAGCACTAAGCCTTCATGAGCCAGCCTCAGGGTTGGCTTTTTTATGATCCCTTAATTCCCCCTCAGGTTTTTTAATCCGCCATATCCTATTCTGTAAACATTCAGGCAACTGTTTTTAAAGCAGGAGTCGCGCATGCTTTCCAGATTTCCAGTACTCAGCCAGATCCCAAAAGGTGTCTGGGTTGTGGGGGGCGTCAGTATGCTGATGGACATCTCTTCAGAGAGTATTCACAGCCTGCTCCCTCTTTTTATGATGACCACACTCGGGACCAGCGTGCTATTCATCGGTCTGATTGAAGGGCTGGCGGAGGCAACCGCTCTCTTTATTAAGGTCTTTTCGGGGGCGATAAGCGATTATCTTGGTCAGCGCAAAGGTCTGGCACTGTTGGGATATGGCCTGGGCGCGTTAAGCAAACCCCTTTTCGCTTTGGCTTCTTCTTCAGGTATGGTTTTAGGTGCACGTCTGATGGACCGAACGGGGAAGGGGATCCGGGGTGCACCACGTGACGCACTGGTTGCAGACGTCACACCACCGGAAATGCGTGGTGCGGCATATGGCCTGCGTCAGTCGATGGATACCACAGGAGCCTTTCTCGGACCATTACTGGCGGTGAGTTTGATGTTATTGCTGGACAATGACTTTCGCACCGTTTTCTGGATAGCGCTCATCCCCGGCCTGCTTTCAGTTGCACTGCTTTATTTTGGTCTGCAGGAACCGAAAACCCCTGTCGAGCACAAACGTACTAGCCCCATTAAAAGAGCGAATTTAAAGCGCCTGGGGAAAGCGTGCTGGTGGGTGATTGGCCTTGGCGCGGTGTTTACTCTGGCCCGATTCAGCGAGGCTTTTCTTGTGCTTCGCGCGCAACAGTCGGGTGTTCCCCTGGCTTTTATTCCGCTGGTGATGGTGGTAATGAACGTTCTCTATTCACTCTCGGCCTATCCCTTTGGCAAACTTTCTGATGGCATGAGCCACACCCGACTGCTGCAGTGGGGGTTAATGGTGTTGATTAGCGCAGATGTCGTTCTGGCGCTGAGTAGCCACTGGATCGGTATTATTCTCGGTGTCGCATTGTGGGGCGTTCATATGGGAATGACTCAAGGGCTGCTGGCGGCAATGGTTGCTAAAACCGCTCCGGCCGATCTGCGAGGTACGGCTTTTGGTATTTTTAGCCTGGTCAGTGGCGTGGGATTGTTAATCGCCAGCGTGAGCGCCGGAGCGATCTGGGAAATGTTTGGCGCACAATACACGTTTTATGCCGGGGCGGTAATTTGTCTGGTTACGCTGGCGTATCTGCATAAAACACCGGGCGAGGCGCAATAAAAAAACAGCTATCAGGTGCTGACACTACCACCAGGAAGATAAAAGGGAAATCAGGCCGAAGAAATCAAAATACTCTTTAAAACAATGCTGGTCACCTTAGGTGACTGGCATTAGGCTCGATGCCCCTTTATTTACTTTTCTTAATTGCCAATCATTTAACGTTTAAGCTGTTGGGCGTTCGTTCCATGCGTCTGTATATTGGATGTTCCCATCTTTATAAAGCCAGGTGATTTTTTCATAACGTAGTTGCACATTTTCCATGTGACCAGTACCGGGGCAATCTCTTGTGTCGTGCATTACTGGAGTGATGGAAATAACTTTTACTCTTTCCATTTTTATATTGAAATATTCAACTTCCTGACCTGCATCGTTGATATGGTAAAACTTAAATTCAGCGCTTTGCAGTGTCTGACCAGTGGCAACGGCTTTGTAAAGGTAGGGGGATGCAGAATCAATTGCTTTAGTCAGGCTGAAAGCGGAATGTTTACGAGTTCCGGTTAGCTTACCTGTTGCCCCGTCCGTTGGGATGCAGAGATTATGAATCAGATCCCTAAGCTCAATACTTCCTTCACGGCCTTCAACATCTGAACCACCACGGATCATAGCTCCGCCGTCATCTTTCAAAAATAGGTGAACTGGTACAGCCATTTATCTAACTCCTTTAGTCTCGCGTGCCGTTGGCTATGAGGTTGATAACGGGTATCACAGCGATCCCGTCTGTGTAGAACAAATCTGAATTTGTGAAGTTATAAATTTTCCCGTTTACTTTCAGGTTTACAGTGTTTCCGTAACCTGTGGCCGTATATGAGTTGGTTTTTGCTTCCATGAATGGAGTCCGTTTTTTAAGTGCCTCCATAACATCGGAATCGCCTTCATCTTTATCAAGATAGAAGCGGTAAAAATCCGACACAGTGGCGTTACCTTCATCGTACTTTGTGACGTACAACCAAACGCTATCAGATAGCTTTTGCTTACTCACAAAAACATCTTTCGGTGGGAGATTGAACCAATATTGATATACACAATAACCACCAACTATCAGGAGTAGGGCGGCTGTCAGCATACAGTGAAGGGTTTTAATAACCGATCTTTCTTGCATAATCGATACCTTGTCTTATCCAGAACTGATCATGTGGGTCATCACCGTGTGGTGCTTGCTGATACCAATGACCCCATTCCTTTCGGCTAGTTCCTGCATGTTCCTGAGCAAATCCAGCACCCATTAAAAGAATTTCGGCAGGTATCCCGGCAGCATAACCAATAGCCCCATAGTGAAAGTTACCAAAATTTTCTAGTTCAGGGTGATGTTGCTTATAATCCCACGGCCCACGATTTCTAACCTGATAGTAAAACCATTTATAAGTCATTGGGTTAGCCATATCTCTGGACATGCCGTGAGCGCGAGCAATGCGCATATGGTCTAAAACTAACCCTATTCCCTGTTGAGGGAGGAAAGGTATAACAGCCATGTTAACCCTTTAATTTATAAGTGATTAACAATCATACGCTTAATACAATCAGAAAGTGGAGATAATATGTCTTGAAAAATTCTTAAAAATCAGAGCGTTTTAAGTAAAGGCAATCGATTATTTTAGATTTTCTACAGTGCGTAGCCCCTGAAATTTTCGACACATAGCGCAACCTGATAGCAAAGGCGGTCTTTGGTCACCGTCTTATGAATGAAGTGAATGCTCGAATTAAATAATCTGGTGCTATATGTGTGGGATGTGAGACCTCTTTACTCCGTTTTACCTGCCGTTCTGGTCTCTCGTGAACTACTTACGGACTAGCAACATTATCTCGACTGTCATCAATTCAACTGTCGGGCGATTGAAACTTCATGTGGCTGGGCCGTTATTAACATCAGCTTGAATTCAGAAAGAAGGGATAGGTTGCTGGTAAACATGGACGGAAGAAACCAGTTATGTAGCATGTAAATATCGGTTTTTTCCCCCATTATTCCCCCACACAAAATTTAGCCATAAAAAAACCAGCCATAAGCGGCTGGTTTTCAATATGTTTTTGGTCGGCACGAGAGGATTTGAACCTCCGACCCCCGACACCCCATGACGGTGCGCTACCAGGCTGCGCTACGTGCCGACGCATGAAAAGAATACTACTCGATTCCGTTTTGAATGCAAGGGAATCTGTCGCTAACTGGTTTATTATTAATCAGTTAGCGATGAAGCGCTTCTCATCCGTCAGGACCTGCAGCAGCAGGCTTAACTGCGGCTTCTGGTCTTTCAACCGTTCGCCCTGCAGGTTATACGTCTGATAATTTCCGTTGCTGTTCAGCACCAGCGTCAGCTTAGGCGTGGTCACCACCAGGGTGTTATTCCCGGCAGCCGTGACCCAGCTATGGCGGCGCGCAGCACTGAAGAGATCCTGCCCCTGCGAATATTCGTTCGCTGGCGTGCTGACATGCAGCAGGCGTTGCATCAGCGTGGTCATCACGTCTTTATGCTCGGTGAGCGTAGTAATGCGCTGAGCCGGCGTGCCTGGCCAGTGGATCACCAGCGGAACCTGCAGATTCGGACGAGACCAGCTCATACTCTTCGTCTCATCACCTAACGGCACGCCATGACCCGCTGTCACGATCACTACGGTGTTGTCCAGCTTGCCTGACTCACGTAGCGCGTCAAGCACGCGGCCTATTTGTGAATCAACGTCACTGGCCGCGCGACTGTAGCGGCGCGTAAAGCCATTCTGGTTACTGTCGTTGAGCGTGGTACCGTTAAACGCAACCCATGAGAACCAACGGTTATCTTCCTGGGCGTAGCGTTGCAGCCAGTTTATCCATTGGCTGGCGGTCTGCGCATCGGACTGATTTTGTGCCGCCGGCAGTGAGAAATCAGACAACAGCGCCTGGCGGTAAAGCGGGCTGTTAAAGCCATCAGAGGAGAACAACCCTAACTGATACCCTTGCTGATTCAGCCCGGTGATCAGTGCCGCAGGCGTACGGGCAGACAGCACGCCGTCCATGTATCCAGCTGAGATGCCATAGAACAGCCCAAAGATACCCGCATCTGTAGAATTACCAGAGCTCATATGCTGGGTGAACGTGACGTTTTTACTCGCGAAATCGGCCAGCGCAGGCATCTGCTTCTCATAACGGGAATAGTTCAGGCCATCGACCGTGATCAGCAAGACGTTTTGCCCGCGACCCATATCGCGATAACGCAGATCGCTCAGAGGATACTGAACGCTGACCGCCTCCGGATTACCCTGTTCGATCAGACGGCGCTGGTACTCCTGCGCATCAAGCAGACCGTGTTTTTCGAGGAAACGACGGGCGGTCATAGGATACGAGAGCGGCAGGTTAGCGCGCTGCATGGTAATAGGGCGATAGAAGTTCGCATCCGCCCAGATATACATGATATGCGAACTGATGAATGAGACAAAAAAGAGTGTGGCGACGGGTTTGGCGTAATGCCGCCGCCGGGTCAGGCTGCGAAGTTTTTGCCAGCTCCAGGTAGCAAACAGCATCTCAATCAGCAGAATGACCGGAACGCTGATAAACATCAGTTGCCAGTCACGGGCCGTCTCGTTTTGGTCGGGGTTAATCACCAGTTCCCAGACGATAGGGTTGAGATGGAGGTGGAAGCGGGTGAACACTTCACTGTCGATAATCAACAGCGTCATCCCTGCTGTTGCAAGGATGGTCGACAAGAATCGCATCAAACGCTGCGACATGACGATAAACGTCAGAGGGAACAGGATCAGCAGATAGGTGGCGAAAACCAAAAAGCTAAAATGACCCACAACACTTATCCAGGAGTAGATACGCCCGGTTAGCGTTGTCGGCCAGTCCGCGACAAACAGATAACGACAGCCAATCACCGTCGCTAACAGAATGTTGAACAGGGCAAACCAGTGCCCCCAGCTGACCATCTGGGAGACTTTTTCACGGTAGCGCTGACGATTCGTCACCATAAACTGTTGTTCGTATCCCTTAATGGGCCTGGTCGTTGCTGACGGATGACTGTAAAGCCTGGGCGAAAGATTTGGCGATCGCCTGACGCTGAGCCGGAGCAACGCTGGTATTGATAAGGTTGGTGACCATATTTCCCAAAACCATCAGGGAGAGATCGGTCGGCGTTTTATGTTTTTCCAGTACGTTAACCAGCTCACTGAGCAGCTGTTCAACGTGTTCATCACTGTAGCGGGAATGTTGTGGCATAAATCAAAATCAGTTTGTTGATGAAAGGGCAACATATTACCGTAGCAACAGCTTTTTTTCCCCTTTTTTATCTGTTGTTGCACACATGCCCTGGTGGTGGTTGAATACCGCCCGGTCTAAAAGGAGAGTTTATCATGAGTCTGGAAATCAACCAGATTGCCTTGCACCAGCTTATCAAGCGTGATGAGCAAACCCTTGAAGTGGTGCTGCGCGATTCGTTACTGGAACCCACGCCTACCGTTGTAGAGATGATGGCAGAGTTACACCGTGTCTACAGCGCAAAAAATAAAGCCTATGGCCTGTTCAGTGAAGAGAGCGAACTGGCTGATAGCCTGCGTCTGCAACGTCAGGGCGAAGAAGATTTTCTGGCGTTCAGCCGCGCCGCGACCGGACGTCTGCGCGACGAACTGGCGAAATATCCGTTTGCTGACGGGGGGATCGTTCTGTTCTGCCATTACCGCTATCTGGCGGTAGAGTATCTTCTGGTGACGGTGCTGAATAACTTAAGCAGCATGCGCGTGAACGAGCAACTGGATATTAGCTCGACACATTATCTGGATATCAACCACGCGGATATTGTGGCACGCATTGATTTGACCGAGTGGGAAACCAACCCGGAGTCGACCCGCTACCTGACTTTCCTGAAGGGACGTGTAGGCCGCAAAGTGGCGGATTTCTTTATGGACTTCCTCGGCGCCAGCGAAGGGCTGAACGCCAAAGCGCAGAACAAAGGTTTGCTCCAGGCGGTTGATGACTTCACGGCAGAAGCACAGCTCGATAAATCTGAGCGCCAGAACGTGCGTCAGCAAGTCTATAGCTACTGTAACGAGCAGCTGCAGGCGGGGGAAGAGATTGAACTGGAGTCGCTGTCAAAAGAGCTGGCGGGCGTCAGCGAAGTCAGCTTCCAGGAATTCACCGCGGATAAAGGCTATGAGCTTGAAGAGAGTTTCCCGGCAGATCGCAGTACGTTGCGTCAGTTAACCAAGTTTGCCGGCAGCGGCGGCGGGTTAACCATTAACTTTGATGCGATGTTGCTGGGAGAACGCATTTTCTGGGATCCGGCCACCGATACGCTGACCATTAAAGGAACGCCGCCGAACTTGCGCGATCAGCTTCAGCGTCGTACTTCAGGCGGTAAATAGCAGGCACAAAAAACCCCGCAGAAGCGGGGTTTTTCTCGACGAGTTTGCGATTACGCGCGAACGAAGTCGATGTGAGTCAGTTTTGGCTTGAACGCGTGACGCTGAACAGCCTGAACTTTCACTTTTTCTTCTTTACCGCCAACAACGATGGTCAGAACTTCGCTGTAGAATTCAGCTTTGGTCTGCAGGTTCCACAGTTTGTCGTGATCCAGTTCGATTGCAACTGGAGCAGCTTCGCCACCGTAAACGATAGCCGGGAACTTGTTAGCGTTACGCAGGCGGCGGCTCGCACCCTTACCCTGCACGTTACGTACTTCTGCTTCGATAGTAAACATTGATTTCTCTCTGTATTTAAAACCCTACTACAGGCGACCCAGCAGCAGGTGAGTGTTCTGCCTCACGGATGTGAAGCGGGCGGCATTTTATACTCAAATGCTCCTCACATCAATGAAAAGTCCGGTTAACCGCGCAATTCGTTGGCGCGACGAAAGCGACCTTCATAATCAAAGACCTTCTCACGGACCTGCCAGAACTGGCCTTTCTTGCGAGCAACAACAAAATCCGGATGGCGCAGTAACGCCTGCTGGTGCACGATATCAGCCACGGTTATCCAGCGCAGAGGAACGCCTGGCGTACGGGTGTGCGGGCGAATAAAGAGTTGCTCGAAGGCCGTGCGTTGAGCGGGAGTTTGTACCCTGAAGCGCTCACTGACGTCCGCCCCGTCCTCATCGTAGTAAGTGATTTTTAACCACTCGCCTTTTTCATCCGCACCGGGCTGTAGTGCCATGCCTGAGCAGCGGAGTACCAGTGCATCTTTTAACTTCAGTGCCGCTTTTAACATGTCGTCAGGATCGACCAGTACCGTGTCACATTCCCGGCAGCGGCGTGCGGCAATGTCATTTTCGGCGTTGCATTGTGGGCAGTTCTTGAAGCGGAAACGGAAATCGCACTGCTCGCGATGCCCTTCGTCATCTTCAAACCAGCCCTGACAGCGGCGGCCAAAATGCTCAATTAGCGTACCGTCGGCGGTGGTTTTACCCCAGAAAGTATTGGCAAAACCGCAGGCAGGACAAAAGACCTGTACCGGCACATTGTCGCTTTTTCCTTTTGGTGTGCCCACTTCCGGGGAGTAGAGATCGTGAGGGTTACCGGCGTAATCGAGGATCAGGCAGTCGGTTTTACCGGGGGCCAGACGCAGGCCACGGCCGACGATCTGTTGATACAGACTGACCGATTCGGTCGGACGTAAAATAGCGATCAGATCGACATGTGGGGCGTCAAAGCCGGTGGTTAATACCGACACGTTAATCAGATAACGAAACTGCTGGGCTTTAAAGGCGTCAATCAGGCTGTCGCGTTCCGGGCCTGGGGTCTCGCCAGTAATTAATGCCGCGTCGTCAGGGGGCAGTAACCCGGTAATTTCTCGCGCGTGTTCAACGGTGGCAGCAAAGATCATCACCCCTTTACGTGTCGCGGCGAACTCCTCGATCTGGCTAATGATGTGCGGCGTAATGCGCTTTTGTTTTTTCAGTTCATGATTGAGGTCAGCCTCGCTGAATAGCCCGTTACTCTGCGCCTGTAACCGGCTGAAATCGTACTGTACCACGGGCATATCCAGCCGTTCAGGCGGCGTCAGGTAACCGTGTTTAATCATGTAGCGCAGCGGAAGTTCATAGATACAGTCCCTGAACAGCGCTTTTTCATCACCACGCACCATACCGTGATAATGAAAGCGATAGATCCAGCCTTTACCCAGACGAAACGGTGTGGCGGTCAGGCCGAGCAGACGTAAGTGAGGATTCACCTCTTTCAGGTGTGTCAGGATTTGCTGATACTGGCTGTCGTCGTCATCGCTGATACGGTGACACTCGTCAACAATCAGCAGCGAAAATTCACTGCGAAACAGGTCAAGGTTGCGAGCTACCGACTGCACGCTGCCAAAGACCACTTTACCGTGGCTCTCTTTACGCTTTAGCCCGGCGGCGAATATGTCGGCTTCCAGTCCAAGGGCGCAATATTTGGCATGGTTCTGCGCGACCAGTTCTTTAACGTGCGCCAGGACCAGCACGCGGCCACGGGCCAGACGTGCCAGTTCGGCGATGACCAGGCTCTTGCCTGCGCCAGTCGGAAGCACAATCGCCGCGGGTTCACGGTGTTTACGGAACCAGGCGAGGGTGGCATCGACGGCTTCCTGCTGATAGGGGCGAAGTGTAAAAGTCATGGGGGCTCGGTTTCATTATTCCGCACATAGTATGCCACGAAACTTTTTCCCTTGAGTGGCGCAACCAGACCATTATACTGAACCGTTCCAGACTGCTTCTTTTTCGGACGTACTGTTCGACTTCCAGCACCATTAAGGCTAAAAAGATTTCATGCGACTTGATAAGTTTATCGCTCAGCAACTCGGCGTAAGCCGCGCTATTGCCGGGCGTGAAATTCGCGCCAGCCGCGTTACCGTGGACGGCGACATTGTGAGAGACAGCGCTTTCAAACTGCAACCTGACCATCAGGTTGAGTATGACGGCAATCCGCTGACCCAGCAGCATGGCCCACGCTATTTCATGCTCAATAAGCCGGAAGGCTATGTCTGTTCAACGGACGATCCGGACCACCCGACAGTGCTCTATTTCCTCGACGAACCGGTTGCGCACAAGCTGCATGCCGCTGGTCGCCTGGATATCGACACCACCGGCCTGGTACTGATGACTGACGACGGGCAGTGGTCGCACCGTATTACCTCTCCGCGCCATCATTGCGAGAAAACCTATCTGGTGACGCTGGAGTCTCCGGTGGCGGATGACACGGCAGAGCAATTCGCCAAAGGCGTTCAACTGCATAATGAGAAAGATCTCACCAAACCTGCTGTACTTGAGGTGATCACCCCGACCGAAGTTCGCCTGACCATCAGCGAAGGGCGATATCATCAGGTAAAACGGATGTTTGCTGCAGTGGGGAACCACGTTGTCGGCTTGCATCGTGAGCGGATTGGTGCGATTGAACTCGATCACGACCTGGCGCCAGGCGAATACCGCCCGTTAACGGAAGAAGAGATCGCCAGCGTCGGTCTGCCTTCGCATTAATCTCAGGAGAACTCTGTGACCACCAGGCCACACTCATCGTTCAAAATTGTCTTCATTCTTGGCCTGCTGGCCATGTTGATGCCGCTGTCTATCGATATGTATCTGCCTGCGCTGCCGGTTATTGCCGCGCAGTTTGGTGTACCAGCAGGCAGCGCGCAGATGACACTCAGCACCTATATACTCGGCTTTGCCCTGGGACAGCTGTTTTATGGCCCGATGGCGGATAGCCTGGGACGCAAGCCTGTTATTCTGGGTGGGACGTTGGTCTTTGCGGCCGCGGCAGTTGCCTGTGCGCTGGCGCAGACCATCGATCATCTGATTATCATGCGCTTCTTCCACGGTCTGGCGGCTGCAGCGGCAAGTGTGGTGATTAACGCTCTGATGCGCGATATCTACCCGAAAGAAGAGTTCTCCCGCATGATGTCGTTCGTGATGCTGGTGACGACGATTGCACCTCTGGTGGCCCCGATGGCGGGTGGTGCGGTGCTGGTGTGGTTTAGCTGGCATGCGATTTTCTGGATCCTGGCGCTGGCCGCGCTGCTGGCCTCCGCGATGATTTTCTTCTTTATTGATGAAACGCTTCCCGTCGAGCGCCGTCAGAAATTTCACATCCGCACCACAATAGGCAACTTCGCCTCACTGTTTCGCCACAAGCGTGTGCTGAGTTATATGCTGGCGAGTGGGTTCAGCTTCGCCGGGATGTTCTCCTTCCTGAGCGCCGGGCCGTTTGTTTATATCGAACTGAACCATGTTTCACCGCAGCACTTCGGCTATTACTTTGCGCTTAACATCGTCTTCCTGTTCATCATGACTATCATCAACAGTCGTTTTGTCCGGCGGGTGGGGGCACTGAACATGTTCCGTGCCGGGCTGTGGATCCAGTTTGTGATGGCTATCTGGCTGGTGGTTAGTGCGGTTATGGGCGTGGGCTTCTGGGCGCTGGTGGTGGGTGTGGCGGCCTTTGTCGGCTGCGTGTCGATGGTATCGTCGAATGCGATGGCGGTGATCCTTGATGAATTCCCGCATATGGCGGGAACGGCATCGTCACTGGCAGGAACCTTCCGCTTTGGTATTGGGGCGATTGTCGGGGCGTTGCTTTCTATGGCTACCTTTACGACGGCCTGGCCAATGTTGTGGGCGATGGCTTTTTGCGCAACCAGCTCCATACTCTTCTATCTTTACGCAAGTCGGCCGCGAAAAGCGGCTCACTAAAGCACAGAGAAGGCCCGACAGGGCCTTTTTTGTTGATGCATATCAACCAAACTCACGTTCACACACCCGGTGTTTGTTTCTTTTATGTAAAATCTATTTATGTAAAAAGTCACATCATTGTATTCAAAAAGGTTGAGTTAGATCGCAGAAACGGGTACATATAGCGCCGACGCAAGCCTGGATACCTATAAAAAAGCGCTGAATAGTGCAGGTTAGCGATGATGTGTTACTATAAATGTAAATAAATTGTGAAGTAAATTTTGCTTCCGGGGATCGAACGTGAATACATTACAACTCTCCATTGTCCATCGCTTGCCCCAGAGCTATCGCTGGTCAGCGGGTTTTGCAGGTTCGAAAGTTGAACCGATTCCGCAAAGTGCCGCGGGCTGCGATAATTGTCTGGTTGCGCTCAAACTGCTCAGCCCGAGCGACGAAGACGCATGGCCGGTTATGGAACGCTTAAGCCAGGCGTTGACGGATATCGAAGTAGACAGCTCTGTACTGGAGTGCGAAGGTGAGCCGTGCCTGTTTGTTAAAAGTCAGGATGAATTTGCCGCGACCTGCCGCCTGAAAAATTTTGGCGTTGCTATTGCGGAGCCTTTCTCTGGCCAGTATCCATTCTGAGCGCTAGTCTGCTGACAGCAGCTGGCGCGTGTAGCTCTGCGTTGGCGCAGTAAATACGCGCTGGCACTCCCCCTGTTCGACCACTTCTCCCTGTCGCAACACAATCACCTGATGGCATAGCGCCCGAACCACCTGTAAATCATGGCTGATAAAGATATAGGCCAGCCGATGTTTTTCCTGTAACCCTTTGAGCAGTTTCAGGATCTGCGCCTGGACGGTTCTGTCCAGAGAGGAGGTCGGTTCATCCAGAATAATCAGTTCCGGTTTCAGGATCAGCGCACGGGCAATGGCGATACGCTGACGCTGCCCACCAGAGAATTCTGCCGGATAGCGGTGACGGGTCTCGGGATCTAAACCGACTTCGGCCATCACCCGCATAACCTCCTGTTCCCGCTGTTGGCCATTCAGGCTGGGCTGATGAACACGCAGACCCTCTTCAACGATCTGTAACACGCTGAGCCGTGGGTTAAGCGAGGAGTTGGGATCCTGAAATACCACCTGCATACGAGGGCGTACCGGAAGCATCTGGCGTCGGTTCCAGAGATGCAGTGGCATGTTGTCAAAGAGGATCTCGCCCTGAGAAGAGATTAAGCGCAGCAGCGCCAGGCCAGTGGTGCTTTTACCCGAACCGGATTCACCTACCAGTCCCAGAGATTCCCCCGGACGCAGAGAGAAGCGGATATTTTTCAACACCGGATTCTGGTCGACGACGCGCCGCAGAATACCTTTGCGAATGGGAAACGAGACGGACAAATCGTCAACACGCAACAGCGGTACGCTGTCAGCTGGCAGCGGAACCGGGTCGCCAGAGGGTTCACTGTCGAGCAGGCGCTGGGTATACGGGTGTTGTGGCGCGTTTAACAGCGTGGACGCGACATTCTGCTCGACACATCGCCCGTTTTGCATCACCGCAACGCAGTCGGCCAACTTTTTCACGATACTCAGGTTGTGCGTGATAAACAGCAAACTCATGTTCAGCTCGTCACGCAACTCGCGCAGCAGCGTCAAAATTTGCGCCTGCACCGTCACGTCCAGCGCCGTTGTAGGTTCATCGGCAATCAACAGTTCTGGTCGCGTGAGCAGGGCCATGGCGATCATCACACGCTGACGTTCACCGCCGGAAAGCTGATGCGGAAAATCATTCAGCCGTTTGGCTGCATTGCGTATGCCTGTTCGTTCGAGACAGTCCAGAATTTCCCCGCGCGCGGCTTCTTTACGCATCCCCCGGTGCAGGGACAGGACTTCATAGAGCTGTTTTTCCAGGGTGTGAAGGGGGTTAAGAGAAACCATCGGTTCCTGGAAAATCATGGCAATCTTATTACCGCGGATTGCGCGCAGCGTGTGTTCGTCAGCGTGCAACAGCGAGCTGCCGTGAAACAGAATGTCTCCTTGCGGGTAGCTCACGGGCGGAGACGGCAGCAGACGCAGGATGGAGAGCGCTGAGACGCTCTTGCCTGAACCTGACTCACCCACCAGCGCCAGCGTTTCACCGCGCTGGATCTGGAGTGACAAGTCGGTGACGACGGTGCGCATCTCACCCTGTGTTGAAAAAGCAATCGACAGGTTATCAATACTGAGAAGGGGCTGCGTCATCTTATACCGCCTTGTTAGGATCGAAGGCATCGCGCACGGCTTCGCCAATAAAAATCAGTAGCGAAAGCAGCACGGCCACAGACAGGAAGGCGGTAATACCCAGCCAGGGCGCCTGCAGGTTGTTCTTGCCCTGTAACAGCAACTCGCCGAGCGACGGGGAACCCAGTGGTAACCCGAAGCCAAGAAAATCCAGCGAGGTAAGAGTGGTGATGGAACTACACAGAATAAAAGGCAGGAAGGTAAGCGTGGCCACCACAGCGTTAGGCAGCATATGGCGGAAAATAATCCCGCGGTCGCTCACGCCCAGCGCCTGCGCGGCGCGAATATAGTCGAAGTTGCGGGTGCGCAGAAATTCCGCCCGCACGACACCCACCAGCGCCATCCAGCCGAAGAGTACGGTGATACCTAACAGCCACCAGAAGTTTGGCTGTACCACACTCGAAAGCAGGATGATCAGAAACAGTGTCGGCATGCCTGACCAGACTTCAATAACACGCTGGCCCCACAGGTCTATTTTTCCACCGTAATAGCCCTGAACCGCGCCGGCCACGACCCCCATCACACTGGAAAACAGTGTCAGCATAAGTCCAAACAGAAGCGATATCCGTGTGCCATAAAGGATGCGCGCCAGGACATCGCCACCATTGGCATCCGTTCCCAGCCAGTTTTGTGCAGAGGGTGGGGAAGGGAAGGGCGTTGTGGTGGCGAAGTTAATGCTGTTTGCGCCAAAACGCACCGGTGCCCAGATAGCCCAGCCATGTTGCTCAATTTGCTGGCGAAGCCACGGGTCCTGATACTCCGCAGGTGTTGCAAACGGGCCACCAAAATCGCTTTCACTGTAATTAGCGAGAACCGGTACATACCAGCGGTCGTTAAAATGCACCAGCAAAGGCTTGTCGTTGGCAATCAACTCAGAGCACATGCTTAAAATAAACAACACGGCAAATATCCACAGTGACCAGTAGCCGCGGCGGTTGTGGCGAAAACGGGCCCAGCGGGCCTGGTTTACGGGGCTTAAACGCGACATTAGCGGCCCTCAAAATCAATTCGGGGATCAACCAGCGTATAGCTGATATCACTGATGATATTCAGCAGCAGGCCAATCAGGGTGAAAATGTAGAGTGTGCCAAACATCACCGGATAATCGCGCGAGACGGTGGCTTCATAGCCCAACAGGCCCAACCCGTTGAGTGAGAACATCACCTCGATCAGCAGTGAACCGGTAAAAAACATACTGATGAACGTGGCGGGAAATCCGGCAATCACCAGTAGCATGGCGTTGCGGAATACGTGTTTCCACATAATCTGCTTCTCACTCACGCCTTTGGCGCGGGCCGTGACGACGTACTGTTTTCGAATTTCATCAAGAAAGGCGTTTTTGGTCAGCATGGTCAGAGCCGCAAACCCACCAATAACCGTTGCCAGAACCGGTAGTGTGATATGCCAGAGATAGTCGGTGATTTTCTGGTACCACGGCAGGGTACTGAAATCGGCGGAGACTAACCCTCGCAGCGGAAAGATATCGAAATAACTCCCCCCGGCAAAAAAAACAATCAGCAGGACGGCAAACAGAAACGCCGGGATGGCATAACCGATGATGATGAACGTGCTACTCCAGATATCGAAACGGCTGCCGTTATAAACGGCTTTACGGATCCCGAGCGGAATCGAGACCAGGTAGATAATCAACGTTCCCCATAACCCCAGCGTGATTGACACTGGCAGGCTTTGCTTAATCAACGATAAGACTGATGCACTGCGAAACAGGCTATCGCCGAAATCAAAGCGAATATAGTCCCAGAGCATTTTGAAATAGCGCTCGTGAATGGGTTTGTCAAAGCCATAGCGGTGGGTGATCTCGGCGATCACTTCAGGATCCAGCCCACGCCCACCGCGATAATGACTTTCACTGATATTCCCTACACCGGTTCGCGCATGGCTCGCGCCCATTCCTTCACCACCACCGCCGGGCATGCCGCCGCTATTACCAAACTCGATGGCGGCAATAGCCTGATCAACCGGGCCGCCAGGCGCGATTTGCACGATAAAAAAGTTAATCGTGATGATGGCCCACAGGGTCGGGATGACCAGCAGCAGACGGCGGATAAGATAGGCACCCATGATGATTCCTTATCGTCGCTCAGCGGGGAGTCTGGCGGCTTTGTTGACGTCATACCACCAGGTATCGAAGCCCAGTGAATAGACAGGGCGTACGGAAGGCACGGAGAACTTGTCCCAGCGAGCAAGACGATCTTCACCCATATACCACATCGGAAGCATGTAGTAGTTCCAGGTTAAGACCCTGTCGAGCGCCCGCCCGAGCGGCAGGAGTTTTTCTTTATCACCCTGCGCCGCCACTATTTTCGCAATCAGTGCATCAATCGCCGGGCTTTTTACCCCTGGGGCATTATATGAGGAGTCGATGTAGCTGGAGGCCCATGAAATTTGCAGATCGGAACTTGGCCACGGCTGTGCGGACCACAAGCGCTGCATCATGTCGTAATCGCGGCTGCGCATGCGATTGGTAATCTGCGCGTTATCAACCTGGCGAATGTTCATGGTTACGCCCAGCCGCTCAAGGTTGTGCTTAAACGGCAGCACCCACTGATCGTTGCCCCCGGACGAAAGCAGCAGCTCAAAGCTGAGAGGCTTACCCGTTTTGGCATCAACACGCTTTTGATTCTTCAGGGGCCAGCCCGCGTCGTCCAGTAGCTTGCTGGCTTTCAGCAGGTTGGCGCGGTCGTAGCCGTCACCGTTCGACACGGGCGGCTGAAACACCGAGGTGAACACTTCCGCGGGTACTTCTGCTTTCAGCGGTGCCAGCAGGACCAGTTCGTCGGCTTTCGGGTAGTCACGCGCGGCATATTCCGTGTTCTGGAAATAACTGTTCGCACGGCTGTAGGCACCGTAAAACAGCGCTTTGTTCATCCACTCAAAATCAAAGGCCAGGGAAATCGCTTCCCGTACCCGGCGGTCATTAAATACCGGACGCTGAATATTAAATGCTAGCCAGCGCGTGTCCTGGGCGGATTCATTTTTGTGTTCATCTTTAACGATGTAACCTTTCGCGAAATTTTTCCCTATATACCGTGTGGCCCAGTTTTTGGCGCTGCTCTCAACGCGCAGATCGAAGGCACCGGCTTTGAATGCTTCAAATGCTACGTTATCGTCGAGGTAGTAATCATAACGAAGGGTGTCGAAATTCCAGCGCCCGCGGTTTACTGGCAGATTTGCCGCCCAGTAGTCTTTGACACGAGAATAGACCACATATTGCCCCATTCGCCAGTCGGTGATGCGGTAGGGACCGCCTGCCAGAGGGGGAGTCGAGAGCGGGTCACTCAGTTTGTGATCTTTCCAGAACGATTGAGGCATAACAGGCAGCGAGAACAAGCTGAGCATGTTCTCTTTGTTCGGTTCGCTCAACGCAATGCGCACGGTAAGCGGCGCGATGGCGCTGACTGACGCGCCTTTATATACAATGCGGAACTGGGGAACGCCTTCGGTCATAAACTTGTGAAAGGTGAACGCGACGTCACTGGCCTTAACCGGTGAACCATCGTGAAAACGTGCCCGAGGGTTTATCGAGATTTCAGCCCATGCAAAGTTATCCGCGTAACGCACGTTATCGGCAATCAGCGGATAGTAGCTGCCGGGCTCATCATCAGACGTGACAAAAAGCGTATCGTAAAGCGATTCCGTTCGTGCTGCCGCCACGCCACGCAGGGCGTAGCGGTTGAAGTTGTCGAACGTGCCCGTGGCGGAAAGTGTTACCTTCCCGCCTTTGGGGGCGGCCGGGTTGACGTAATCGAAGTGTGTAAAATTGACCGCGTATTTCGGCTCGCCAATCACCGCGAATGCGATGTTTTCTTTGATGGTTTGCGCCTGACTGGGCAGGCTCATGAATACCAACAACAGCAACATGAAACGCATAAACATCTCGCGGCGGCTCCCTCTTTTACATACCGGCTCAGTTAAGCTGAATAATAAGTGACGCCACAGGTAATGTGAAATTATTCACCGCCGGAGGACACGTCAGGCCGCCATTTGCGAAATTGATCCAGGGGCATCGGGCGGCTAATCCAGTATCCCTGCAGGAAATTGACGCCATGTTCGCGTAGCCATGCAGCCTGTTCCGGCGTTTCAACACCCTCCGCGACGGTCGACATATTCAGGCGTCTGGCCAGTGTCAGCACAGCATCAAGCACTGGTGAGGTGACGGTTTCTGTACCAATCGCGTTAACGAAACCCCGGTCGATTTTGAGATAGTCCATGGTGAAATGCTCAAGGTAAATCAGCGCACTATGGCCTGTACCAAAATCATCAATGGCTATTTCAAACCCTTCATTGTGTAACCATTCAAAAAGATTGTTGGCTTCCCGGTGGTTAAGCATGTCGCGCTCGGTGATTTCCAGCACGATCTGGAAGTGATCTGGCGGCAGTAACGCTTTGAAGGTGAGCATATCGTCTTTGAAGCTTTCCGCATGCAGATGCCCTGGCGCAATGTTGATGCCCAGTTTTGCGCCCGGTGGCAGCACGGTCTGTAACGCTGGTGCATCGCGAATGATGAGATCAAAAAGATGCAGCGTCAGCGGAACGATCAACTTCTGTGCTTCGGCAAAATTGATAAAGGCGTCAGGCGGAATTTCACCCATGGTCGGGTGTTTCCAGCGCATCAGCACCTCGACGCCGCGCATTTTCAGCTCTTTTGCGTCCACAACAGGTTGATAGACCACGTAGAACTGACCGCGCTTAATGGCGCTTAAAATTTCTTTGCCCGGATTCAGCCGTATGCTGAGGATATAGTAGTTGAGCGATCCGGCGGCAATACCGCATACCAACCCAAAGAACAGGGCAAAAAGGATGTCATCGCTGGTCCAGGCGTCCGCATACAGTTTAATGGTCAGGGGGACGTCTTTCAGCGTGGCGATGCGGCTCGGCGCTTCACCTAAATCAAGCGCTTTGACCAGCTTGCTGGACATCGTCGTTAGCGCATAATCGCCAATGATAATGGCTATGCCTGCGAACTGGTCCTGGCGTGCTGTGTAGAGCAGATAAGGTGCCAGATTGATATTCACCGAGGTGAACACACCGCCATCTTTTACTAACGGGTTTCGGTACCAGATGGCAATCGCGGGCTTGTTGGGCAGCATGGGAGTGCCCGGAAGCAACGCCATATCGATCTGCTTATTGATGTGCAGCTCGGGTATCAGCTCCTCCATCGGGACATTCATCGGGCCTGTGGCGGAAGAGCAGAACGCGATTTTGTCCCTGACCAGCAGGAAGGCGCGCACGTTGAGGCTAAAGGCTGCGCGTGAGGTCAGTTCTGCATTGACGTCATGGCAATTGTTCAACGTGAGCGGCTGGAGGATGTCGATAGAGGTTTTTAACTCTCCAAAATAGCTCTCCATATAGAGGCTAATATCTTTGATCAGGGTGTCGAATTTAACGTCCCGCTTGTGGTAGCTCCAGAAAAATTGCAATGACCCCAGGAGCAGGGCAGTGATCAGGCCGGTGATAATACTGAGGATCAGTATCTTGCGATTACTGGAGAAGTAGCGGGTGAACATAGACGTTGTGGTTCCTGAATTGCCGCTGAATGTATTCAGTGTAACGGGCAAAAAAAAACACCGCCGAAGCAGTGCTTTTTTTCATCATATCGCCAGCCAAGGGATAACCAACGATACAATTTCCATATTAACTGCGGGTCAGTACGCGGCGCGCTTCGTTGTAGCGTTTTTTCCAGTACGGTTCGTTCATGCTGGAAATGGTCACACCGCTGCTGGTGGAAGCATGTACAAACTGGTCATTACCAATGTAGATGCCAACATGTCGACCTGTAGAACCTGCGCGGAACAGAACTAAGTCACCGGTGCGCAGTTTGGTACGCGAAATCGACTTGCCCATCTCCTGCTGTTCGTACGTCGAACGCGGAAGATCTAACCCGAATTGCTCACGGAAAGTACGCTGTACAAAACCGGAACAATCAATACCTGTTTTAGTGCTGCCGCCAAGACGGTAACGCACGCCTTTCCAGTCAGCATACTGGTCCATAATGCGGGACTTCACGTCCAGATTACGTACCATATTTTCAAATTCATCCTGAGAGGCTTGCAGTGACGAGGAATCTTCCATTCCCACAACACGCGTCTCAGGATGCATATTCTTTGCGGTGTTCGATGTACTACATGCAGATAACAGTACCGCGACTGCTATCGCCGGGATCCCCCGTAAGATATATCTCAGAAACGGTTGAGATTTGACCATTTTGTTTATTTTCCCTTGAAGTCCTTAACGACAAATATCGTTATAAAAATGCCAAACGTGACGAGACTAATTATCTGTTCACATTGAGACAATTCTTTCTGCTCACATTTGTGGCACAGCGCACAAAATTATGCGCCAGCGAAATAATTATCTCTATGGGGCAAAACGAGTTCGAGATTAACCGATTGCCTGGGGTATTGCGAGTAAAAAAAGCCTTTTTTTTATAAGAAATTGGGTAATGACTCCAACTTATTGATAGTGTTTTATGTTCAGATAATGCCCGATGACTTTGTCATGCAGCTCCACCGATT